>NZ_JBLXXV010000002.1:0-323140 GCF_048512995.1 Rothia sp. P6271 | reverse complement strand
ACCGTGGGGAGTGCGACTCTAAAAGTAGACCCTTTTAAAACACTTATGATAGTACTCGACGTCAGTTTTCAGGTTGTTTTATCGTTGATGAGGTTACAGTGGTGAATATTACGGACTTTTTTCTTCACGTGCTGAACAGATAGCTAAGCAACGTGTCAAAATTATAAAGTAAAAGGGTCGGCAGAGAGCTAGGAGTTTGTATGTCAGAGAAGACATCTTCCACAGAGGAAACAACACATACCGTTATCGTCGCAGAAGACGAAGCGCTCATCCGTATGGACATCGTTGAGATTCTTCGAGGACAAGGATACGACGTCATCGCAGAAGCTGATAACGGAAAGACTGCTGTTGAACTCGCTGAGCGATACCGCCCTGACGTTGTCCTCATGGACGTAAAAATGCCCATTATGGATGGTATTACTGCTGCTGAAGAGATTACACAACGACAGATTGCTCCCGTTGTATTGTTAACCGCCTTTAGCCAAAAAGAGCTGGTAGATCGTGCCACAGAAGCTGGTGCAATGGCATACGTGGTTAAACCCTTTAGCCCAAATGAGCTCATCCCATCTATCGAAGTTGCGATGAGTCGTTATGAACAGATTAAGGCTCTTCAAGCTGAAGTTGAAAGCATTAAAGAACAGTTTGAAACACGGAAAGCTGTGGACCGTGCAAAGTCTTTGCTTATGACAAAGATGGGGGTAACAGAGCCAGAAGCATTCCGCTGGATTCAAAAAACGTCAATGGATCGACGTATCTCTATGCGTGAAGTTGCTGAGACTATCGTTGAACAAATGTCTAAATCATAGGTTTTACTAGACATAAAATCATGGTGGGGTTATCGCTTTTCAAATGAGCGATAACCCCACCATGTTGTGTTATGGGCAAAAATTATTTTTGTGAAGGTTTTGTGCCAATACCCCATAGCGTAACAGCGCTACAGACTGCTAACGCAAACCACCAATAGCTTCCGTGTTGCATCGCAGTAACAGCAACAAGAATGGTCAGGAGGAGAAAGACCATCCCAATTTTTTCCCGCATGGACGTTATCCTTTCTGCGCAGAATGAACGATGTTAGGAACAACCATATTAGTCATTCTGCCGCTGCTGATAAGCTTTCCATTCTCGTCGGTAATATCAATGTGGTGGACCAGCTGTGTTCTACCAAGTTTAACTGCGGTGCAGGTTCCTGTCACAAGACCACTGACGGCAGAGCGTAGGTGAGTAATGTTCAGTTCTGTACCGACTGCCATGGTTTTCTCATCAACAGCCATATTTGAGGCAAAGGAGCCAAGGGTTTCTAAGAATGCTGCGGATGCGCCACCGTGTAGCAGTCCTGCTGGTTGGGTGTTTCCTGATACTGGCATTGTTGCAACAGTTTTTTCTGCAGAGAGTTCAAGGAAGCGGATACCAAGTTTAGGGATAAGCTCTCCTAAACCTAGCGGACCGAAACGGTGTACTGAATCTTCCGGTATTCCATGCTCAATCAATGATGCGCGTACGTCGTGAGGTAATTCGTTCATAGTCTTCATTATGCTCTTTGTTTTTCTGAGGTGCTAGTGAACATAGGGGGAGTGAACGTGGTGTGAGAAAGAATAAGCGTCTAGGATAGAACCTGTGACTACACAAGAATCTGCTAAAAAAACTCAAAAACTTCTACTGATTGACGGTCATTCTCTAGCTTTTCGGTCTTTTTATGGGACTCCAGCTGATGTTTTCGTTAATGCTCAAGGACAGCACACAAATGCGGTTCATGGTTTCCTTTCAACGTTGTTGAGCCTTATTAAAAGTGAAGAACCATCGCATATTGTTGCTGCGTTTGATTTATCGGGTGGCACATTTAGAACACGTGAATATAGTGAATATAAGGGTGGACGTTCGGAGACTCCTCCCGAATTTTTTGGGCAGGTTGAGCTAATTCAGCGTCTTCTTGATTTGTTAAATATCCCTTGGTTAACTGTTCCTGAATATGAAGCAGACGACATTATTGCAACGTTGACAAAGACTGGTCGTGAGAGCGGATATCAAGTATCTATTGTCTCTGGTGATAGGGATTCTTTTCAGTTGATTTCTGATAACGTCACGGTACTCTATCCTGTGACGACGGGGCCGCAGAAAGGTATCCGTCCTATGGATGCGGCTGCTGTGCAAGAGAAATATCTTGTACCTCCTCATTTGTACCCCGATCTTGCCGCGTTGACAGGTGAGAAAGCAGATAACCTGCCAGGTGTACCTGGTGTGGGGCCTGGTTTCGCCGCAAAATGGATTAATGAATACGGTGATTTAGAGAGTATTTTTGCCCATGCTGACGAGATTAAAGGCAAAAAGGGTCAGGCGCTTAGGGAACATATTGAGGACGTGCGTCGTAACCGTCGTTTGAATCGTCTGGTTGATGACCTCGAACTGCCGCTTGAGTTATCGGATATGAGTGAGTATGGTCCGGAAGACCATCAACGTCTTGACGAATTTTTTGATGAGTTAGCGTTTAATTCTATTCGCCGTCGTGTGGGTGAGGTTTTCCCCGCCGTAGCGGAGCAGGGCACGACCGTATCTGCACTGTCTTTTGATACGACAGTTGAGACGTGCTCTTCTGATGACGGAGATAAAGTTTTACGTCAGTTCTTGGACACGGCGACTGATGTTATTACTCAGGTGGAGCGTTCAGAATCTGTGCCGGAACGTTTGAGCTGTGCTGTGACGTTATATCCTGTTGTTTCTGAGTCTGCTCAGCAGACGGGCCTAGCTCATGAGCGTGATCTTTTAGGTGCTGTTTTAGTTGCTGGAGCTTCTAGCGTATGGCTTGACTTTACTGCGATGAGCCCAGAAGTAGAGAGTGCTTTTGCTCGTTGGTTAGCAGATGAGTCTCAACCTAAAATTCTTTTCGACCTCAAACAGCACTATAAGACGTTGAACGCGCGAGGCTTTGACCTTGCTGGGGTTGTTGAAGACCCGATGCTGAGTTCTTATGTGTGCGGGTATATTCCTTCAGCTCGTAAACGTGATTTTGCGACGATGATGGATGCCTTGTGCCAAGAATATTTGGGGGTTTCTCTTCCTCAGGAGCCAGTATCGGAGGAGCCTCAAGCAGAGCTTTTTGTGTTAGAACCTTCTGTCCCCTTTGAGTATTGCGCTCTTGTTGCTCGCCATATTCAAGAGTTGGCGTACCGTTTGCATTATCGGATGGTTGATGATGAGCAGCTAACGCTTTATCAGGATATTGAGCTTCCTATGGCAGAGGTTTTAGCTCGTATGGAACAATCTGGTATCGCCGTTGATTCTGCAAAGATTTCTGAGCTTAAGGACTACTATGATTCTTTCGTACGTCAGGCAACTGACGAAGCGTATCGTTTGATTGGCCACGAAGTGAATCTGAGCTCTCCTAAACAGCTTCAAGGAGTTCTTTTTGAAGAATTAGGACTGCCCAAGACTCGCAAACTTAAGTCGGGGTATTCTACTGATGCTGAGTCTATTGCAGATTTGATGACTAAAGTGAATCCTGATACTGCCGGAGCGCAATTTTTGGCTGCGTTGCAGACCTATCGTGACTTTACCAAGCTCAAACAAACGGTTGAAGGTCTAGAAAAAGCGACGGCTGCTGATGGTCGGATTCATACGACTTTTCAGCAAAATGTTACAGCGACTGGGCGATTGTCTTCTACGGAACCAAACCTTCAGAACATTCCTATTCGTTCTGAGCAAGGACGTAAAATCCGTGGGGTCTTTATTGTTGATCCGCATTCTGTTGATGGAACATCATATGAGACTCTTCTAACCGCAGATTATTCGCAGATTGAAATGCGCATTATGGTGCATCTAGCTAAGGACGAGAAGCTAATTGAGGCTTATCAAAGTGGTGAGGATTTGCATCGCTTTGTTGGTTCAGAAGTATTTGATGTGGCTCCTGAAGAGGTGACATCACAGATGCGTGCCAAAGTTAAGGCAATGTCTTATGGGTTGGCGTATGGGTTGTCTCGTTTTGGTCTTTCAAAACAACTCGGTATTCCTGTTGATGAGGCTGGCGAGTTAACGGTGAACTATTTTAAACGTTTTGGCAATGTGGGGCGTTTCTTACGTTCAACGGTTAAGCAGGCTCACCGTGATGGTTATACCGAGACGATGTTTGGACGCCGTCGTATTCTTCCCGACTTGGGCAGTTCAAATAAGCAACGTCGTGAGGCTGCTGAACGTGCAGCGTTGAATGCTCCTATTCAGGGCACTGCTGCGGATATTGTCAAAATTGCGATGCTTAATGTTTATCGTCGTCTTAATGATGAGAAGCTTAAGAGCCGTATGCTTTTGCAGGTTCATGACGAATTGATTTTAGAAGTTGCCTCTGGTGAGCTTGAACAAGCTCGCCGTATTCTAGGTGAAGAAATGAGCACGGCTGTGGAACTTTTGGTACCTCTTGATGTTCAGGTTGGTTCTGGTACTTCTTGGCAAGAGGCTGGACATTAGGGGAAGCGTTCTTTGGTCATGACTTCTATAACAAATTCGATGCCTTCGCGTTCTCCTCGGGATGTTGAGGTCATTTATTTACAGATGTTTTCAGATCCAGGGGAGTTTTCGGGGTTTCCTGAAGGTGTGTATGCTCAGCGGGTGATGCATCCTCAGCCGGAGTTTATTCGTTGGTTGTATAGCGTCGTTGGTGGGCCTTATTACTGGTACGAACGTTTAAGCTGGTCTCGAGAGCAGTGGGACGACGAACTGAGCGAAGTTGGCAGTGAACTATGGGTTCTTTATGTGGAGGGAACTCCTTGTGGCTATGCGCAGTTAGATACTCAGGTTATTCCTCGTTCTGATGATGAATTTGGCTCTGATGTGGAGCTGCTCTATTTTGGTTTGATGCAATGGGTGCATGGTAGGGGGCTGGGTAAAGCCTTTTTGGAGTATGTTCTTACTGCTGCATGGAAGATGTCCTCTTATCACGCTATACCTGAAGTGCAACGTGTGTGGGTGCATACATGTACTTTAGACGGCCCATATGCTCTGAAGAACTATTGTCGTAGGGGGTTTAAAGAGTATCGTCGTGAGGTTTACCATGAGCTAGTTTGTGACGTTCCGATGTCGTCGTGGGAGTCGATGTTTAGCCGTTGATAACGCAATGGGGAAGTAACATACCATATTTGTTGTGAAATAAACACCTGAAATAGTGTGGCTATGATTGACCATCTTGGGTGTAACCCCCTAGAATCAACGGTGTGGGCGTACTATGCGCTCACATAATTGTCCGAATAAACGCTTGGTACAGAGTGAACCACTCGTGGTGGATACTGCGTCGGAACCTGATGAGTGAAAGATATTTTTTATCAGAGGCTCAGAAGATATGTTTTGTATGCGGGGGACACCTGACTGTATCAACCTACCAAATCTATCCTATTGGAGCCCTTTACTATATGAGCACCAACACTCCTCAGGTTGCTATCAACGACATTGGAACTGAAGAAGACTTCCTCAAAGCCGTTGATGAGACCATTAAGTACTTCAACGATGGCGATCTAGTCTCCGGCGAAGTTGTTAAAGTTGACCGCGACGAGGTTCTTCTCGATATCGGTTACAAGACCGAAGGCGTTATTCCCTCACGCGAACTTTCCATCAAGCATGACGTCGATCCCGGCGAAGTTGTTTCCGTTGGTGACGAAGTTGAGGCTCTCGTCCTAACTAAGGAAGACAAAGAAGGCCGTCTCATCCTTTCTAAGAAGCGTGCACAGTACGAGCGTGCATGGGGCGACATCGAACAGGTTAAGGAAAACGACGGTGTCGTTACCGGTACTGTTATCGAGGTTGTCAAGGGTGGTCTTATCCTCGACATTGGTCTTCGTGGCTTCCTCCCTGCATCTTTGGTTGAGATGCGTCGCGTTCGTGACCTTGCACCTTATATCGGTCAGGAAATCGAAGCAAAAATTATTGAACTTGATAAGAACCGTAACAACGTTGTTCTTTCTCGCCGTGCATGGCTTGAACAGACTCAGTCTGAGGTTCGCTCCACCTTCCTTAACCAGCTCGAAAAGGGCCAGGTTCGTAACGGTGTTGTATCCTCTATCGTCAACTTCGGTGCATTCGTCGACCTTGGTGGCGTAGACGGTCTTGTTCACGTTTCTGAGCTTTCTTGGAAGCACATCGATCATCCTTCTGAGGTCGTTGAGGTTGGCACCGAGGTTACCGTTGAGGTTCTCGAAGTTGACCTTGACCGTGAGCGTGTTTCACTCTCCCTCAAAGCAACTCAAGAAGATCCTTGGCAGGCATTTGCTCGTACTCACGCTTTGGGTCAGGTTGTTCCTGGTAAGGTCACCAAACTTGTACCATTCGGTGCATTTGTTCGTGTTGAAGATGGCATCGAAGGTCTCGTTCACATCTCTGAACTTGCTGTTCGTCACGTTGATTTGGCTGAGCAGGTTGTTTCTGTTGGTGACGAACTCTTCGTTAAGGTTATCGACATTGATCTTGACCGCCGTCGTATCTCCCTCTCCCTCAAGCAGGCTAATGAGGGCGTAGATCCTGAAGGTACTGAGTTTGATCCTGCACTTTACGGCATGGCAGCTGAGTACGACGAAGAGGGCAACTACAAGTACCCTGAAGGCTTCGACCCTGAGACCAACGAATGGCTTGAAGGTTTTGAAGCTCAGCGTGCAGCTTGGGAACAGCAGTATGCTGATGCTCAGGCTCGCTGGGAAGCTCACAAGGTACAGGTTGCAAAGGCTCTTGAAGCTGACGCAGAAGCTATTGCTAACGCACCTGCTGAGCCTGCTGCTGAGGTTGAAGCTGCTCCTTCTTCCTACTCCTCTGATAGCAAGTCAGAGTCCGGTACTCTTGCTTCTGATGAGGCTCTTGCAGAACTTCGCAAGAAGCTCACCGGTAACTAATTAAGTCTTTATGAGGGGTTTACCTCTTATAAGTCCTTGATTAAGGGTTGTTCTTCTTACCTTACTGGTAGGAAGAACAACCTTTTATTTTTTCTTGAAAAAGCTGGGAGTTCAGGAGTATAGTACACCTTGTTAGTGATGGGCGACATAAGCCGCCTCTTGCCAGCTAAATATACATAGCGAATAAATCTTTCATATCAAAGGATGATAAGTGATGGCAAAGAAACTCGAAAACAAGGTTGCTTTAATTACTGGAGCTGCTCAAGGAATGGGAGCTGCTCATGCGCGTTTATTCCACGAAGAAGGCGCTCGTGTAGTAATCACTGATATCAATGCCGAAGAAGGTGAAAAATTAGCGGAGGAATTAGGTCAAAACGCTTTGTTCTTGTCCCATAACGTTACTTCTTCAGACGATTGGGAACGTGTCATTGCTGAGACCGAAAAACACTTTGGCACTTTAGATATTCTGGTCAATAACGCCGGTATTACGATGGCGAAGTCACTATTTGATGTGAGCGTTGATGAGTATACAAAGATTTTTAATATTAATCAGCTCAGCGTATTTCTTGGAGTAAAGTACGGTGCTTCATTGATGAAGAAAAATGGTGGCGGAAGCATTATCAATATTTCTTCTATCAACGGCTTAGTGGGTGGTGCAGTCGGATACACCGATACTAAATTTGCTGTGCGTGGTTTGACTAAAGCTGCTTCGTTGGAACTTGCCCATCACGGTATTCGTGTGAACTCTGTTCACCCCGGTGTTATTGCGACACCGATGATTATGCAAGAAGATACGATGGCTGCGGTTAAAGAGTTTGAGAAGACTATTCCTCTGGGGCGTATCGCTCAGCCAGAGGAAGTTTCTAAGACTGTTCTCTTTCTTGCAAGTGATGATTCTTCATACTCAACTGGCTCAGAATTTATCCTTGACGGTGGCTTAACTGCCCGATAAATCATATAGAGATAAGGGTGCTCTTTGATGATAGCGGTCAAAGAGCACCCTTATCTCTACGCTGTCATGTTTTACGGGGTGTCTACCCATATTGAGCCGTCCCAGCTGAGGGACTCTTCGCCAGCACTGATGTGGGCAATACATTCTTTGAGGTATTCTACTTTCTCTGCCGTCACACCAACGCTCATGTAGGCTTTTTCTGCGTCGTATTCGGTATCAATGATATGAAATCCTAGGTGTCGTATTTCATGATCGCGTTGTCCGACGAATGCATGTGAAACAGGAAGTTTTGCACACAGCAGTTTTTGACGAAGAAGAAATTCTGAGCTGTCAAGAACATGAGTGACAGCTTCAGAATAAGCTCGTGTAAGCCCACCGGCACCTAGTTTAATCCCGCCAAAATATCGTACGACAACAACACAAATATCTGAGATAGGGGCTTTTTGTGCCGTGTCTCGTGCAAGTATTGCTTGGAGCATCGGTATTCCTGCTGTACCTGCTGGCTCTCCATCATCAGAGGATCGTTGGATATCGCGATCTGCTCCAATCACAAACGCTGAGCAGACGTGTCGTGCATCGTGGTAGCGTTTTCTTAGAGAAGTAATGAACTCTCGTGCTTGGGTTTCGTTTTCAACGCGAAGAGCGAAACCCAAGAAATTGCTTCTTTTAATTTCAAGATCAGCACGGTATTCATGTGCGTGTTTTGCTAGAACAGTGTATCGGTGAGCACGAGTATGGTCTGTTGTCTGCATCTAAAACATTTTACTGCACACGATGAGAACGCTCGTTTTCTGTGTAATGTTTGGCTGTAGTGTTCTGAGATGTGTTTTTGGTGTGCGGATGAGGTAGAACATGAACATCACGTACTCATAGTCGTTACGATAGGTTAGAGAGTAGCTGTATGGGTGTGTTGATTGAGAGGAGAAAAATGTTAAGGACTGCTTTAACGGGTGGAATTGGTGCTGGAAAATCTACTATTGCGCAGATTTTTTCCTCCTATGGGGCTCATATTGTTGACGCTGATGCTTTAGGGCGTGAGCTTATGCAGGCGGGGGAGAAGACTTTTGACGAGGTTATTCGTCTTTTTGGCTCAGATATTCTGTGCGAAGATGGGTCGTTGAATCGTGGGCGTTTGGCTCAGAAAATTTTTTCTGATGAGCAGTTACGTGAAACTCTTGAGCGTATTATGCACCCTGCTATTCGTGAACGTGCTGTAGAGAAAATTGCGAATATTCGTCGTATTTATGGTGATGATGCTATCGTCATTGAGGATATTCCACTTTTAGTAGAGACTGGGCAATATCATCATTTTGATAAAGTCATTGTGGTTTATGCTGATCTTCCTGTACGCCTTGAGCGTCTGAAAAAGTATCGTGGGATGTCTCGAGAGGATGCTTTGAACAGAATGTCAGCTCAAGCTAGTGACGCTCAACGGGCAGAGGTCGCTCATTGGGTTATCGACAATTCGGGTGATATTGCTGACACTAAACAGCGTGTTTTGGAGGTTTGGGAGGGGCTTTTAGCCTCTTCTGACGCCAAAAATAATCAGTAGTGTTATATTTTATAGAATTGTTATAATTCCTAGTCAGATGCTTTCTATTGACTCTAAATAGTCGGAATAAAAAGTCATATTTAACATTTCTTTGTAAAATATGCGTACTATTAAATACGTTGTCCTCTCTGGATGAATTTGCGGTGAGGTGGAATCAACGAGCGCCGCAAAGTACGCACATATCCACCGGGTTTTTGCTGTGTTGAGCAAAATACACAACAGACTAGGGCTTAGAACAAGCCCTCCTATTTTCTTTATGTCAGCAGCATTTATTATGCTTTTTACTCTGGCAATGGTTGTTTTCCCAAAGCCTATGGCTGAGATTTTTGGTGTTACGGCATCATTTATTATTAAATATCTTGGTTGGTTTTATGTTTTAGGGAATGCTCTTTTCTTTATCTTCCTCATCTATATCGCATGCAGCCGTTTTGGGCGTGTCAAACTTGGCCCCGATGATGCGGAACCAGAATATTCCGGTATTGCATGGTTCGGGATGCTATTCGCTGCTGGTGTTGGCGCGGTACTTCTTTTCTGGGGTGCAGCAGAGCCTATTAGCCACTATGCTAACCCTCCATATTCTGGGATTGAACCGCAATCTGATGCTGCCGCTATTGACGCGCTGTCAATAGCAAACTTCCACATTGGCTTGTTCATGTGGGTTATTCTGACTGTCCCTGGGCTTGCATTTGGGTATTTTACGTATAAACGTAAACTTCCTCCGCGTGTATCTTCTATCTTCCAACCACTGCTCGGCGAAGGTATCCACGGCCCTATCGGAAAAGTCATCGACGCAATCTCGATTATCGCTACTGTCTTTGGTATTGCTGTTTCCGTAGGGCTTGGCGCCTTACAGATTAACTCCGGTATGAACATCATGTACGGTCTTCCGGTAGGTGGGTGGATACAGGCTGCCATTATTGCCATCATCACTGCTGCAGGTATCTGCTCTGTGCTAATGGGGATGGACAAAGGTGTGAAGCGTTTGTCCTACATTAACATCATGATGGCTATTGCCTTGTTGCTCTTTATCCTTATGACGGGAGCAACACGACTAGCAATTACCGGAACGATCGAATCTGCTGGCCACTTTATTCAAAAGCTCCCTGTAATGATGTTCTTCAACGATACTTTCGCAGATACTGGCTGGCTTGGTTCTTGGACCGTCTTCTATTGGGCATGGACCGTTGCATGGGCACCTTTCGTTGGGCTCTTTATTGCTAAAATCTCTCAAGGACGCACTATCCGCCAATTTGTAATTGGTGTTCTTGGAGCCCCCAGCGCATTTACTCTCATCTGGATTGGTGTCTTTGGCATGAACGCCTTTGACATCGAACGTAACCACGGTGGAACTCTTGTCCAAAAAGTGGTCAATGATGGCGATATTCCTGCCGCACTTTTCGAATTTTTGGGTCATTTCCCCTTCTTCCCCGTGATTGCAGCACTAACACTTCTCGTGATTACTATCTTCTTCATTACCTCTATTGACTCTGCTGCTTTGGTCATGGACGCTATTTCTAACGGCCACGAAGACCCTGCACCAAAACGTCAAGGCGTTTTCTGGGCTTTATGTATAGGTCTTGTGTGTGCAGCGATTCTTGTCTCCAGCGGAGACGACGGACTAAACCTCTTGCAACAGGTCATTATTGTGATTGGTCTTCCTGTATGGATTCTGGGTTACCTTGAGATGTGGATGATCGTTCGTGCTCTACGTGAGGACGCAGGGGAGTTACCTCCGATGCGGACTCGTCAGTGGAAGCAAGTTCTTCCTATCGAGGAATACCATCGTCGAGCTCAAGAAGACTTCTCTTCTATTGAAGATGTTGTGATGCGCCCTGAGTTTGAGGTAGGGACGGAACCAGAATATGAGTCTCTCGTTCCTAACACTGGTCAGATTCCTGTGATTACTCCAGAAACAAAAACTGAAGATTCTCAAGAATCAGCTAAAAGCTCATTAAAGAAAAAATAGTTGGGTTATAGAACAATCTAGCTTGAATATGTTCTGAGCATATTGAACCAATAAGTCTTAGAACGTTCAATAATAGGGCACATAGTTAATATAAAACATTAACTATGTGCCCTATTATTATCATTGTTTAACGTTTTACGAGATTAAAGAATTAACTTATTGTTTAAGTATCTTCTTGAGGATATTGATATATCTGAAGCGATTCAACGAAATAGTTTTAGTTCAATTCCATCTTAAATATGTCATTGATAGTACAGGTATTCTTATACAACTAATCAGGTACAAAAACATTACATATACTGAATCACTACAATATGACGATAATATGAGCGCTGAATGCTCACCAGCCACTGAGGTGCAGTAAAATTAACAACTATGAGCCTAGCGCAAAACATCCAACGAATTGTCGCACCCTTTAACGTTATCTCTGAATATCAGCCAGCGGGAGACCAACCCAAAGCGATTGCAGAACTGACTCAACGCGTCAATAGCGGAGAAAAAGACATCGTGCTACTGGGTGCCACCGGCACCGGAAAATCTGCAACAGCAGCATGGCTCATCGAATCAGTACAGCGCCCAACACTTATCATGGTGCATAATAAAACTCTCGCCGCTCAACTTGCACAAGAACTTCGAGAGCTGCTCCCGCATAACGCTGTCGAATACTTTGTTTCCTACTACGACTACTACCAGCCAGAGGCGTATGTGCCTCAAACAGATACTTTTATTGAAAAAGACTCATCTATTAATGAAGAAGTAGAACGACTGCGCCACTCTGCAACCAACTCTTTGCTTACTCGACGCGATGTTGTTGTTGTTTCTACCGTATCGTGTATCTATGGGCTCGGAACACCCGAAGAATATATTGAGCAAATGGTCACCCTCAAACGAGGAGAAGAACTCGATCGAGATGAGTTGCTACGTCAATTCGTGGCCATGCAATACACCCGAAACGATATTGACTTTCACCGGGGAACTTTCCGCGTTCGTGGAGATACCGTAGAAATTATCCCCATGTATGAAGAGAACGCAGTCCGTATTGAATTCTTCGGAGACGAAATAGAAACTATCTACACTCTGCATCCGCTCACCGGAGAAATTATCCGTGAGGAAGAAGAAATGTACGTTTTCCCTGCCTCACACTACGTAGCAGGTGAAGAACGCATGAAAATTGCTATGCGCAGTATCGAAGAGGAACTGCAAAGCAGACTTGCAGAACTTGAAAGTCAACAAAAACTTCTTGAAGCCCAACGCCTACGCATGCGTACCCAATATGACCTCGAAATGATGGAACAAATGGGTTTCTGCACCGGAATTGAAAATTATTCTCGACACATTGACCAACGTGAAGCAGGTTCCGCACCACACTGTCTACTCGATTATTTTCCCGATGACTTCCTCCTCATTATCGACGAATCTCACGTGACTGTCCCACAAATTGGTGCCATGTACGAAGGTGACATGAGCCGAAAACGTACTCTTGTAGACTTTGGCTTCCGACTACCTTCCGCAATGGATAACCGTCCCCTCAAATGGAATGAATTCCTTGAAAGAATCGGACAAACAGTATATCTATCGGCTACACCCGGAAAATACGAACTATCCCAAGCCGACGGATATGTTGAACAAATCATTCGCCCAACAGGACTTGTCGATCCAAAGATTATTGTTAAACCCACCCGCGGACAAATTGACGACCTTCTAACGAATATCCGAGAACGCGTCGAACGTGACGAACGTATCCTCGTTACCACCCTCACCAAGAGAATGGCAGAAGATCTTAGCGAATACCTCGCCCAAAACGGGGTGCGCGTAGAGTACCTTCACTCCGATGTGGACACTCTCCAACGCGTAAACCTACTGCGACAACTACGCCAAGGTAGCTTTGACGTTTTGGTCGGCATTAACCTTCTTCGTGAAGGGCTAGACTTGCCAGAAGTCTCTCTTGTCGCCATCCTTGACGCAGATAAAGAAGGCTTCCTCCGTTCAACAACGTCACTAATTCAAACGATTGGTCGCGCCGCACGAAACGTCAGCGGAGAAGTTCACATGTACGCCGACAAAATTACGCCGTCCATGCAAGTAGCTATTGACGAAACCAACCGACGACGTGAAATTCAACAACGTTATAACCAAGAACACGGTATCGACCCACAACCCTTACGCAAAAAAATTGCGGATATTACCGACCAGCTCGCTCGCGAAGAGGAAGATACTCAACAACTCCTGAACCAGCACATCACTAAAACACCGCGAGCTGCAACAACCCCTCAAATACGCCAAAATCGTTTGGCGAGCGCACCAGCTGAAGACCTGACGCAGCTCATACAGGAGCTAACTGAGCAAATGATGACAGCGTCTGAAAACCTTCAATTTGAGATAGCTGCACAAATTCGTGATGAGCTACAAGAACTTAAAAAAGAATTGCGTCAGATGCAACAGGCAGGTCATGCCTAAAGAGTGCAAGAGAACTTGCAAAATGCGGTAGAGTATTTTGAGAGCAAGGGAGTATCCCACAAATCATTTTTCGTCAGCACGAGAGCCAAAGAAGTCGCTCCGGAGAATGTGCCCTTGAGGCGGGAGAGACTTGTGGTATTTGACGTATCCAACCACAAGAAAGGCTCCCCGTGGATATTAGTGGGCTGCAATGGTCTATTACCCTCATCTTTATTGTTTTGCTTCTCGCATATGACTTTATTTTTCATGTGCGTAAAGCTCATGAGCCAACTATCCGTGAAGCTGCCATTTGGTCGGCTATCTATATTGGTGTAGCGCTCCTCTTCGGTGTTTTCATCTTGATAGTTGATGGTGGCACCTACGCGGCAGAATACTATGCTGGGTACATTACGGAAAAAGCGTTGAGTGTTGATAACCTTTTCGTTTTCCTGATTATTATGGCGAGCTTTAAAGTTCCTAGAGAAGACCAGCAAAAGGTGCTACTGTTTGGCATTATTTTTGCGATGTTGGCGCGCGCAATCTTCATTTTTGCTGGTGCAGCGTTGATTAATACGTGGAGCTGGCTCTTCTACATTTTTGGTATCGTTCTTATTTACACTGCAGGGAACCTGATTAAAGATGAGATTTCTGCAGAGAACGAAGAAGATGAAGCGAATAATATTGTCATCCGTTTAGCGAAGAAGTATTTTAAAACTTCTGAACACTACGATGGCGATAAGCTTTTCACCATCGAAAACGGTAAAAAAGTGATGACTCCAATGCTGCTGGTGATGGTCGCTATCGGCGGAACAGACTTACTCTTTGCCTTGGACTCTATTCCTGCGATTTTTGGGTTGACCCAGTCGGCGTATATTGTCTTTACTGCAACGGCGTTCTCTTTGATGGGTCTGCGACAGCTGTACTTCCTGATTGATGGTTTACTTGACCGTCTCATTTACCTCTCGTGGGGTCTATCTCTGATTCTTGCCTTTATTGGTGTAAAACTGGTGATACATGCCCTTCACGAAAATACTTTGCCTTTTATCAATGATGGTGAACCTATCCATGTGGTTGAAGTATCCATTGGTGTTTCTCTCGCAGTGATCGTCGGGGTGCTCTTGGTGACGGTCTTAGCGTCTTTGTACTCGCCTAAAGGGCAAGCCCTAGCTATTATTCATAAGGTGACGGCATTGAGCGAAAGTTATCTTGCATTGCCTGAGGATGCTTCTATGAAAGAACGTGCAAAGATTAAAGATGAGCTAGAACGTTACGCTAAGAAGTCGCGTGCTATTAAACAAAAATATCGTGATGAACTCATCGATTCTGAACAAGATTATCAAGACCTTGTTCACCGTGCTCGAGGTAAACACGAGGACTACATTCAAAACTAACGCAGTATCGTTAAAGGTGTGGGTTGCAACCCACACCTTTACTCTATCTCTGAGGAAAGATAACGCAAAAGATAATTGCTTATCGGGTTGTTGGGTCAATCAACGTTTTTTGTGCTGTCTCAAGCGCTCCCGTTTGTGACGCTCTTGTGGTGTTTGCAAAAGCAGAACCAATAATGGTTACCTGAGTATTTCCCTCGTGCGCCCAGAACCCAACGGATTGTCCAGGGTCATTTCTCGTACGGTTAAAAGACTGACAGCCAATAAGTTGTGTACCTGTTGCATTGCGTTCAACATGGAATCCATGAGCCTCAGAAGTTTGCGCTTCACCTGATATGTTCTCTGCATAACCATTCGAGTCAGCGATACAGTTCATCAGCGAGTTATTCCCTAATGAAAGAACGAAGCCATGGCCACCGTTATCTTGGGCATCGCACTGGTTGAAGGAGTTTCGAGTGCCTTTAATATAGTATCCGGCACCGGCTTTAACAGACTCGTCAAAGCTCATGGAACGTTTAGAATACCAACTTTTAACCTGTGAGAACGAACAGTTAGAGGTGTACACTTCAATCGCTGCGGCATCAAGATGCTGCAAATTTGCTGACGAGAAATCAAGCATATGAAACATGTTATCTGCAGCTGTTGGTGAATTTGTATCGCCGACGGTGAGCGCTGTCCTCAAAAAACGACGTCCTCGTATCTGAGACACCGTGCAACCTTGGTCGTCTGGGCCCTTGAGCTTAATGCCCATATCTAAGTCCCAAAGAGTAATTCCCGAAATTCGGTGAGCAGCATCAGGATCTGGGGGATTATCCCCATTAAACGTGTTGTAAAGAATCCCAACTGTATTAGGGATAGCTTGACGATGTTTATAGGGGTCTTCTCCTGGTTTAATGCTGAACTGATGAAGGCCAGTACGATAAACAGGTTCTTCGGAGGGGACGGTATCTTCGCCAATCCGAAAAACACCGGCGAGCTCTTCCCAATCACCAACGGGCATAAATTGTGTGGAATCGCCAACACCCATAATAGAGACTTGGTGTTTGAGCACAATGCCAGAAGAGTCTACGGGGTATCTTCCTGGAGGGAAGAGGATACTACCTCCACCAGATTGAGCTAACTGATCGATGAGCTCATTAATACGGTGGTTGACCGGCTCTGAAGAATCGGAGGCAATACCTTGTTCATCGGCACGATAAAAGCGCGATGGTGCTTGAGCATACGCCGAAGACGACGAATGAAAAGCAGTTGCAAGGACACCAACGGCAGAAGCGCCAAGAAATTGAGCGCGAGAGACCACAAACCCTCCAAAAGGGAAAAATAGCGAGTGAATTACTGGAGTGTGGGTGCCATCTCGTGCTGGGGGTATTCTTAGCGCATATCTGCGAGAAGATTTTTGAGATGTCCCAAAATTAGTGTACCGTCTGTACCCAAACCATCGTGATGATGCGTATGTGATGTCCACACTTTTGTATTTTTAACCCACTGAGCAGTACTCATAGAATGTGCATAATCCACATAAATATCGGGAGTATATGCGGCAGCCGCTAAAGGCACCTCATTAGACGCTAACTGTTCATGAGAATATAGCGGGCCCCAATCATCTTTCTGCGCCAAGGCATCAGCCAACTCTGCTAACGGCTTCAACGCGGTATCTTGCTCAAAAAGCCACGGGAAAATATGCTCACCGGTAAAAAGAATCCTTGAAGCATCAGGGCTAAATTCTGGACGTTTCTTTGCCATACGAGCAGCAGACCAATTTGTTGGGGCAGGAGATGGCGAACCACCCTGAGCTGGACCATCAGCATAAATTGACTCATGTAAAAGAGCGTACAAAGGGCTAGACCTAAAACTCAGAACTTGTTCTGCTTCGCTCAAGAACTGTGCTGAGAGGTGGCTTGTTCCTTCAGCAAAAGCAGATTCAAGTAAATAATGTAATCCATGCACTCGGCTATTACCACCAAGATACTGCCCGAGCATTTGGAAACGAGGAACAGTCAGACGCTCTCCAGAAGGGAGATACACCTCGTTTTCTTCCACGAAGGAGGCGACACGACGAGCTAACTCTTCATCTTCGGGATACCACTGATAAAACTGTTCATTACGTTCATAAACACGGTCTAAAGTGCTCTGATACACCTGATCAATGGAAGCTCTCAACGGTGCCAGACCGGCGGTCATACGAGAATCTTTGAGAGACTCAGGAGCAAAGCTTAAATAGCTGAGGGTCAAGAATCCACCATAGCTTTGCCCCATCGTCGACCAACGCTGGTCTTTCCGACCAGCGCAAAGAAAACGACGCACCACTTCAGCATCAGCAACAATAGAATCTGCTCGAAAAAGTTCACAATAAGCAACTTGCTGTTCGATAGAGCGTCCTTGCTGAATCGTCTGAGCGGTGAACGCAGTAGAAAGACCTGTTCCACGCTGGTCTAAAAGGACGAGCCGATGAGTTTTGCTAAGCTCCTGCACCCACCCTTGATCGCTAAGCGGACGAGGACTCTTACCACCTGGGCCGCCTTGGAGATAAACCATCAGAGGACGTTCGTCGACTGAAGTTGTCAGCTCAGGAGAAACATTAATGACTTCGCGAGCAAAAATAGTCAGAGTTTGCTTAGCAAAAGGATGCTCTAACGCCGCATCCATTCCTAACGATAAGGCAAGACCGTGAGTGGCGGGAACCTCAAACCAATGATCGATGAGGTGAAAAGAACCTACCGTATGAGTTGTTCCCTGCCGATGTGAAGACGATGGTAATGAGAGAATCATAAGAACCAACCTTTAGAAAAATATAACGATGAAACATAAAACACGGTGATGAAGAGGTCATCCTCACGAATGATTAAACCCTACGTGAAGGATACGGATTACGGGTTCACCCAACTCATTTGAAGCTGCTAAGTCTACAAGAGCACTCATACTAAAATCATGATGTTCTTCAGGATCAGAGAAAATTTGGCGAACAGTCCACGTTCCCTCTGTGCGTTCTGCACTTTTATCAACCGTGAATAAATGGGGAGAACGAGCTTGAGAATCGGTGTAAAGATCCTCATATTCTTCAAAATAATCGTCCATGGCTTCTGCCCAGCGGTCTTCATCCCATCCGTGAGCGCTATCGAGTTCTCCGAGCGTCCGTTCTTGCTCCTGAGCAAAAAGTTCAACCCTGCGAAAAAGAGCGTTACGGACCATCACAGTAAAGGCACGTGGATTATCTGTGAGCTGAGGGGGAGTCTCATCAATAACGTGGTTGTGAGGCTGCACAAAATTTTCTGTCGATGAAAACGCTAAACGTTCCCACTCATCAACAAGAGAAGAATCTGTTTGTCGGATGAGCTCTCCGAGCCATTCGATGATATCTGTGAGTTCTTCGGTGAGAGCTTCTTGGGGCACTGTTTGCCGTAAAGCTTTATACGCATCAGATAGATATCTGAGAAGCACACCTTCAGAGCGTTCTAGCGAATAGAACTGAACATAGGAAGAAAAGTCCATGGCCCGCTCATACATATCACGAACAATAGACTTGGGGCTAATATCGTATTCTGTCACCCACGGCGCACCAGAACGGTACGTCTCAAAAGCCTGTGCAAGAATATCTTCTAAAGGTTTTGGATAGCTGATGTGGTCGAGTTCGTTCATCCGCTCCTGATAATCCAACCCATCAGCTTTCATCTGAGCGAGAGCCGCAGACTTCTCTTTCTTCTCTTGCATATGAAGAACCTGATGAGGGTTCTCTAATGTTGCTTCAAAAATAGACAGAACATCTAAGGCATAGCTTGTCGACGAACGATCTAATAATGATAATGACGCTAAAGCAAAAGGAGACAGTGGCTGATTCAACGCAAAATTATCGTGAAGGCTCATCACCAGACGAACAGTCCTACCGTATTCGTCTGGGACATCCAACTTTTCGACGATACCTCCTGCAAGGAGTTCTCGATAGATGCCGAGAGCTTTTTTAATGAGCTGTCGTTGTCGGGTCGGAGACTCATGATTATGGCGTAGGAAATGTCGCGCCACCATAAAAGGATTCTCATTCCGTTGAAGAATGTTAAGCACCATCGAATAGGTCATATCGAAGGAACTTGTTAACGGTTCAGGTGCAGAAGCAACAAGCTGATCGAAAGTTTTTTCTGACCAGTTAATGAAACCTTGTGGTGCTTTTTTCTTTTTACCGCGTAGGGACTGTGCCATTCGTTTAGTGTCGCCGTTAAACTTCTCCGCTGCTTTAGCTTCAAGCCGTCGGTTTTCAATCTCGTGTTCAGGGCCTTGCACCACCACCGTTCCAGCCGTGTCATAACCGGCGCGTCCAGCGCGTCCTGCAATCTGATGGAACTCACGCGATTTAAGTTTCCGAGAGCGTCTACCATCAAATTTTGATAGCGCCGTCAAAAGTACGGTACGAATAGGGACGTTAATACCAACACCAAGAGTGTCCGTGCCACAGATTACTTTGAGAAGACCTTCTTGCGCTAATTGCTCAACAAGGCGACGGTATTTCGGCAACATTCCAGCATGGTGGATACCGACACCATTCTTGACTAAGCGTTGAAGTACTTTTCCAAACCCCGGAGAGAACCTAAAAGAATGGAGCCGCTCATTAATACGTTTTTTCTCATCGGCAGTAGCCACAGCAACGTTGAGTAGCCCCTGAGCTGTCTCTGCTGCTTGAATCTGCGAGAAATGCACAATATATACGGGAGCTTGATGCGTATTAATAAGCTCTTGTACCGTCTCTTGCAAAGGCTCCATCGAATAATAAAAATGCAGTGGAATTGGTCGCTCATTGCTAGTTACTAACGCAACATCACGGCCAGTACGCTCTTTAAGCTCTTTTTCAAAACGTGTAGTATCACCTAACGTTGCACTCATCAAAAGGAACTGAGCTTGTGGAGCATCAAGTAGCGGAACTTGCCAAGCCCAGCCTCGTTGAGGGTCCGAATAAAAATGGAACTCGTCCATAATGACTTGCGAGAATTGTGCTTGTGAACCTTCACGTAAAACAATATTGGCAAGAATCTCAGCGGTGCAACAGATAATTGGAGCTTCAGCATTAATAGAAGAATCTCCGGTAACCATACCGACGTTTTCTGCCCCAAAAATATCGATGAGATCAAAGAACTTTTCAGATACAAGAGCTTTCAACGGCGCTGTGTAATATGACCGATACCCTGTTGCTAATGCCGTGAAATGCGCAGCAACAGCGACCGTTGATTTGCCGGAGCCTGTGGGGGTTGCCAAAATAACATGAGAACCTTGAGCGAACTCTAAAATGGCTTCATCTTGCGCGGGGTAAAGTTCCATGCCACGGGAACTAATCCACTGACAGAACGCATCATATATTTCGTCAGGCGATAGAGGATTTGAACGAAAATCCGCACTTGCATAATTTTCTGGATGTTGTGCTAGCTGAGGGCTGAGATACTCAAGAATTTTTTTCATGGTTTTCCTAGTCTATACCGCAACAACACCAAAAAATATATCAATCATAGTCGAGAGCTTAACAGCAGAAAGATAAGACTCCTCACCGTCGCGTAGGAGGGAAATACTTCATCATGTTACAAAAGGAAAAGAACAATAACTTTCTTCTTTTGGCATAGAGCACCTTATGATAGTTCTACTTCATATGTACGTGAATCATCGGTCCTTCTTTTTTGAGAAAGTTGATAACCTCTAGTGGCATCTTCTGAGCAGCAACAGAACCGTCCGTCGACGCAGGTGTCGTTTCGTCTTCGTCCTCCGGAGGTTCGCTACAACTCATTTCGCTGGTATTTACCTTTCGTCAGTGAAACACTTGCTGGGATAGCAACAATTTTTCTTCCAGCCTTTATCGGGAATATCATCAGCGCCCACGCTCAAGGGGACAGCTCATGGGCTTGGAAACTCACCACCGGTTTGAGCATCCTAATCGTACTCTTGATCGCCAACGAATATATTGGTTGGGGCACGGCCTTTAGAAATATTGCGGCCTTAGACCGAGACTGGAAACGGTACGCTTGCTCCTATATTCCTCACCTTAAAAACACTTCAGACCCAGGGAATATTATTACGGTCGTCAACAAAGACACCAAAACGGTTGCCTACCTTTATCAGCCTCTTATGACGGCGATGAGCGGACTAAGCATCATCGTATTAGGTGCCGTTCAATTGTGGCTCATTAACCCTCTTATCGCGGTGGTCTCTTGCGCTGGTGTGCTGCTAACACTCGTCACTATTACCGTTATCTCTCGTTTTCTTGAAAAACGTGCCGCCTATGCTCGTGAAAAAGTTGGTGTGAACACCTCCTACGCTTCTGATATTTCAAGTGCGCTAAGAACTATTGTCGGACTTGGGGTACAGCAAACAATGATGAGCCGATACCGTCAAACCGCTGTAGAAGTCCGTCATTCGCAGCTTTCCTATCAACGTTTGCAAAGTTGGAGTGCTTTTAGCCGAGTCTTCCTGATTGGCATGACGACCATGGTGGCTGTTGCTCTGGCACTTCGTGGAGAAATTATCGATGCACACTGGGTAACCACTATTCCTGCTGAACAGTTAGTGACCGTCACCGGAATCATCTCGATGATGGTTTCACCTGTATGGTCAATGGAATTTTTCTTGTACATGTGGCGTCAAGCTCGCGTCTCACTTTCCCGCATCGAAGAACTTAAAGAACGCACTCAAAAAACATTTCACCATAATGGGGATAAGCCTGCGACCCAAAACTATGAGAGTAACCTATCTTCAGGAAGAGTTCATTACCTCAACCCGAAAAAATATCAGCTCAGTGCCGAACACCTTGCTGACGTTCTCACTCAAGAACTGCAACAACGCTACGGGGCGCATAACGTTCTTCTCTCTCGCTCTCAACCGATGATTTTTGCAGGAACGCTAGAAGAACATCTGCAATTGGGGCAAACAGAAGAAATGACTCAAGAACGTATGAGCCAGCTCCTCGAACTCAGCGATGCTCAAGAAATTGTTCATCGGCTAGACCCACAACGAACCGGAGATTATGCTCAATGTCTGATTAACTCTGAAGGCACTAATCTTTCAGGAGGACAACGTCAACGACTAGGGTTAGCTCGCGCTTTGGCACAGAATAAAACACATCTGGTTCTTTGCGAACCCATTAACTCCGTGGACGAGCCGAGCCAACGTTTCATCCTCGACCGGTTAGAAGAAGAATGTTGTGAAGATGGCCTTCTGGAACATCTTCACGGCGTTTATATTGTCAGTACTACTGTTGAAACAGAAAAACGTAGAATCCTTCAAGAAAGCATGATCGATGGCTAAACTTCTTCCCATTGCTCCGGCACAAACAACATGGAAAATCGTTGCTCGATCAATTTTTGCGACACCTCAACGCGTATCCTGGATTTTTATACTGTTTACTCTTTCCTCGCTAGCTACTCTCATAACACCTTGGTATATCGGAAAACTGGTTGATGCCGTACTTAATCAGGAACTGCGCACCTACCCCTGGCAATCTTTGGCATATATCGCTATCTCTGTTGTGATATCAGCATGGTTGACGCGTCAATGGCTCTATCAAAGTCAAATTATTGGTACACGAGTTCACCAAGATTTAGGTGTCCAACTGGTTGAATCGTCGATGAGCCTCGACGCTCAAACTATTGAAGACGCCGGAAGCGGAGACCTCGTATCCCGTATCACCAACGATTTAGAAGCTATTCGAGATATCATTACCAGCGGTATTCCAGAACTCACCGCCACCATTATTCGTATCTTTATTTTTTGTGGCTCTATTCTTGTGTTATCTGTGCCGTTAGGTATGGTGACCATCCCGATGCTATGCTTTCTCGCAATAAGTTTGAGGTTTTTTCTGCCCAAAATTGCTCAGGGAATGCTGAACATTGCCGGACGATCTTCAGAACTGACTACCGTCATGACAGAAAACGTTCGAGGTGCACAGACTATCCGCTCTTTAGGTGTAAGCCAACATCGTCAAACAATACTTGACCAGCGTATTGACGCTTTTTATGACGACACCTACCGTCTTGTGCAAGTGCGTGCCACGTTCTGGGCGGTAAACGCCTTCAACAACTATCTTCCGCTATTGCTCACCATGCTGTGGGGATACTATTGTGTGCAGCAGGGTTGGGCTACTTGGGGTGAAGTATCTACCGCCGCAATTTTGATGTTCTCTTTACGAATCAACGTCGAAATCATGACTTTTTGGATTACCAGAATGCGTGAAATGACCGTAAGTATGGGGCGTATTTGCGGGGTGATTGACCTATGCTCACAACAGCAACATCGTCGCCAACAGAATCACCAAAAATACTCTGAAACAGTACCTCACACAGCTACGGTACATATTGAACAGATGAGCTATGGTTACACTCCTGATAACCATGTGATTCACCATATTGACCTAGACATCCCTGAAAGACAGTCTTTAGCTCTCATTGGACGTTCTGGTTCTGGTAAAACAACTCTCGCACGGCTAATCGCTGGGTCGTTGACAGCATCTTCCGGGCAGATTGCTGTTCTGGGCGAACGAGTAGGCGACGGGCGATACCCCACCACACCGGCCGCAGACGGTCGCCCCCGACTACTAATTTGCACCCAAGAAGCTCACCTGTTCCTTGGAACTATTGCAGAAAACCTTAATATGGTCTGTACTCAAGCGTCAGAGGCTGAAATGTATCACGCCCTTGAAGCTGTTGGTGCCTCATGGATTCACCACTTCAATGACGGATTACACACCCGAGTTGGGGGAGAGCACTCCGCCGACAACGCGGTAACCCTCAGCGAACAGCAGATACAGCATATTGCTTTAGCTCGTATCGTTTTAGCTAATCCACATGCTGTGATTTTGGACGAATCAACAACTGCCTTAGAGCTAGAACAAGCACGTCAGAGCCTGAACGCTATCTTTAAAGACCGAACGGTTATCATTATTAGCCACGATGCACGTATTACGAGCCTTGCCCAACGGGCAGTGCTTTTAGAAAACGGCAGTATCGCCGACATAGGTGAGACCGAAGAGATTTTGCGTCAAGCTTGAACGGTACAACGCCAAAAAGTTCTTCACGAACCATAGTGTTTTAGGTCATGTTCAACATAAGATAGGAGACGAGAAAAACTCTCAACAGAGAAGGAACACCTCATGGCACAACCATTTCCTAGCGACCTAGAAATCGCACAGCAAGCAACCCTCAAACCAATTAACGAGATTGCTCAACAAGCAGGCATCAACGAAGACCGCCTCGAAAATTATGGAAAGTACGTAGCAAAAGTTCTTCTAGACGAAACAACTAATGCGCACACCGCACAAGCCCGCAATTCCAAATATATTGTTGTTACTGCCGTAACACCGACCCCACTTGGTGAAGGGAAAACCGCAACCTCTGTCTCACTAGCTCAAGGAATGGGACAGATTGGTAAGAGTGCAATGCTCACCCTACGACAGCCCTCCATGGGACCTACGTTCGGTATCAAAGGAGGCGCAGCCGGTGGCGGATACTCTCAGATTGTCCCCATGGAAAAGCTAAACCTTCACCTCACCGGAGATTTCCATGCGGTAACAGCCGCACATAACATGCTCGCAGCCATGATTGATAACCACCTGCATCACGGCAATGAGCTAGGCATCGACTCCCGAAGTATCTCATGGCGTCGAGTTCTTGACATCAACGACCGCTCCTTACGCAACGTCGTCATCGGGCTTGGCGAGAGAATGGACGGAGTCCCTCGAGAAACCGGCTTCGATATTACTTCCGCCAGCGAAATCATGGTGATTCTTTCTCTCGCAAAATCTCAGCAGGACCTCCAAGAACGCCTTGGCCGTATCGTCATCGGATACACTCATGAAGGTGAGCCCGTTACCGCCAAAGACCTCAAAGCAGACGGTGCGCTCGCCGTTATTCTTTCTGACGCGATACACCCCAACCTCATGCAAACCCTTGAACATACTCCCGCACTGATTCACGCAGGCCCCTTTGGTAATATCGCCACAGGAAACTCCTCAATCCTTGCCGACTATGTTGGGCTTGAACACGCGGATTACGTGATTACAGAAGCTGGCTTCGGTGCAGATATGGGAGCAGAACGCTTCTTCAACGTCAAATGCCGTGTATCAGGTCTTAAACCTGATGCAGCAGTTCTTGTTGTGACTGTACGTTCACTCAAATCTCATTCTGGACGATACACCATCACACCGGGCAAACCTCTTCCACCAGAGCTTCTGGAAGAGAACCCACACGATGTAGAAGCTGGCGCAGCAAACCTCAAAAAACATTTAGATATCGTTCGCAGCTTCGGAGTACAACCTGTCGTTGCCATCAACGCTTTCCCTAGTGATTACCCTTCAGAGCATGAGGTGATTGCGCGTATCGCCGAAGAATCAGGTGCCCGTGTTGCTATCCATCGTGGCGTTGCTGAAGGTGGACGAGGGACTGTAGAACTTGCAGAAGCAGTCGTTCAAGCATGTGAAGAATCGCATGAGCTCACCTACACCTACAATGACAACGACTCCCTCGCTGAAAAGATTCAAAAAGTTGCTGTCAACGTATATGGCGCAGACGATATTGAGCTGAGTGCATCTGCTCGAAAACAATTACGTCGTTTTGAAGAGCTTGGTTACGGGAAACTTCCGGTTGTTATCGCCAAAACACACCTTTCAATATCTTCTGACCCCAAACTCAAAGGCGCACCTACAGGTTGGACTATGCCCGTACGCGAAGTGCGTCTGGCAGCGGGGGCCGGATACGTTTACGCCATTTGTGGCACCATGCGCACCATGCCCGGGCTAGCTAAATCTCCAGCAGCTGAGCGCATCGGTTTTGACGCAGAAGGAAAAATTACTGGACTGTTCTAAACCAACAGTCTGTACTCCTATCGCGACATATAGCTGGTGGTGGAGAACCTCTTGCAAGGTTCTCCACCACCAGCTATATGTACAACATAGTGTGTTTGACTACCAGCCGCGCTCTTTCCACTGCTCTAGAGACGGACGCTCCTGACCTAACGTCGTGCCCTTCCCATGACCTGGAAGAACCACCGTGTCATCCGGAAAAACATCAAATAATTTTGTGGTGACATCATGGAAGAGAGAACAAAAATCTTCTGGAGAATCTGTTTTACCGACTCCACCAGGGAAGAGAGAATCGCCAGAGAAAATAACTGTCGGAAGGCCCTCAGCCGTGAGAACACATGCAATAGAACCAGGGGTATGACCTACTAAAGAAATGGTTTCTAAACGATACGAAGAATACTCAAAACGCTCTTGACCATGAAGCTCGTGATGTACCCGATAATTTTCTTGGGACTCAATAGCCTGAATATCTGCTGCCCCAGCATACGTTTTTGCACCAGAGCTCTCAGCAACAGCTTCTAAAGCGCGGATATGATCCCAATGCCCGTGGGTTGTAAAAATAGTCGTAATCCTTGCCGAACCGCCACCATCTAAAACATCATGGCATGCAACGTCACGGGCAAAAGAACATAGACGTTCAGCATCTGCTGCAGCATCAATCATGACCTGCTCACCACTACGAATATCGGTGAGTAGATAAACATTATTTTCCATCTGCGAGACGGACAACGAACGAATCGTTATATCATCAGTCGAAAAAAGAAGAGTACCGAGAGAATCTGTCATGGTATGTAGTCTACTTGGAAAACTTGCTCTACCAGAAGCTCTATGACAGACCAAGACACTAACCGCTCCAAACTAAAACCCCAGCATCCTAGACGAAAAAGAATCCCCATGAGTGAAGTTATATGCGTCAAACTTTTGCACCTCTTGCAACGTAGAGTAGTCAAAGCACCAGAAAACACTTAGAATATATCTTCGAATACATAGATAGTTTTAAGACTGAGGAACACCATGGCAGAGACAACTGCACATCAACAAAACCAAGAACATATCCACGTTCAAGGTGCACGAGAAAACAACCTCAAAAATGTAGACCTCGTTATACCAAGAAACTCCATGGTCGTTTTCACCGGACTCTCCGGCTCCGGAAAATCTTCACTAGCGTTCGATACCATCTTCGCTGAAGGACAACGCCGCTACGTAGAATCCCTCTCAGCCTATGCACGAATGTTCCTCGGACAAGTAGATAAACCTGACGTAGATTTTATTGAGGGCCTCTCGCCAGCAGTTTCCATCGACCAGAAATCTACCTCAAAAAACCCTCGCTCTACCGTCGGAACTATCACCGAAATCTACGACTATATGCGCCTTCTCTGGGCACGTATCGGACACCCGCATTGCCCCGAATGTGGAGAAGAAATCTCACAACAGAGCCCTCAACAAATCGTCGATCAGCTCATGGCACTACCCGAGAAAACCCGTTTTCAAGTGCTATCTCCCGTCGTCTCAGCACGTAAAGGAGAATTCGTCGACCTCTTCCTAGAACTCTCTGCACAAGGGTTTTCTCGCGCTCGCGTCGACGGAGAGAACATTCAACTTTCTGACCCACCAAAACTCGCTAAACAATATAAACACACTATTGAGGTTGTCGTAGATCGTCTCGTCATTAAAGACAGCATCCAACAACGTCTCACAGACTCCATCGAAACCGCTCTTAAACTGAGCGAAGGAAACGTGCTCATTGACTTTGTCGATGAAGATGAAAACTCACCGACACGTACACGACGTTTTAGCGAACATTTAGCATGCCCTCAAAATCATCCTGTGCAAATGGAAGAAATTGAACCGCGTGTGTTCTCCTTCAACTCCCCATTTGGCGCGTGTTCTGCTTGTGACGGTATTGGGTTTACTCTCGAAGTCGATGAAGACCTGATTATCCCTAATCCTCAAGCAACGATTCGTGAAGGTGCAATTGCTCCGTGGTCACAAGGTAAAGCAACCTCCGAATACTGGATACGTTTGCTAGAAGGCCTTGCACAGGAACTTGACTTCAGCCTTGATACTCCATGGAATAAACTTCCCGCAAAGATTCGTCAGAGCATTCTTAACGGTAAAGATTATAAGGTTACTGTCTCGTATCGAAATCGGTTTGGACGTGAACGACGCTATACCTCTGGTTTTGAAGGCGTCTACGCATACATTAAACGTAAACACGAAGAAACCGAATCTGAATGGTCTAAAGACCGTTACGAACAATATATGCGTAACGTTGCGTGCTCTACCTGTGGGGGAGCACGTCTCAACCACACGATACTGGCGGTCACTGTAGGCGGAGCTTCCATCGCCGATATTACGGAGATGCCGCTACGAGAGGCTCTTGAGTTCATGCGTTCACTTTCTTTGAGCGAACGTGAAGCGCACATCGCCGACCTCGTACTCAAAGAGATTGACGCGCGTTTGCAGTTCTTACTTGATGTGGGACTAGACTATCTGACATTAGGGCGTGCTGCGTCTACGCTCTCAGGCGGTGAAGCACAGCGTATTCGTCTGGCCACTCAAATAGGCTCTGGCCTTGTTGGTGTTCTTTATGTGTTAGATGAGCCTTCTATTGGGCTTCACCAAAGAGATAATCGACGTTTAATTGAGACGTTAACAAAATTGCGGGACATGGGAAACACTCTCATCGTGGTAGAACATGATGAAGACACCATGAAAGAAGCGGACTGGATTGTGGATGTTGGTCCTGGTGCTGGTGAACATGGTGGGCGAGTCGTTCATTCTGGAACCTATGAGGAGCTGCTCAACAATACAAAATCGCTGACTGGCGACTATATGGCAAAGCGTCGTGTCATTGATATTCCCAAGGATCGTCGTGCCATTGATAAAAAACGTATGCTCAAGGTATGCGGAGCACGCGAAAACAACCTAAAAAATATTGATGTTTCGTTCCCTCTCGGTGTTTTAACCGCGGTGACGGGTGTTTCTGGTTCAGGTAAATCCACCTTGGTCAATGACATTCTTTACACGGCATTAGCTCAGAAACTTAACGGAGCTAAGCAAGTGCCTGGACGTCATACAAAAATTGTTGGTTCTGAACATCTCGATAAGATTATTCACGTGGATCAGTCTCCCATTGGTCGTACGCCTCGTTCTAACCCTGCAACATATACTGGGGTTTTTGACCATATTCGTAAACTTTTTGCTGAGACTCAAGAAGCAAAAATGCGTGGTTATCTGCCGGGGCGTTTTTCGTTTAACGTCAAGGGTGGACGATGCGAGGACTGTTCTGGCGATGGAACTCTTAAAATTGAGATGAACTTCTTGCCAGATGTGTATGTTCCGTGCGAAACCTGCCACGGCAAACGATATAATCGCGAGACCTTAGCGGTCTTGTACAAAGGTAAGAGTATCGCTGACGTTCTTGAAATGCCAGTTGAAGAGGCTGCTGAATTCTTTGCCGCTTTTTCTCCCATTGCCCGCCATCTGAATACTTTGGTTGATGTGGGCTTAGGCTATATTCGGTTAGGGCAGCCTGCTACAACATTGTCGGGTGGAGAAGCTCAGCGTGTTAAACTCGCATCTGAATTGCAGAAACGTTCTAATGGGCGTTCTATCTATGTTCTTGATGAGCCAACAACGGGTCTGCACTTTGAAGACATCCGAAAGCTACTACATGTACTTCAGGGGCTTGTTGATAAAGGAAACTCTGTCATCACTATTGAGCATAATCTTGACGTTATTAAATCTGCTGACTGGGTGATTGATATGGGCCCTGAAGGTGGTAGCGGTGGCGGAACTGTGATTGCAGAAGGTACTCCCGAAAAAATTAGTACGGTTGAGGGTTCTCATACCGGCGCTTTCTTAGCAGAATTGTTGAACTGACCTTCTCGGGTGTGTTACCAAAATATCTGAGATTGATTTTCAATGGTCATGCTACGTTATGTACGCATAAGGTGAGCTTACGGTTGCTATGATTCTTCTAACTGACTATGGAAAATATGATGTCTTGGGATGTTGATAACAAATCTCTAAACATCGTGGAGGGAAGCTGATGCGACTATATCAGAACACTCAAAAGACCATTACTTTTCTTTTAAGAACTGTATTTCGCGCACGGGTGACAGGATTAGAGAACTTTCCTGAGCGTGGGCCTGTGATTGTGGCTTCTAACCATTTAGCTTTTTTGGACTCCGTGATTATTTCAGCTCTCATGCCTCGGAGAGTGGCGTTTCTGGCAAAATCAGAATACGTTAACACTCCGGGGATACGCGGGAAAATCATGAAGAAGCTATTTGAAGTCATTGATATTATTCCGGTGAATCGTTCTGATCGTTCAGAATCGATGAAAGCCTTAGAGCGCGCCTTAGAGGTATTAGAAGAAGATCGCGTATTTGGTATTTATCCGGAAGGTACACGTTCTTTAGACGGACGTTTATATCGTGGAAAAATTGGTGTGGCATGGTTAGCGCATATGACAGGTGCTCCGGTTATCCCTATTGGTCTAATTGGTACTGATCGCCTTCAGAAACAGGGCTCGATGATGGTTTATCCTCGACGTTTTACTGTGCGTGTGGGAAAACCGTTATATTTTCCTCGCACTGGTGAAAAAATGAGTGGGAAGATGCGTCGAGAAACAACCGATAAAATCATGGATGAAATTGCTCAGCTTTCGGGACAAGCTCGAGAAAATGTTTATAACGTTTCGCCTTCAGCGTCTCGCGATGGAGGAAAAGTTTAAGGCTATCGTAGAGAAAGGTTACGTGTGGCAGATCCAGCAAGTTATCGTCCTGCATCGGGGCAGATACCTACCTCGCCGGGGGTTTATCGTTTTCGTGATGAACATGGCAGAGTAATCTATGTTGGAAAGGCTAAAAACCTTCGCAATCGCCTGAACTCGTATTTTCAGCAGGTCTCAGCGTTAAGCCCTAAAACTTATGCGATGGTGCATGCTGCTGCTTCGGTGGAGTGGACTGTTGTTAAGAATGAGATTGATTCACTTCAATTAGAGTACACCTGGATTAAAGAATATAAGCCACGATATAACATCGTTTTTCGTGACGATAAAACATACCCGTATCTTGCGATTACGATGAAAGATGCTTTCCCTCGTGTGCAGATTATGCGCGGAGAGAAGAAGAAAGGTGTCCGATATTTCGGTCCGTATACACAGGTTTGGGCTATCCGAGAGACCTTGGAGACTCTACTAAAAGTATTTCCATTGCGTACCTGTTCTGCTGGTGTGTTTCGTCGTGCTCAAAAAACAGGACGTTCGTGTCTTCTGGGATATATCAACAAGTGCTCAGCGCCGTGTATTGGTCGTATCTCTGAAGAGGAGCACTATGAATTAGCGCAGCAGCTATGCCGTTTTATGAGTGGTGGTTCTGAGAAGTTTATAGCTGAGCTAAAACAGCAGATGAAGGCGGCTGCCGCTGAACTAGATTTTGAGAAAGCTGCTGGTTTGCGTGATGACCTTCTAGCATTAGAGAAGGTTTTTGAACGGAATACGGTTGTTCTTGCTGATAGTACTCACGCCGATTTTTTTGCTTATGCAGGTGATGAGTTAGAGATTGCGATTCAAGTATTTTTTGTTCGTGCGGGCAAGATCCGTGCTCAGCGCGGGTGGATTGTTGAACGCTCTGGTGAAGAAGAGGACGCTGCCTTAATAGAGAAGCTCTTGATGCAAGTCTATGGAGAATATGTGTTGGGGGAATCAGGAGAGCATGATGACCAAGAACGAAATGAGTTTGAGATTCCTCCTCATATTGTTGTTCCGGTTCTTCCTGAGAATCAGAGCCGTTTAGAGCAATGGCTTTCTCAATGTCGTGGTTCATCGGTGCGGATTACGAGCTCTCCGCGTGCAGAGCGCCGTGAGCTGTTAGAGACCGTTGAAGAAAACGCACAACAGTCTTTAGCTGTTCATAAGTTACGTCGTGCTGGAGATTTGACGACTCGTTCAGCGTCTTTGGTGGAGCTTCAAGAAGCTTTGGAATTGGACGTTCCTTTATTGCGTATCGAATGCTATGACATTTCTCATATACAAGGTGCTCATGCGGTGGCGTCAATGGTGGTCTTTGAAGATGGATTACCTCAAAAGAACCAATACCGTAAATTCACAATTTCTGAACAGAATGCTGGTGATGACGTTGCCAGCATGTATGAAGTCATTACGCGACGTTTTAAAAGATATCTACACGAAAAGTCTGAAGGAGTAAGAAGTTTCTCTTCACCTGACGGTGCGAGCGCAGAGCAATCGGCCCCGAAATTTTCTTATCCTCCTAACTTGTTGTTAGTGGATGGTGCGAGCGCTCAGGTGGCTGCAGCTGAACGTGCCCTAGCAGATTTGAATATTGAGGGTGTATATGTTGCGGGTATTGCTAAAAGACTAGAAGAAATATGGGTTTTAGATGATGAGTTTCCGATTATTTTGCCTCGTTCGTCGCAGGCTCTTTTCTTGATTCAGCGTATTCGTGATGAGGCTCATCGTTTTGCAATTACTTTTCATCGTTCTCGCCGTGCCAAGGCGATGGTGGCTTCTGTACTATCAGGTATTGATGGTCTGGGGGAGAAGAAGCGTCAGGCATTATTGGATTATTTTGGGTCTTTAGCAGAAGTCAAAAAAGCTTCGTTGCAGGAGCTTCAACAGGTGCCAGGTGTTGGTCCTGCTTTGGCTCAAAAAATTATGGAGTATTTTATGGTTGAGGCTGGGGAGTCTGATGTTGATACGAGGGGTGTTGATATGTCTACGGGAGAACTTTTAGATAGCTAAGTTTTAGTTTCATCATGTACGGTAGTAGCTAGGAGTAGCATCAGTGTAAACTAATACATATTTTAGTTTTGGAGATGTTCTCAGAGCTGACGAAAGAGACAAAGCTATGGTTGATACTCATAACCTCGAAGTAGTGAGGGAAAAACGTCCTGAGATTCTCGTCGTAACGGGTATTTCTGGGGCTGGACGAAGCACCGCTGCCAATGTCCTCGAAGATGAGGGTTGGTATGTTGTTGATAATATCCCACCGCAGATGTTGCAGGCTCTAGCTGATTTGGTGATGCGTGCCCCTGATGCGATGCCGCGTCTTGCTATTGGTATTGATGTGCGGGCACGTGCGTTGTTTAATGATTTGCCGAGTGCTATTGATACCTTGCGTAAGTCTAATGTGAACTTCCGGATGTTGTTCCTTGACGCTAAAGATGAGGATATTATCGCTCGATATGAGTCTCAGCGTCGTCCTCATCCGTTACAGGGTGAAGGGCGTGTTGTTGATGGTATTGCTCGTGAGCGTAAGATTTTTGAGGCGTTGAAAGAAGCCGCTGATTCTGTGATTGATACTTCTGGAAAGAACGTGCATGAGCTCGCTCATGTGATTCGTTCGATGTATTCTTCGAGCAAACCTGGTGTTTTGAATCTGACGGTTATGAGCTTTGGATTCAAATATGGTGCTCCGACTGATGCGAACTATATGGCAGATATGCGTTTTATTCCGAATCCTCATTGGGTTCCGGAATTGCGCCCTTACACTGGTGAGGATGCTCCAGTTCGTGACTATGTGATGGAGAACCCTGGAACGATAGAGTTTCTTGAGAACTATATGAAGACTCTGAAACCTGTTCTGAAGGGGTATCGTCAAGAGGGTAAGCATTACGCCACGATTGCTATTGGTTGTACCGGTGGTAAGCATCGTTCTGTTGCTGTTTCTACAGAGATTGCTCGTCGTCTCCGTGAATTGCCTGATGTGAATGTGAATCTGCAACATCGAGATATGGGGCGAGAATAACAGTGAGCATGTATCAGTTACCTACCGCTCCTATTAAGTTACCTGAGAATCTGAGAACTTTTAAAGATCGTTCTCGTCGTCATCGTCCGGTGAAAGTTGCTGCTCTTGGTGGCGGGCATGGGTTGTATGGCTCGTTATCTGCTTTGCGTCACGTGACTTCTGATTTGACGGCTATTGTGACGGTTGCTGATGACGGTGGTTCTTCTGGTCGGTTACGTCAAGATTTTGGGGTGTTACCTCCAGGAGATTTGCGTATGGCGTTGAGCGCTTTATGTGATGATACTGATTGGGGTCGGACGTGGCGTGATGTGATGCAGCGTCGTTTCCATTCGACGGTTCAGAATCCTTCGAGTGGTTTAGAAGATCATGCTTTAGGCAATCTGTTGATTGTGACCTTGTGGCAATTACTTGAAGACACTGTCGCTGGTTTGGACTGGGCTGGGGCTTTGCTGAATGCTCGTGGTCGGGTTCTGCCGATGTCTTGTGAACCGTTGGTGATTGAAGGCGATGACGTCCGTTATGATGATGCTGGAGTGCCAGTGGTCGATCATGTTGTCGGTCAGGTTAATGTTGCTAAGGTGGCTCGGGCTGAGAATGTGAAGCTCACTCCTGAAGGCGCTGAGGCTTGTGAAGAGTCTGTTCAATCGATTCTTGAAGCTGACTGGGTGATTCTTGGTCCTGGTTCTTGGTTTACGTCGGTTCTTCCTCATCTATTATTGCCGGGGATTCGCGATGCGTTATTGCAGACTGAGGCGAAGATTTGTGTGGTGATGAATCTTGAGCTGGAGGATCGGGAGACTTTGGGAATGAGTGCTTCTGAGCATCTTCGTATTTTGCGTAAATACGTTCCAGAATTTAGGCTTAACGCGGTGATAGCGGATTGTGACGGTATGGGCTCACCTGATGAGCTTAATAAGGTCGCGGTTGAGCTGGGCGGTAAGGTTTTTTGGAGATCTGTGCGTAATAGTGTGGAAAGAAACGTGCACGACCCGCTTAAGCTTGGAGCGGCCTATCAAGAAGTGTTTAGAACTTATTTGTCGTAGCGGTATTTCACTATTGTTTATGAAGGTGACATCGCATCTATATGTTTTTGGAGGAATTGCCGTATGGCACTAACGGCTTCGGTTAAAGAAGAACTTGCCCGCTATGAATCGACGAAGTCTTCGGTTCGTAAGGCTGAGGTCTCAACTATTTTGCGTTTTACCAGTGGTTTGCATTTGGTGTCGGGCAAGATTGTGATTGAGTCTGAGGTGGATCTTGAATCTACTGCTTTGCGTTTGCAATATAACATTGCTGAGATGTATGGGCGTGAGTCTGAGATTACGTCGGTCTCTGGTGGTGGTTTACGACGAGGTGGCCGTTATATTGTTCGTGTCACTAGTGGCGGTGAAGCATTGGCTCGTCAGACTGGTCTTTTAGATAGTCGAGGTCGTCCTGTGCGCGGTTTGCCTCCTGCCGTGGTGAACGGTTCGTTAGCTGATGCTGAGGCTGTGATGCGTGGTGCGTTTTTGGCACATGGGTCTTTGACGGAGCCTGGTCGTTCTTCAGCGTTAGAGTTTACGTGTCCTGGTCCGGAGGCGGCTCTTGCTTTGGTTGGTGCTGCTCGGCGTCTTGACGTTATTGCTAAGGCCCGTGAGGTGCGTGGCGTGGATCGTGTTGTCGTGCGTGATGGTGAGACTATCGGCATGTTGTTGGAACGTATGGGTGCTAATGAGACGTTGAATAGTTGGCGTGAACGTCGTGCCCGTAAAGAAGTTCGAGCTACGGCTAATCGTTTGGCTAATTTTGATGATGCTAATTTGCGTCGTTCTGCTCAGGCTGCTGTTGCGGCTGGTGCTCGTGTGGAGCGTGCTTTGGAGATTCTTGGTGATAGGGTTCCGGAGCATTTGCGATATGCGGGGGAGTTGCGTGTTGCTCATAAGCAGGCGTCTTTGGATGAATTAGGGCGTTTGGCTGATCCGCCTATGACCAAGGACGCTATCGCTGGTCGTATTCGTCGTTTGTTAGCTATGGCGGATAAGCGTGCTTCTGAGTTGGGAATTCCTGGTACAGATGCTGGTCATGGTGATTTGTAGCCTGTAGATATAAGCAGGGCTCATGGGTCTGAGGTTTTGCCTCAGGCCCATTGTTTTTTGTGGGATGGGTACACACATCAATGTGGGGATGTGTGTGTATTGTGTATGTTGCTATTCCTCTTTGAGGGATAAAAACTGTAAAAGGCACGAAAAACAACAGTTGTTTTGGGGATAAAACGGAGTTTTCCAAAAATTCACCAAATAAAACTACAGAAACACACCCAAACTCACATATTTTGTCGTAAGATATTAATAGAACCGGACGGAAGCCCAAGGAACTTTAGGGCTAAACCACATAAGGTAAGGTTCTAAGGTCGAGAAAGTGAGACTTTCGCTTTCCGTCCTCTAATAATTCACTGAATAATGAGGAGTTTGATTCCCAGTGACTGTACGTGTAGCAATTAACGGCTTTGGCCGCATCGGTCGTACCTTCTTCCGCGCAGCAGCAAAAGATGGCGCAGGATTCGAAATTGTCGCAGTTAACGACCTAACTGACGCAAAAACTTTGGCACACCTGCTCAAGTACGATTCCATCATGGGCACCTTCGAAAGTGATGTTCAGGTCAAAGACGGCAACCTTGTTGTCGATGGCAAAGAAATCAAGATTCTTGCAGAGCGCGAGCCTGCAAATCTTCCTTGGGCAGACCTCGGCGTAGACGTTGTTCTCGAATCCACCGGTCTTTTCACCGACGGCACCAAAGCTAAAGCTCACATCGAAGCTGGCGCAAAGAAGGTTATTCTTTCTGCACCCGGTAAGAACATCGACGGCACCTTCGTCATGGGTGTTAACGACAGCGATTACGATTCTGAGACCATGCACATCGTCTCTAACGCATCTTGCACCACCAACTGCCTCGCACCTATGGCAAAGGTTCTCAACGACAAGTTCGGTATCGAACGCGGCTTGATGACCACCATCCACGCATACACCGCTGACCAGCGCCTACTCGATGCACCTCACCGCGACCTTCGTCGCGCACGTGCAGCAGCGTTGAACATGGTACCTACCTCCACCGGTGCAGCAGCAGCAGTTGGACTCGTTCTTCCTGAACTCAAGGGTAAACTTGACGGCTTGGCAGTTCGCGTTCCTACCCCCACCGGCTCTGTTGTTGACTTGACCTTCGAAGCTTCTAAAGAAGTTACCGTTGAAGAAGTTAACGCAGCAGTACGTGAAGCAGCTGAAAGCGAATTCGCAGGCATCATCAAGTACAACGAAGACCCCATCGTCTCCAAGGACATCGAAGGTGAGCCTATCTCTACCGTATTCGACGCACCTTTGACCAAGGTTATTGGTAACCAGGTTAAGGTCTTCGCATGGTACGACAACGAATACGGTTACGTATCACGCCTTGTTATGTTCACCAACAAAGTCGTAGCAGCTCTCTAATCTAGACTGCCTTTTAGGTACTTTGTCTCAACCAACTGTATTGGAGAAGAACATCATGGCACACGCTCTCGATGAACTCATCGCTGAAGGTGTATCGGGCCGTCACGTTCTCGTTCGCTCAGACTTGAACGTGCCACTTAAAGGCACCACCGTTACGGACGACGGACGTGTTAAAGCATCATTGCCAGTTTTGAAAAAACTAGCAGATGCCGGAGCACGTGTTATCGTCACTGCTCACCTCGGCCGCCCCAAAGGCAAAGTGGATCCACAATACTCCATCGCGCCGGCAGCTGCACGCCTTGCAGAACTTGCAGACTTCAACGTTGTTGTTGCAACTGACGTTGTTGGCGAAGACGCTCAATCTAAAGCTGCTGCTTTGAAGGACGGTGAAGTACTCGTTGTAGAGAACGTTCGTTACGACGCACGTGAAACCTCAAAAGACGATACTGAACGTGGCGCATTCGCTGACGAGCTCGTAGCGCTCACTGGCGAAAACGGAGCATACGTTGACGACGCCTTCGGTGCCGTTCACCGTAAACATGCATCTGTCTACGATGTTGCAAAACGTCTTCCTTCCTACCTTGGCGACCTCGTCAAAAAAGAAGTTGACGTTCTAGCAAAGACCCTCAACAATCCAGAGCGTCCTTTCGTCGTGGTCATGGGTGGATCCAAAGTTTCCGATAAGCTTGCTGTCATCGACAACCTCATCGGTAAAGCAGACACCCTACTCATCGGCGGCGGTATGGGCTACACCTTTGCAGCTGCACAAGGTTACAAAGTAGGTAAGTCCATCCTCGAAGAAGACCAAATCGAGAACGTTCAGCGATACTTGAAAGAAGCTCCTGAAAAAGGAACCGAAATCATCATCGCAAGCGACATCGTTTGGTCTGATGACTTCTCCAACGAAGCAAACACCGAGATCCGCCCCATCGAAGACCTCGAAGGCGGAAAACTCGGAGCTGAAGCAGAAGGCCTAGATATCGGTCCTAAAACTCGTGAAATCTTTGCTGAAAAGATTAAGGGCGCTAAAACCGTATTCTGGAACGGCCCAGTTGGTGTCTTCGAAATTCCAGCATTCTCTGAAGGAACTAAGAGCGTTGCGCAAGCACTCGTTTCCTCAGAAGCATTCTCTATCATCGGTGGTGGCGACTCAGCTTCAGCTGTTCGTAACCTCGGTTTTGACGATGCACAGTTTGGACACATCTCCACCGGTGGCGGAGCTTCCCTCGAATATATTGAAGGTAAGACTCTTCCCGGATTAGACGCACTAGGTGCCTAAAAATATCTAGAGATGGCGGGTTACCTTTGGGGTGACCCGCCATTGTCGTATAACAGCACCAGTAGATATGCTTAGAGACGTAAGCTCTTCAAAACCGTAAACTAACTCGGTGGCTCACATCTAGACGTACTTTAACATCGCCGCATTAGCGGAGAAAAGGACTCAATACTATGACCCGCAAACCTTTTATTGCCGGTAACTGGAAAATGAACATGGACCACACCCAAGGTGTGACTTTGATGCAGAAGCTTGCGTGGACTCTTGACGACGCAAACTTCAACTACGACAACACCGAAGTTGTTGTGTTCCCGCCCTTTACCGATATTCGCTCCGTGCAGACCCTCGTAGATGGGGACAAACTTCAGGTACGATACGGGGCACAAGACCTATCCGATAAAGACTCTGGCGCATACACCGGAGATATCTCCGGAGCATTCCTCTCAAAACTCGGTGCCCGCTATGTTCTCGTCGGACACTCAGAACGTCGTACCATCCACGCCGAAAGCGATGCTATCTGCGCAGCAAAAGTACAAGCTGCATACCGTCACGAACTCACTCCCGTCTTGTGTGTTGGTGAAGGGCTAGAAACTCGTGAAGCTGGAAACCACGTCGAATTCACTCTAGAACAGCTTCGCGGCTCCATCGAAGGACTCACCGCAGAACAAGCTGAAACACTTGTGATTGCATACGAACCAGTATGGGCAATTGGCACCGGAAAAGTAGCAACTTCTGCTGACGCTCAAGAAATGTCTGCAGCAATCCGAGCCGAAATGGAGAAACTCTACAACGCTGACGTCGCTGAAAAAGTTCGTGTACTCTACGGCGGATCTGTTAAAGCGACTTCTGCACCAGAAATTTTGGCAGAAAACGATGTTGACGGCGTTCTTGTCGGTGGCGCTTCTCTCGATGCTGTTGAGTTCGCTCAGATTGCACATTTCGACGCACGCTAAATAATCTCAAGGGGCTTAAACTTCTGGTGGTATATACAGAACATCAATATCACCAGAAGTTTAAGTACCTATAGATGGCGAAGAAGTTCAGAATATAGAAGAACTCATTAGCCATCGGAGCAAAAATTAGCGTATAGTTTTCTTGTGCCCTTATCGGGCTTAATACACAATTGCGGACGAAAGGCTCTCGTGGAGACTCTCAAAATCACGTTGATGGTGATTATCGCTATTGCGAGCGTACTAACAATCTTGTTGGTGCTCCTGAACCGTAGCAAGGGCGGCGGCCTTTCAGATATGTTCGGGGGTGGCATGACTACCTCCCTGAACTCATCAGGATCTGCCTCAAAGAACCTCGTGCGACTAACCATTACGGTTATTCTCATCTGGGTATTTGCTATTGTCAGCTACGGTTTGGTGCTTCGTTTCGAAAGCGCAATGGTCTAAAGAAAAGTTTTTATATAACAACATTAAAGAGTTGGGGTTCTCACTAATAGCAGTGAGAACCCCAACTCTTTTTTACTTCTTTAAAATTCTATAGGACATCTTCGCAATACCGTACCACTATTTCTGGTGAGCAGAATCTGTGATGAGAATAGTCGTTCGTTCTAATGCCCTCGCCCCACGAGCAGGCGTCTGGCGAAGCATTTGAGCCGTAATTTTCTCATACGGTAAATCTCGCGTCTCTACGAGTCGAGAAGCCGCCTGAACCTTATCTTCGCCAGAGATTAAGAACCATATCCGACGAGCATAACAAATAACAGGTAGCGTCAACGAAACTCGAGTACTTGGAGGTTTAGGAGACTGATGGATAGCAACAGCAATATTCTCGGTATCGAACACTTCATCCCGCTCAGGGAACAACGAAGCAATATGCCCATCTGGTCCCATTCCCAAAAGTAGAACATCAAAAAGAGGAGTTCTCTGATGAGCTGAAGAATGTTCTGCTAACTCACGAACATATGCCTTTGCGGCTTCTTCTGGGCTATCAAAAACATCACTAGCACCCATACGATGAATATTGCCAGAAGGAACAGAAACCTGTGAAAAGAAGGCATCATATGCCTGCTTTTCGTTACGGTCGTCATGCCCCGTCGGAAGGAAACGTTCATCAGACCACCAAAAATGCACGTTCTCCCACGAAAAGTCCTCCAAAAACTGAATATAGTGGGGGAGAGTCTCTAACAATTTAGTGCCCATACTGCCACCGGTGAGACACACATCAGCACGGTTGCGTGCACGTAAAGACTCTTGTATTACCTCAAAAAAATGCTGAGCCGCATTTTGTGCAAGTTCTTCTGGCGTTGTATAAGAAATAATTTCCGGCTTTTTAAGCATCGAAAGGCTCCGTCCATTCTACGCCTTCAGGTTTATCTTCATCGCTGCTCAGCTCAACCAAAATATTACCTTGGTGGAGAGCCTCTTGTAAGACTTCACCATAGACTTCATCGGGGTCAAGACGTCGAAGTTCCTCCGCTAAACACTCAGCAAGGGTCCGCACTGGAAGAGCAATCTGCTGATGAGGAGTACCGGGAGAGGACACTGTAGCAATATTTGTTTCAGGACGATCTATCACAATCGAACCATCTTCACGTTCTAAAACAACTCGATACAAACCACGTTCTAATTTAGTAGTTGCCAAATGGACCTGCGCATCGAGCCGATGACCAAGCCACGCACCAAGCAAAACAACAGAAGGCGATTGAGCAGAACCATAAACCACAACTCGTGTAACCTTTTGAAGTGGCACCTGATCTAGAATAGCCGCTAATTGTATTCTCCATAAGGTGAGTCTGCTCCATGCAAGATCAGTATCACCAGCAGAGTAACTTTCAGAAAGTTTTTCCAACGTAATCATCGGATCTGCCTCACGGGCAGAGTCGGTGATACGGCGCTGAGCTATCCGACCGATAGAATGTCGTGCTGGATGATCAGGAACAGAATGTGGCCACCACACAACAATAGGAGAATCTGGTAGGAGCAACCCCGAGATGAGAGATTCTGTTGCGTGAGCAGCTTGCCCCCAACCTCTCAACACAATGAGGTCAGAAGCTCCAGCTTCTCCACCAACCTCAATCTTTGCATCTAACCGGTTCTTAGCGTCTGCGTCTTCACTAATATGCATGATGATACGACAAGGATGCTCATGAGATGCTCGCTGAGCAGCTTCTAACGCGGCAGAAGAATGCCCAGGATCAGCCAAAATGACGAGGGTAAGAACTCGACCCGATGTGGTATTACCAGTCTCTTCGCGAAGACGCGAGATTTCTTTTTCAATACGAGCAGTATCTGTCTGTTCAAGATGAGAAATCATGGGCGTCTCCAAACACGATGATCGCGAGCTAATAGTAAGTGAGCAGATTCAGGCCCCCAAGAACCGGGAGCATAAGGCTCCGGCTTAACCTGGTGTTCTTGCCAATACTGTTCAAAAGGATCAAGAATTTTCCATGACAGCTCAACTTCTTCATGGCGGGGGAACAAAGGCGGTTCACCCAACAGAACGTCGAGGATAAGACGCTCATAGGCTTCAGGAGATTCTTCTGTGAAAGAATGGCTATACCCAAAGTCCATGTTCACGTCTCGAATCTCCATCTGAGTTCCAGGAACTTTAGAAGAGAACCTAATAGTGATACCTTCATCGGGTTGGACTCGAATCACGATAGCGTTCTGCCCAGCATCATCACTATTGTTAAATAGTAGATTAGGTGACTTTTTAAGTATTAACGCAATCTCCGTTACACGTCGCCCAAGACGCTTGCCTGTCCGTAGATAGAACGGCACGCCCGCCCAACGTCGAGTATTAATATTGAGCTTGATTGCAGCAAAAGTTTCTGTTCGAGAATCCGCCGGAATATCTTTTTCGTCAAAGAAACCATTTGCTTCTTCTCCACCTTGATAACCACCGGCATATTGCCCAATAGCAAAAGCCTCTGCAAGGTTCTCTGGAAGAGTCACCGCATCAAGAACTTTTTCTTTTTCTGCGCGTAGATGATGAGCGTTAAAACTAATGGGCTCTTCCATGGCTGTCAAAGCTAATAGCTGTAAAAGATGATTTTGAATGACGTCTCGAGCTGCGCCGACACCATCATAATAGCCTGCCCGCGAACCAATACCGATAGGCTCTGCCATCGTAATCTGTACATGGTCGATATAGTTAGCGTTCCAAAGTGGCTCAAACATCTGATTAGCAAAACGCATTGCCAAGATATTCTGTACTGTTTCTTTGCCAAGATAATGGTCGATACGGAATACCGAATCCTGAGGGAACACCGACTCAACAATAGAGTTAAGCTCTCGTGCAGACTCTAAATCGTGCCCAAAGGGCTTCTCAATAACAACACGACGCCACTCACGTGAGCCTTCTTGTTGCTGTGCTAACCCGTGCTTTGCAAGCATCTGAAGGACCTGCTCAAAAGCTTTGGGCGGTATTGACAGGTAGAATGCGTGGTTCCCTTGAGTTCCACGGCTCTCCTTCAGTTCGTCGAGAGTCTGTTTGAGCTGCTCAAACGCGTGGTCATCGTCAAAAGCACCTTGAACAAAGCGGATACCAGAAGAGAACTGGTTCCATACATCCTCCCTAAAAGGAGTTCTAGAATGTGCTTCGACTGATTCGCGCACTTGATGACGGAAATCATCATCTGACCACTCGCGACGCCCAAAACCGACAAGACCAAAATTAGGAGGAAGCAAACCACGATTGACTAAGTCATAAACCGCGGGCAGTAGCTTTTTACGAGCAAGATCGCCGGTAACTCCAAAAAAGACCAGAGAACTCGGGCCGGCAACGCGACTCAGTCTTTTATCGCGAGAGTCCCTCAACGGGTTAGTTTCGTGACCGTTAGGCACAGTACATATTCCTTAGAAAGATTGTTGTGTATTGGCGGCAACCTCTCCATCGTAGGGGAAGCTGCCGCCAAGAGCGAGTTCGCGCCAGTAGGGTGATGACGCCTAACGCTAGAAGATTATGCTGAAGCTAGTGCTTGACGAATAGTTTCGAGAAGCTCTTCCCACGAAATATCGAACTTCTTAAGTCCTTCGTCTTCCAAAAGCGTAACGACCTCTTGATACGAAATACCTAGAGACTCGATAGCGTTAAGGATTTTATCGGACTCATCGTAGGTAGAGGTAATGGTATCTCCCGTAACAACACCATGGTCATAAGTCGCTTCAAGAGTTTTTTCGGGGACAGTATTAACACATTGAGGTGCAACAAGACCCGTAACATACAAAGTATCAGGAAGCGCTGGATCCTTAGTTCCGGTGGAAGCCCATAGCGGACGCTGAATATTCGCACCAGCTGCGGCGAGACGTTCCCAACGCTGTGAAGAGAATGCTTCTTCAAAAACCTGATAGGCCAAACGAGCGTTTGCCAAACCAGCTTTACCTTTGAGAGCTTTAGCCTCGTCTGTGCCGATAGCCTCAAGGCGAGCATCAATCTCAGAATCTACACGAGAGATAAAGAACGAAGCTACAGAATGAATCTTTGACAGATCTTTACCATTTTCTAATGCTTGCTCTAAACCAAGCATATATGCATTGATTACTGCGCGATAACGGGATAACGAGAAAATAAGCGTCACGTTAACAGAAATGCCTTCAGCTAGAGTTTGAGCGATTGGCTCAAGACCTTCTTCTGTAGCTGGAATCTTAATCATCACGTTTTCGCGATCAACACGAGAAGCTAAGGCCTTTGCCATAGCTGCAGTTTCAGCTGACTGACGAGCTAGACGCGGGTCTACCTCGATAGAGACGCGACCGTCGCGTCCTTGAGATGATTCATAGACAGGAGCAAAAATGTCGCAGGCTGCTCGGACATCATCTGTTGTAATAGTAAAAACAGCTTCTTCAACGTCTACGCCTTCTTCTGCAAGTTCTTTAACCTGCTCAGAATAAGACTCTCCGTGGGCAAGTGCGCCAGCGAAGATGGTGGGGTTGGTAGTTACACCTGCAACATTGCGAGAAGAGATAAGTTCTTCAAGGTTCCCAGAGGTGATGCGCTCACGGGAGAGGTCATCGAGCCAAATAGATACACCAGCATCGGTGAGTTTTTGGGTTGGGGTCGTCATCAGTACATCCTAACGGTGATAGAGAGTGTCAAAGTTTATCGGGTTGCTGCGGCAGCAATAGATTCTTGAGCTGCTTGTACAACAGCTTCTGGGGTAATACCGAATTCACGGTAGAGAACGTCTGCACCAGCTGAAGCTCCAAAATGTTCTAGAGAGACAGCGCGGCCGGCATCGCCAAGGATGTCGTACCAGCTCATCGCAGATCCTGCTTCAACCGTAACTCGAGCTTTAATTTCTGGAGGGATAACGCTATGGCGATATTCTTCAGGCTGTTGAGCAAACCATTCACGAGAAGGCATGGAGATAACGCGTGCAGCTACTCCCTGTTCCTTCAACAAAGAACGTGCGCTAAGTGCAATTTCTACTTCTGAACCAGTCGCAATAAGCAGAACATCAGCAGTGCCTTCTGTCTCGGCAAGAACATAACCGCCACGTGCAGTACCTTCTGCCGAAGCAAATTTTTCACCCTCAGCTTCAGGATGAAGGTCTTCTCGTGCGATATTCACAAGATTCTGTCGTGAAAGGACCAACCCCACCGGACGATCTTGAATTTCAAGAACTTTACGCCACGCAACTGACGTCTCATTACCGTCTGCAGGGCGCACAACATCCAATTGAGGAATTGCTCGCAAAGCTGAAAGGTGTTCTACCGGTTGGTGCGTTGGACCATCTTCTCCCAAACCAATGGAATCATGAGTCCACACAAAAATATTAGGTACGCCCATCAATGCCGCAAGACGAACTGCCGGACGTTGATAGTCAGAGAACACAAAGAACGTGCCATTGAACGGGCGAGTAGGCGAAGAGAGCGCTATGCCGTTACAGATAGCTGCTGCAGCATGTTCACGGATACCAAAGTGCAAGACTCGACCATATGGGCTGGCATTCCAACTATCAGTGCTATGAGAAACAGGATTGAAAGATGACGCGCCGTCAATAGTGGTGTTATTAGAACCAGCAAGATCTGATGAACCGCCCCAAAGCTCAGGGAACGTATCAGCAATAGCATTAATAACTTTTCCAGAAGCAGCACGTGTTGCAATGCTTGAGCCAGCTTCAAAGGTAGGGAAAGCCTGCTCATAGTTTTCTGGAAGCTCACCGGCATTTAGACGCGCATAAAGTTTAGCTTCTTCAGGGTGCTCCTGCTGCCACTTTTCAAAGAGAGTGTCCCACTGCTGTCGAGACTGTTCTGCACGTTGCTGAACACTGCGGGTATGCTCAAGAATCTCATCATCAATATAGAATGATTTTTCAGGGTCAAAACCAAGAATTTCCTTTGTTGCAGCAACCTCGTCAGCACCGAGCTTAGAACCGTGAATACCGCCGGTATTCTGCTTATTGGGTGCAGGCCAACCAATAATAGTGCGCAGCTCAATAATACTAGGCTTATCTGTAACTTCTTTAGCTCGTGCAATCGCAGCATACAGCGCTTCAAGGTCTTCAACATAGTTACCGCTACTTGTCCAATCAACATGTGCAGTATCCCAGCCGTAGGATTCGTAACGCTTGAGAACATCTTCAGTGAAAGCAACATCGGTGTCGTTTTCAATGGAAATGTGGTTACGATCAAAAATAACAATCAGATTTCCAAGCTCCTGATGCCCAGCAAGAGCAGATGCCTCAGCGGTCACACCCTCTTGAATATCTCCCTCAGAAGCAATCGTATAAATGGTGTGGTCAAAAGGTGACTGACCAGCAGGAGCTTCAGGGTCAAATAGCCCGCGCATCCGTCGTTGAGCATACGCGAAACCTACAGCTGAAGCTAAGCCCTGTCCCAATGGGCCTGTTGTAATCTCGATACCGCGAGTATGACCATACTCGGGGTGACCGGGAGTGAGTGCGCCCCAAGTGCGAAGCGCTTTAAGATCTTCCATCTCAAGACCATAACCACTCAGGTACAGCTGAATATAAGCGGTAAGTGAGCTGTGACCGGGGGAGAGAATGAAGCGGTCACGCCCTGCCCAACGATCGTCACGAGGATCATGGCGCATCACCTTCTGATACAGCAAATATGCCACGGGAGCTAAGCTCATTGCAGTACCGGGGTGCCCCGAACCTACCTTCTCAACAGCATCCGCTGCTAAGATTCGGGCAGTATCAACAGCTCGTTGATCCTTCTCCGTCCAATTGAGTTTCTGATCAAGATGTGGCACGTTGTCTCCCTTTCATAGAGATAGTGATGAGATACAGCGGTTACAGGAACGACATTAGTACAAATAGTTCAGGATGTTTAGCTGCACAACTGCACATTAAGTTAGTTCTAAGGATAATTGAAAATACGGCAGGAAGAAGGACTTTCTAAGACTTCTCGTGATGTCGGTTCTGTTCCTTGATATATCGCGTGCTTTATTATGATTATTCTTCTAAAAGGTATAGCATTAGTTTGACAGTCCGCTCCTTTAACGTGCTCAAAATCGGTTGTATGTATCCCCAAAGTAGAGGCGACACCACCGAAAAGAGTTCAAGAGTGAGGACTTAATCTCACCCGAGAATATTTCACCATATGAAATAAACAACGGGAACACTAACTACACACATACAACGATTCTGGTAGGGAGCCCAACGTTAGTGAAGGGTCTAAATACACATCGCGTCACTGAAGCTCACGCAACAGCATCAGACACGCCCAAAGGATCGCACAAAGTGAGCCTTATGCGTAAGCTCATCGCCTATATTCACCTGACAAAGCCTCAGGTCATTGAACTTCTGCTAGTGACAACCGCTCCAACCATGATGTTTGCAGCGGGCGGTATGCCCCCATTCTGGCTCATCATCAACACCATGGTCGGTGGAGCTATGGCAGCTGGCGCCTCTGGCGCCTTCAACTGTTATATCGACCGAGATGCAGACCGTCTCATGAAAAGAACAGAACGTCGCCCACTCGTCACCGGAGAGGTCAGCGATAAAGAAGCACTCATCTTCGCATGGGCCTTAGCGATCATCTCTATCATCTACCTATGGGTATTAGTTAATCCTTTTGCCAGTATGCTAGGGCTCATCGCTATCCTCCTTTACGTTGTGTTCTACTCGCTTTACCTTAAACGTCGTACCACCCAAAACATCGTTTGGGGAGGACTGGCCGGATGTATGCCCGTATTTATTGCATGGGCTGCCGTCGAAAACACCATCAGCTGGGCAGCAGTAGTCCTTTTCACCGTCATCTTCCTCTGGACACCCCCACACTACTGGCCACTATCTATGAAATACGCCGAAGACTACCAACGAGCAGGAATCCCCATGCTCGGAGCTATCGCACCGGCTAAAAGTGTCTCTGTGCAAGTCGTCCTATATTCTTGGGCCATGGTTATCTGCTCCTTGCTCCTAGTGCCACTGGGTGGGGCAGGATGGGTTTATACTCTCACGGCTATTGCCAGCGGTGCATGGTTCCTCTACCACTGCCACCGTCTGCACGCTTTAGCTATTGCTGGAAAAGCAACAAGCAGAACCGCAATGACCGTATTTCACGGCTCCATCACCTATCTCACCGTACTCTTTATTGCCGTGGCGATTGACCCATTCGTCGGGCACGCACTGATTACCTTATAAAACACCACATAACAAAGGAGGGGTACCCCAGAACATCTGGGGCACCCCTCCTTTATGCATCCATCTATCTTTACACAATACGACGCTGTTGAGCTAATCTTCGTGACGGCTGAGAAGCCATAACAAGCTGACGTTCTGCAGCAGTAATAGCTGCCCACGTAAATAAGGCAGAGCCTAATAGGTGCATCTCTACCAGCCATACAGGAAGACCATTAAAGAACTGTATGTACCCAACAACCCCCTGATAGACGACAACAGCTAGAACCCAATACCAGCTACGGCGTAGAGCCTGAGACCACTGATATTTTCGTGCCAAATAGAGGGAACTAAGAATAACCATAAGATAGGTCCACACTGAGAAAGAATGCATACGAGTTACAACCCACGGATTAAACGCATGTCGGTGTGCGCTAGGATCACCGGCATGAGGTCCGGTGCCAGTTGTTACCGTGCCCATAAAAATAAGGAAACATACCAGCACCAAACTAGTCCAACCCAAATACTTGAGAAAAACTGCACCCTGAGGAAGGGAACTATCGAGAACTCCCTCACTTTCAATAACGCCTGAAGCAAAATATCGACGTACACGGTTGAGATAACATGCACCCAAAGCAATCATGATGGCAGAAAGCATGTAATGCACTGTAACCATCCATGGATTGAGTTTAAGCAGAACAGACAAGCCTCCCACAACAGCTTGAATAGGGATTCCCCAAAGCAACAAGAGAGAAAGATTAAAAAGGTCCGAATACTGGTGTCGTGAGTGAGATAAACCCGTAAAAAGTTTCTTCCACCATTGAGACAGCGAGGATGCTTCAGGCATAGCAATTCGAAGAATTGAGAGAAACGTCAATCCCGTAACAATAATTAAGACAAAGGTCAGCATTCTATTGCCAAACTCTACAAGACCATGAATACCCATCTCTGGTGTCGTTGTCCACGAACCAGAAGACGTACATTTAGGCCAGGTATCACATCCCAACCCCGAACCGGTCAGTCGCACGACACCACCGGAGACAATTAAAACGATATTAGCGATAACCACAGCATAGGCCATCCTCAGAACATAAAGATTTGGTGTACGCGGCAGGCACACAGAAGCAACACGTTCTTTTAGCTCATGAATACGTTCTGTTAACGAAGACAAATAAACCACCTTCAAAGGGGATTGCAGGGTGTGATGTATTTATGCGGACCAGCGGAAAAACTTTGTAGCTAAACCGATACAAAGTGCCGTCCACATAAGAAGTACAAGATGAGGAATCAGAGCAAACTCATGAGCTAAAAATTCGGCTCGTAGAGCATTACCTAGAGCGCCGGAAGGGAGAATATCCACCAACCTTCCCAAAACACTCGGTAAATGATGTGTAGGTAATAAAGTGCCACCGACCGCTGCAAGAACAGCCCACGCCATATTAACGATGGCCAACGTTGCTTCAGCACGCACCGTCCCCGCAATGAGCAACCCCAAAGACGTAAAAGACGCTGCACCTAATAATAATGTGGGAAGAGAAGCCACTACGGCACCCCACTGAGGAGACCAACCAAGCGTCAACGCCACCAACACAACAAGAATGTACTGAAGGCATAACACTCCTAAGACAGCACAGACTTTCCCAACAATAAGACCAGTTTTACCGAGAGGAGTCGTCGACAAAAAACGCAAAACACCATAACGGCGGTCAAAACCTGTAGCGATACCCTGTCCCGATAACGCAGTAGAAATAACACACAAGGCAAGAACGCCTGGAACCGCAATGTCAATGCGAGTGCTTTGTAGTTTTTGAGCAAAAGAATCTAAGAAACTTGTCCAGCTCATCACATAAAGAGCCATCATCGGAAACGCAATGTTGAGCATCAGCTGTTCACCATTTTTCAACATGGCAACAAGCTCATATCGCCCCTGTGCACGTAAGCGTGTACTCAAAGAAGCTGAACGCGGTGTCGAAATCATGATGAGGACGTTTCCTTTCCTGCGATATCAAGAAAGACATCTTCGAGGGTTCGTGAAGAAAGTTCCATACGTTGTGGAAGAATGTTACGGGCCGCTAAAGTAGCCGTCAACTCAGCTAAAACGGGGGGAGTAATCTCACCGGTTAGAGTATAAGAACCAGGATGCGCGGTACTTAACGTTAAACCTTTCGATAAGGTCGGTAGGAGTTGCATCATGCTCAACGATTCATCAGAGAGCGAAAAGTGAAGCGTTTTAACATCTGTTGCTGACTGCTCAACAAGTTCAGGAACAGTTCCTTCTAATACGTTCCGTCCGGCACCAATAATATAAACATAATCGGCGAGCCTCTGAGCATCATCCAGCAGATGAGTTGTCAAAACAATAGCAGTACCCCGCTTTTTCTGCTCGGTAATTAAATCAAAAACTACCTGACGAGAATGTGGATCAAGACCTGCCGAAGGCTCATCGAGAAAGAGAATCTCAGGTTTCCCAATAAGAGCTGCCGCAAAAGCAACCCGTTGGCGCTCGCCGCCTGAAAGCCGTCTAATGCTGGTGCCGTTAAAAGTGTCAATGCCTAGCCTCTGAATGAGTTCATCAAGAGGATACGTCTGCTGATACATTGTCGCGATGTGTTCAAGCAACGGAATAGGGCGCAAAGATTGAGGTAATCCGCCATCTTGTAACATGATGCCAACTCGCGCCCGAAGCTCTGCAGAAGCACCCCACGGGTTATGTCCTAGAAGATGAATTTCTCCGCTTTCGGGTTTTTGAAGCCCCTGCGCACATTCTAAGGTAGTAGTTTTTCCTGCGCCATTAGCACCAAGTAAAACGGTTACTTCTCCGGCAAGAGCTTCAAGGCAGATTCCATCTACTGCTCGAACTGTCCCTCGATGCGTTAGATGATGAGGGTGTTTTTTGCGGTAACTCTTTGAGGGCTTATATTCTTTGACTAACCGAGAAATTCTCAGTGAGGAGGGTTTCTCCCTACTGTCCCGTGAACTCTTGTCTCTATCTTGTGGCACCGTATCATTCTACGTGCTCACACTAGAGTTTTTAGGTAATCGATAACCGAAAACTCCTTAATGATGCCTGTAAAAACCTTGGAAATACCTGTCTATTTCCCTTTCATAAGTTTGCGACACTACTCTAAAAAATATTTTTCTTGTTGTGCACGGTAGTAAAAATTATTCTCAAAAAAGATTTTTAAAACAGCGTATAATTTACAAATTAGCTAGTCAAAGCACATTTTATTGCCTTTATTGACCCTTGTAAAAAGGTGGTAGCCTCATTGCTTGAGGGTGTCAAGCAGTGTCAAAAGTTCCCATCTACACCTAAGTGTGACGCTCCTCTAATCTGAAGATAGGTAAACCTTACTAGAGAACTACTCATAATTAGGACATACTTTAGTTGTGTATTCAGCGAATCAAACTTCCAAAAAGAAGGTACCTGGTACGCGCAATGCAGAGACAGAAGAAAAAACTCGAGACAGAGTTTTGCGTGGCGTACTTAATCACGGTCCAGTTTCTGCTGCTAGTCTCGGCGAGGAACTCAATCTCACTCCTGCAGCGGTGCGTCGTCACCTCGACGCACTCGAAGCAGAAGAACTCATTGTCGTAGCGCCTCTCAAACAATACGGAGCCGGCGCAGGACGCCCTGCCAGACGATACGTTATTGCACCCCAAGGGCACACCCAGCTTGGCAACGACTATCTCGACATCGCTCGAGAAGCACTCAAAATGTTGCAACAACAAGTTGGAGAAGACGCACTACGCGCATTCGCCTCAGCAAGAGCTTCAGAGATGGAACAAAAATACCGTCCCATCGTTGAAGCGGCAGGGGAGAACATCGCAAACCGTGCGCAAGCCCTTGCCGAAGCAATGACCCGCGACGGCTTCGTCGCAACCGCACAGGTGATGGAACCCCCACGCGGCAGGACACTGCCTCGCCACCTACTGGCAAGTATTCAACTCTGCCAAGGACACTGCCCAGTGCGAGACCTCGCAGAAGACTTCCAAATCTTCTGCGACCAAGAAACCAAAATTATTGCTGACTTACTGGGAGTAGACGTCCGCCGTCTATCCACCATGGCAGCAGGAGCACACGTGTGCACCACACACGTACCTCTAGCACGTGACATGAGTGAAAACAGCGAAATACAGGCAAAGAAATAAACATTCTTTCGACCATCACACAACTGATAGATTTCCTACAAGAAAGGCCATGATGACTGAACAAGTTGAACGTAACGTCAACAACACCGTCATTTCAGAGATTCTCGAGGCCAACCCTGAACTCGAAGGTATCGGTACCTACGAGTACGGTTGGAAAGATTCCGACGTAGCTGGTGCAACTGCTAAACGTGGCCTCGACGAAGATGTTGTACGCGACATCTCTGCAAAGAAGAACGAACCCGAATGGATGCTCAAAATGCGTCTTAAGGCACTCAAATTCTTCGAACGTAAACCCATGCCCACATGGGGTGCAGACCTATCAGAAATTGACTTCGACAACATCAAATACTTCGTGCGTTCTACCGAACGTCAAGCAGAAAGCTGGGAAGACCTCCCCGAAGATATTCGCAACACCTACGAAAAGCTCGGTATCCCCGAAGCAGAACGTGAACGCCTCGTTGCAGGTGTCGCAGCCCAGTACGAATCTGAGGTGGTCTACCACCAAATTCGTGAAGACCTCGAAAAACAAGGGGTCATCTTCGTCGACACCGACACTGCACTACGCGAACACGAAGACATCTTCCGCGAATACTTTGGCACCGTTATCCCCACCGGCGACAACAAATTTGCTGCACTGAACACCGCAGTATGGTCTGGCGGGTCTTTCGTCTATGTTCCTCCTGGAGTCCACGTCGAAATCCCTCTCCAGGCATACTTCAGAATCAATACTGAAAATATGGGACAGTTCGAACGTACCCTCATCATTGCTGATGAAGGATCTTACGTTCACTACATTGAAGGCTGCACCGCACCTATCTACAAGTCTGATTCCTTGCACTCAGCTGTTGTAGAAATCGTGGTTAAAAAGAACGCACGTGTACGCTACACAACCATTCAAAACTGGTCCAATAACGTATACAACCTCGTTACCAAACGCACCATCTGCCATGAAGGTGCCACCATGGAATGGGTCGACGGTAACATTGGCTCTAAAGTCACCCAAAAATACCCCGCCGTATACATGGTTGGTGAACACGCTAAAGGCGAGACACTGTCCATCGCATTTGCTGGTGAAGGACAACATCAAGATACTGGATCCAAGATGGTGCACATCGCCCCAAACACCTCTTCCTCTATTATCTCTAAATCCATCGCACGTAATGGCGGACGCTCCGCATACCGTGGCTTAGTGCAGGTTCGTGAAGGCGCATCACACTCCAAATCAAACGTTGTCTGTGACGCGCTGCTTGTCGACACAATCTCTCGTTCGGACACCTACCCCTACGTGGATGTACGAGAAGATGACGTCACCATGGGACACGAAGCAACCGTTTCTCGTGTTTCCGAAGAACAATTGTTCTACCTCATGCAGCGAGGACTAAGCGAAGAAGAAGCAATGGCCATGATTGTTCGCGGATTCGTAGAACCTATTGCTCGTGAGCTTCCTATGGAATACGCTCTTGAACTCAATCGCCTTATTGAACTTCAAATGGAAGGATCTGTGGGCTAACGATGACAGCTAAAGAAACCATCACCCATAACTCTCCTGCAATCCCCGGAATGGACGATGAAGGAGAAAAACTAGCGACTGAACACGCACATGACGACACCCTACGTGTTGAAACTCAAAGCGTGGACTCTTCACGTGCAGGTCGTAAAACCTCATATCGAGTAGAAGACTTCCCTGCGCTCACAGGACGTGAAGAAGACTGGCGTTTTACCCCTCTCAAACGTCTCAAAGGTTTACACACCGACGCACTGACTGGAACACCGGTATCAACATCTATCGACGCTCCAGACGCCGTACTGGTTGAGACTGTCTCACGAGAAGACTCTCGTATCGGTTCTGCCGGTATCCCCGAAGATCGTGTTGCAGCGAACGCGTGGTCACACTTTGCAGAAGCAACTGTGCTCACTATTCCTCAAGAAACTGAGCTAGACCAGCGCATCAACGTAGAAATTCACGGCGAACACAGCGAACCTACTGCACAACATCTACTTATCGAGACGAAGCCTTTCTCTCGGGCTGTTGTTGTACTACGTCATACCGGTTCTGCAGTGTTGAGCCAGAACATTGAGTTCGTCGTCGGCGATTCCTCCACCTTGACCGTTATCTCCCTTCAAGAATGGGATGACGACGCAGTTCACGCATCAGCACAATACGCTTCCCTCGGACGTGACAGCCGATTCAAACACGTGAGCATTTCACTCGGTGGAGACCTCGTTCGTGTCACCCCCTCAACGAAATTCAGTGCGCCCGGTGCCGAAACTGAGATGTACGGACTGTACTTTGTCGATGCCGGTCAGCACCTTGAATCACGACTCTTTGTCGATCACAGTGTTCCTCGCTGTAAATCCCGTGTGACCTATAAGGGTGCGCTTCAGGGACGTAACGCCCACTCCGTATGGGTTGGCGACGTCTTAATCGGTAAAGAAGCTGAAGGAACCGACACCTACGAGCTCAACCGTAACCTTCTTCTTGAAGACGGACCTCGTGCAGACTCTGTGCCAAACCTAGAAATTGAGACTGGTCTTATCGAAGGTGCCGGACACGCATCAACTACAGGTCAGCTCGATGAGCAGCACCTCTGGTACCTACAAGCTCGCGGTATCCCCGCAGACGAAGCTCGTCGCCTTGTCGTGCGTGGATTCTTGAACGAAATCATTCAGCAAGTACGTATCCCTGAGTTGGAAGAACAACTCATGCAAGCTCTTGAAGCAGAACTTGCAATCAGCAATAACTAACGGTTACGACGGTACAAAAGTTTTTAGGAGAACAATGTCTACTCTCGAAATTAAGGAACTCTACGTTTCTGTCATCCTTGACGATGAAAACTCTAAGCAGATTCTCAAAGGCGTTAACCTCACCATTAACTCCGGTGAAATCCACGCTATTATGGGCCCCAATGGTTCTGGCAAATCTACTTTGGCAGCAACTATCGCCGGACACCCTAAATACCGTGTAGATTCCGGTGAGATTCTCCTCGACGGTGAAGACGTCACAGAAATGTCTGTTGACGAGCGTGCTCGCGCAGGTCTTTTCCTTGCTATGCAGTACCCCGTCGAAATTCCCGGTGTAACAATGTCCAACTTCTTGCGTTCTGCAAAGACCGCTGTTGACGGACAAGCACCAGCTCTACGCACCTGGACAAAAGACGTCAAAGAAGCGATGAGCAAGCTCAAAATTGATGCAGACTTCATTTCTCGTAATGTCAATGAAGGTTTCTCTGGCGGCGAGAAGAAACGCCACGAGATTCTTCAGCTTGAACTGCTCAAACCAAAATTTGCTGTTCTTGACGAAACCGACTCAGGTCTTGACGTTGACGCGTTGAAGATTGTTTCTGAAGGTGTCAACCGTGCACACCAAGATAACGATATGGGTGTTATGCTCATTACTCACTACACTCGTATCCTTCGTTACATCAAGCCTGAATTCGTTCACGTTTTTGTTGACGGACACATGGTAGATCAAGGCGGACCCGAACTTGCAGACCGTCTAGAAGAAGAAGGCTACGTTTCCTACCTCGGTAAGTAACGAACGAAAGGGACCTACCCCATGGACGAGACAACCGCAGCTGGTCGTCCCTCACAAGAGGAACTTGAAGAAGTCCTCAAAAACGTGATTGACCCAGAACTTGGAGTCAACATCGTCGACCTCGGCCTACTCTACGGTATGCGTTGGAATGACGAAGGCATCCTTGTTCTTGATATGACACTCACAACAGCCGCATGCCCGCTACAAGACGTCATCGAAGAACAGGTTAAACAAAACCTGGAGCTTATCCTTGACGCTTGGCATGTGAACTGGGTATGGATGCCACCGTGGGGCCCTGAACGTATTACCGAAGACGGACGCGATATGATGCGCGCTTTAGGGTTTAATATCTAATGACTTCATGTATAGATTAGAAACCCATATGTGATTGCCTTGGTGTAAGAATGAAAAGTTATTCTTGCACCAAGGCAATCTGTTCTTTAACAGGGTGTTCTACAGCTCTATTATCAAAGAACGCGTAGAAGACGAGGTGTTCTTGATAAGTCGTACTAGACTAAATAAATACGTTTACTTTAGGTGAAAGGTTTTTCCTTGATTACTGTTTCTGACCTCGAGCTAAGAGCCGGAGCTCGTCTGCTCATGGAAGATGTAAACTTCCGTATTGATAAGGGCGATAAAATCGGCTTAGTGGGACGTAACGGCGCTGGAAAAACCACCATGACCAAAGTTCTTGCAGGGGCAACATTGCCAGCCGGCGGCGAGATAAAAGGCCAAGGAAAAATCGGGTACCTTCCTCAAGATCCAGCAATTGAGGACATGTCTCAACTGGCAAAAGATCGTATTTTCTCTGCTCGCGGGCTAGACGGAATATCACGTAAAATGCGTCAAGCCCAAGAAGAAATGGCCAGCGAAGACCCTGCCATCTGTGCTCGCGGAATGCGCCGGTATGACCGACTTGAAGCAGAGTTCATCGCCGGTGGGGGATACGCTGCCGAATCAGAAGCTGCATCAATTACCAATAACCTTGATTTACCTGAACGTATTCTCAACCAGCCACTGTCGACACTTTCTGGCGGTCAACGTCGACGTGTCGAATTAGCACGCATCCTATTCTCTGACGCAGATACAATGCTTCTTGACGAGCCAACCAACCACCTTGACGCTGACTCTGTGATGTGGCTTCGAGAATTTCTTAAAAACTTCCAAGGCGGGCTGCTCATTATCAGCCACGATGTGGAGCTGATGGAATTAGTCGTCAACAAGGTGCTATACCTTGACGCGAACCGTTGCCTAGTTGACGTCTACAACATGAGCTGGAAAAACTACCTAACACAGCGTGAACAAGACGAAGCGCGACGTAAACGTGAACGAGCTAACGCACAGAAAAAAGCTTCAACCTTGATGGAACAAGCCCAGAAAATGCGCGCCAAAGCAACTAAAGCAGTGGCTGCTCAGCAAATGATGAAACGTGCCGAACGTCTAATGCGTAGCGTAGAAGAAGAACGGGCTGTTGATAGGGTTGCCGCCATCCGTTTCCCTTCACCTGCACGATGCGGTAAAACCCCCATTACGGCAGAAAGTCTCTCAAAATCATATGGTTCTTTAGAGATTTTTACGGACGTAGATCTAGCTATTGACCGTGGCTCTCGCGTGGTGATTCTCGGACTCAACGGTGCCGGAAAAACTACCTTACTTCGTATGCTCGCTAAAGTCACTACCGCTGATACCGGTGAAGTGCATTATGGTCACGGCGCCAAAATCGGGTATTTTGCTCAGGAACATGAAATCCTTGACCCAGAACGGTCCGTAGTTGAAAACATGCGTTCTGCCGCACCAGATCTCGACGATACTAAGGTTCGCACTATCCTAGGATCCTTCTTATTCTCTGGAGACGATGTCGACAAACCCGCAGGCGTACTCTCTGGTGGCGAAAAGACTCGACTATCTCTGGCTACCTTGGTTGCTTCCTCCGCAAATGTTTTACTACTTGATGAGCCGACAAACAACCTCGACCCCGCATCTCGTGCAGAGATTCTTAAAGCTCTAAAAACATATGAGGGTGCAATTGTCATGGTCTCACACGACGAAGGTGCGGTAAAAGCTCTCAAACCAGAACGTGTACTGCTTTTACCAGACGGTGTCGAGGACCTCTGGAGCAAAGCGTATGAAGACCTCATTAGTCTGGCATAAGCATCGACTAAAACTTGATAAAACCGGTTAAAGATATGAGCGCCCATACCACATAGAACATCAGAGCCACGGCGAGAAATTGCTCTCGTCGTGACCCTGACGCCCCAAGAATAGGTAACGCCATATTGCCAGATTTTTTCCAGAAAATGGATGAAATAGGAGCTTTGACAGTTAACGGCCATAATAGGTTAACTCCACGTCGAGTCAGCGCGTCTCCCAGAATATGAACGCTTGAACCCACACCAATTACTAGAGGGAAAAACTCTATAGGCTGTGAAGAATAATAGGCGAAAGAAGCAACAGCAACAGCACCTATCCAACCACCTGGTGCACCAAAAGTTCGTAATGCTAGACCACCGGCATACGCAACCAGAATAATAGATACCCAAGGAACTCCCCACCACAGGTAGTGAGGAGAACTCAGTGCAAGAACCCAAAAGATTCCCACACCGATTAACGAATGAGTGCCTTGACGATGACCACCACTTATACGTTGTATAACTGCACATGTCCAACGAGATATAGGCGGTATGGAATGTGCAATAGTCCCGTTTTTATGGTCAATATCTGGGAGCATTCCTGCCCCTGCACACGCTAATGTCGTCACGAGTATGGTTGGACGATCACTGATAGGAACAACGCCATGATGGACTAACGCTAACCACACGGCTGCAGCGCTTAGAGAATGTGTATAACCCATCATAATTATCTCGCTCTCATCAACAGCAAAGATAAAAGATTAACATATTCTCTAGTCAGAACGCTATTATGGGGTAGAAATTATGGGTTATCATACATTTCTAATAAAGCATCCTCTTCTTCCTCATCACTGGGGCGAGCACGCTTTTTCTGAATTCTTGGGCGAACAATAGATTTCATATGGGCCGGCATATCATCTGCCATTTCCATTTTACGAAGAACAACTTCTTCATCTTCTTCGCCAATATAATTTCCGTGTTCATCGTAAAACTGGCGATAATATTGCTCTAACTCCGCAGCAACTTGGCGATCAATTTCGTCATTGCGTACTTTTTGACGAGCTAACCAAATAAAGGCAATATAACTCATCGCCGCAAAAACATACCATTGCACCGAATATGAAAGATTCGGTCCAACATCTAATTCTGGTTCTTTAAGTTTCTCCGGAGCAACGGGGGGAGCAGGGGATTCCGATACGAGGATTCCATAAGCGCCTTGAGCAATATCTAGCCCAGTACGTTTGGCTGCCTCCGCTAAATTAATAGACGGAATCTGCCCCGATGGAGAATCTTTACCAGTTGATAACTCACCACGATGAACTCTAACAACGACGGAAAGGTGACCTGCTGGAGCCGGAGGAACCTCAATATTTTCAGCTGCAGTATCAAAAAGTTCTGCAGGAATCCAACCACGATCCACCAGCACGACCGTCGAACTATCAGATACTCGAAAAGGAACTAACACCTCAAAACCGTTGAGACCTTCAAAAGGTCGGTTGCGCACAAGAAGCGTCTGGTCTGAAACATACTCTCCACGAAGACTTACCGGATGCCACTGTTCAGATATCTGAAAATCGTCAAAGATATGAGGTACTTCCTCAAAAGGATACGCAACAGCATGATAGTTATCTGTAATCAGAGAATTTTTATAATCTAAAGCTTCTTTACGGCTCATCTGCCATTGCGCAAGATAAAGGCACAACAACGAAAATAAGATACAAAAAATGAAACCAGCAATCCACTTACCAGAGAATAAAAACCTGTACACCATTGCCTCATGCTTTCAAGACCTAAAAGAAGGATTATGCTTGCTTCACCACTACGTAAGGGAACCTCACACTAGTCTACCTTGAAGCACAACTCTCGCAGTACGCTACAGCTCATCCTCTGCAGAAAAAGGCAGAACCTCTTTTAAAAAGGAACGCGAACTTAGAAAATCTTCTAAGAACTGGCGGTGCTCAGAACACGCCAACCACACTTTTCGCCGTTCAGAAGTATGAACTTTAGGATTATTCCACAGTAATTTCCACTGGGCTATTTCTTGGCAACCACGACGAGAACAATACGATAAAGGAGCCTCTACCGGCCCCTCCGGAAACTGTCCCGTATCCGATAACGCACCTAAAATATCCACTTAAACATCACGCCCTAGAGAATCCGAAGGAGGAATAACCTCACCATCAATAACCCACACCTCAGCTGAGTCATTCTCATCAGAGGTACGGTTCCTCGAATCCTGACCCATATCAGTACAAAGAGCTAAAGGCTCCTGACTAGGAACATGATAGGGCGAAAAATCACCACCAGCGCCACGATGATGCCCATTAGCAACTACTACAGCAAACCACGGCAAAAGAGCAGCACCTATAAAGAATACGACAGACACCCACCCGTGAGTAAGTACCGCACCAATAATGCATACCACGCGCAAAGCCATCTTAATGGAGTATAAACGCCACCGATAATCGACACTTTCTGAATGAGGACTAGGAGCGTGAGTAATGGAATACACCTCAGGCTCAGATGAACCGACATACCCTAATTGTTCGATATCTTCTGCTGTCCAATATTTCTTTGACACGGAACCTCCTTCCCTCAACCTCAGAGAGCATCATGCACACACCAGTCTAGAACTTTAACCGAAGAACACAACAATTTTTATGACACTTAAACTAGCAAGTGCAACTAAGAATAGAATTCTGCACAAAACCCCACAATATCTTCAAAAAAGCTTTTAGCCGCAAAAACAACTCCAGTAACCAAAGCCCAAAAAGCGTAGTATTACCCACAAGACACTACGACCAAACCACCAGAAAAGAAAAATAATGACCGAACAAACACCCAAAACTATCCTCGTCACCGGTGGAAACCGAGGTATCGGATACGCTATTGCACAAGCGTTCAAAGTCCAAGGGCACAACGTCTGTATTACCTACCGCAGTGGAGAAGCACCACAAGAATTCTTCAGCGTCAAAGCTGACGTAAAAGACACCAAATCCCTCAACGACGCCTACGAACTCATCGAAAAAACCTATGGGCCAGTAGAAATACTCATTGCTAACGCCGGTATCACACGCGACACTCTCCTCATGCGCATGACCGAAGAAGATTTTACCGACGTTATCGACACTAACCTCACCGGAGCTTTCCGCGTAGCACAACGAGCCGTCAAAGGAATGCTTAAACTTAAACGAGGACGTATTATCTTCATTTCCTCCGTCGTAGGACTCTACGGAAGTGCCGGACAAACAAACTACGCAGCCTCAAAATCTGCCCTTATCGGAATGGCACGCTCCATCACCCGAGAACTCGGCGCTCGCAACATCACTGCTAACGTCATCGCCCCAGGCTTTGTTAACACTGAAATGACTGCCGCTCTACCCGAAAAAGTTCAACAACAATATCGAGACGCTATCCCTGCCAAAAAATTTGCTGAACCAGAAGATATCGCACACGTGGCAACATGGCTTGCCAGCGAACAAGCCCACTACATCAGCGGTGCAGTAATCCCCGTAGACGGCGGATTAGGCATGGGACACTAACAACGCTTTATCGAAAGGTACTAAGACGATGACAGAACTACACCAAAAACACATTATTATTACCGGATCTTCGAGAGGAGTCGGAGCAGATACCGCAGAAATCCTTGCCAATCAAGGAGCAAGAGTCGTTGTTAACTATCGTTCTAAAGCTCCAAGGGCACAAAAAGTTGTGCGCACAATTCACGAAGCAGGTGGCGAAGCCACCGCCATTGGTGCAGACATCACGGTAGAAGCTGAAGCGCAGAAACTGATTCATGATGCAGTCGCAGCATACGGCCCTATTGACTACCTCATTCTTAACGCCTCAGGCGGCATGGAAAGTGGAATGCCAGAGGACTACGCTATGGTTCTTAACCGTGACTCGCAACTACGTCTAGCCCGTTTAGCCACAGAACATATGAACCCAGGATCACGTATCGTCTTTGTGACTAGCCACCAAGCACATTTTATTCGTGACGTTCCTACGATGGCAGAGTACCAGCCTGTAGCTGAATCTAAACGTGCAGGAGAAGATGTTCTTCTTGCAGAGGTGCCAGCACTGCAGAAACAAGGAATCTCTTTAGTTGTTGTCTCTGCTGACATGATTGAAGGAACTGTTACTGCGACGCTATTAAACCGTCTGCATCCGGGGGCGCTAGAACAACGCCGCGAAGAGGCAGGAAAACTCTATACCGTTCATGAGTTTGCTCAGGAAATTGCGCGGATGGTGACAGAAGATGTCCCCAGTGGGCATATTGAATTAGTCGGTGGCGCACAAGGTTTTATCAAATAGAGTTTTTATTGTTGAGTCTCTTTCGAACAGAGTAATTCTTATCGAAGGGGACTCTTCATTTTAAAGACCCATAAAATGTTGCACCGCATCTAAACGTAAGAAATTGAGCTGAACATCAGATGCTAACTGAAGTGAAGGCTTCGCGCAAAAAGCAATTCCTAAAGCCGCTTCCTCTAACATGAGAATGTCATTGGCTCCATCCCCAATTGCAACAACATGCGATAACGAAACATTCTCTTCTGCCGCCCACTTTTGAAGATATAAGCGTTTGGTTTCTGGTGTTACCACCTCACCTACGACTTTTCCAGTGAGCGTTTCATGAACAATCTCTAACGTATTAGCCTGAGCATTATCAAGTCCAATACGTTGGGATAAAGGACGAAGAATCTGTATAAAACCACCAGAAACAGCCGCAATCTTATGGCCTTTCGAGTGGAGAGAATCAATAAGGCGCAAAACTCCGGGGGAGAGCGTTAACTGGTGTGTGACCTGTTCAATGGCTTCAACGGAGACTCCAGCAAGGGCTTTCACCCTCTCTTTGAGCGATTCCTCAAAAACAAGGTGACCGTTCATGGCACGTTCGGTGATGTACTGTACGTGCTCTGCTTTACCAGCGTGCCGTGCCAGTTCGTCAATCACTTCTTCTCGGATGAGTGTTGAATCAACGTCTAAAACTATGAGCTTTTTTGCGGAGGTATAGAGTTCTTCTTGGACGACATGAACACTTAACGTTGCAGTATTCTTCACCTGCTGGTTAAGTTCTTTTCGTAGTTCTTGTATTGAACCCTCATAGTGTGCGCATACTTGTACCATCTGGTAACCGGGGCCGGACGCTTCTTGTGAATGGTGAATGGGGGAGAACACCTCTGATGTTTGGTTGGAATTTACCGATAAAGAAGGTGTGGCTGAAACTACCTGAGAGAGGTGGGAGTGTTGTTGCAAAAAGAACTCTGGTTCGGTGCATAAGGAAGTTATACGTACGGCAATGCTCATAAGAGTTAGTGTACTCAGCCTGATGAGATAGAGAGCGTAACTATGGCCATATAACAGAAGTATTGTTCGTTGAATGTCCAAAGAGAGTGTTGAGAACCGTTAGAGTTAAAGATATGAGCGCAGTTCTTGATTTTGTACAGGTAGATGTTGTCCGTCAGCAAAAGAATCTTTTGCACCATGTTAACTGGACGGTCAACGAAGGTGAGAAATGGATTGTCCTAGGCCCAAATGGCGCAGGAAAGTCTACTCTTCTTGCTATTGCTGGTGCACGTTTGCACCCAACGAACGGGATGGTAGATATTCTTGATGAGATTTTAGGCGCTGTAGATGTCTTTGACTTGCGTCCACGTATTGGTATTTCTTCTTCCTTGCTTGCCGCAACCATTCCTGATGATGAGAAAGTTCTTGACGTTGTCTTGACGGCAGCATACGCGGTCTCAGGGCGTTGGAACGAAGACTACGATACTTTAGATAACACACGTGCAGAAGAATTGCTACGTGACTGGGGTATCGCGGATTTAGCACAGCGTCGTTTTGGAACCTTGTCGGAAGGCGAAAAGAAGCGTACGTTGATTGCTCGAGCATTGATGACAGACCCGGAACTTCTTCTTTTGGACGAGCCCGGCGCAGGCATGGATATAGCCGGACGTGAAGATTTAGTGCAACGTCTACACCATCTAACACAAGACCCGTATGCTCCAGCGACTATTTTAGTAACTCATCATCTTGAAGAAATCCCTGTCGGCTTCACTCACGCTCTTTTACTCCGAGAGGGTGAAGTCATCGCTTCTGGTGAGATTGCTCAGACCATTACAGCAGAGAACTTGAAAAAAACTTATGGTATGGATTTTGAACTGACTATTAACGCTCAAGGGCGTTATTCTGCTTTCGCAAAAAATTCTTAACACAAAGTTTAAGCTGTTGTGCATGGTGTTTTAGGTAAGAAAGAACCTTCTTAATAATGGGTAGAAAAAAGCAGCTTTCTGAGCAAGATATTTATGAGCGAAAACAGCGGGTCTTCTCCTGCCCAAATGTTCTTCCTCTTCGTGAGATGAGCATCAGACACAAAGAATATTTTCATGCATTGACTGACGTTCATTTACGAAAACTAGCAGAACCTCAATGGGGCATTTATATTGCAGAATCATCAAAGGTGATTCGCCGATCCGTGGCTGTTGGGCATCCTATTGTAGCTATGGTCATGAGCGAAAAATGGGCTGACGATCTTTTAGATGTAGTTCTTTCGCACCCTGAGACGGTATGTTACGTTGGCAGTGAAGAAGAACTGGAAGGAATTGTCGGTTTTCACTTGCACCGTGGCGCTCTTGCTGCGGTACGTCGCCCTGAACCGTTGAGTATCAATTCTTTGGTTTCTGGTGCTCATCGTATTGCAATTTTAGAAGATATCGTGGACCACACGAATGTTGGCGCTATCTTTCGTTCAGCTGCCGCGTTATCGGTAGATGCGGTTCTGGTAACTCCCCGATGCGCTGATCCACTATACCGTCGTTCTATCCGTGTTTCGATGGGAACAGTATTTCAAGTTCCGTGGGGTCGTCTTCAATCGTGGCCTGAAGATCTTGAACTCCTTCATACGTTAGGTTTTCGTAGCGCCGCTTTTGCCCTATCTCAAGATTCGCTGTCTCTTTCGGAACTTTCTGCACGTGATGACGAGAAACTTGCACTCATATTTGGTTCTGAAGGTCACGGGTTGACGTCTAAAACTTTGGCTGCAGCTCAAGATACTGTGATGATTCCGATGGCAGCTCAGGTGGATTCTTTAAACGTTGCAGCTGCTAGCGCGGTGGCTTTCTGGGAGACACGTTATCAAAAGTGACGTATTTCTTAGAGTTGGTACGCCATCTTCTCGTAAGAAGTGATATCGTTATTAGCTGGTTGTAAAACTACTAAAACATTCGTTTTAGTGACTCATCATAGTTTCTGGCAAAATCCAGAGACACTAAAGAAAGTATAATTATGAAGGCTGAAATTCACCCAGACTACAATCCCGTTATTTTCCGCGACCTTGCATCTGGCAAGAGCTTCCTCACCAAGTCAACCATGACTTCTGCTAAGACTGAGAAATGGGAAGACGGCAACGAATACCCTGTTGTTGAGGTTGAAATTTCCTCTGAATCCCACCCCTTCTACACTGGCAAGCAGCGCATTATGGACTCCGCTGGTCGTGTTGAGCGATTCAACGCACGTTTCAAGAACTTCGGTAAATCCGCATAAGTTTAGATTGAGAAATCAGAATCACACCTCACACGGGTTTTTGTCACCTGTTGTGGGGTGTTTTTCTATATTCGGTAGCTACAATGAGAGTGAACGACTTTGTTTTTCGCATCGTCGTATCGCACCTGAAACACTCAAACCTTAGGAGAACACACATATGGCAGAACCATCACCGGAGACAGCCCCACAGAAAAAAAGCAAAAAAGGAAAAATCACATTGGGTGTATTGCTCACCCTTTTACTGATTCTCGGCATTGCCGGCTGCTCCTACGTCGCTTCCATCAGCTCAGCATGGAATAACGGTACTCAGAAGTTTAGTGAAGAACAGGTATTCCCCGGCGATGATGGTGCTGTCAACGAAGAAACCCTCAAAGAGTTTAAGAAAAACTATGAAGCTGCGCAGACTAAAGTAACAGAATCTGAAGACGGTAAACAGGAGGAGCAATCTAAGGATTCAGATACCTCAGATACTCGTGCTTCACACGATAAAGGAAAAGTCGTTAATTCACAGGGTATCAATAACGTTACCGAACAAGATTCTGATGGCGATGGTATCCCAGACTCTGTTGAAGGTGGGGCCGTAACTCCTCGCCCAGCCGCAACAGGAGCAAAAAATATTCTGCTCCTAGGTAGCGACTCTCGCGCTGGAACTCCAGAATCAATCCACGTGAGCGGACAGAGAGCTGACACCATCATGATTCTTCACGTTCCCGGTGGGGGAGCTGACCCTTACCTGATTTCCATTATGCGTGATACTTGGGTTAATATCCCCGGATATGGTGCTGCAAAAATTAACGCTGCACTCAACTATGGTGGCGTGGGGTTACAAATTGCAACACTCGAACAGCTCCTCGGCGTGCGTATCGACCACGTTGCTGAGATTGATTTCTCTGGCTTCAAGAGCCTTACTGATGCTCTCGGGGGTGTAACTGTACAGGTTCCTTTCAACTTTACTGCTGACTCTTATAGCTTTACTGCAGGGCCTAACCATATGAACGGTAACCAAGCCCTTGCTTTTGTTCGCCAGCGCTATGCTTTTAGCGATGGTGACTATCAACGTGTACGTAACCAGCGTGCATTCATGCGCGGTTTGCTCCAAACAATTACTTCTAAGGGAGCTTTCACCAGCGCAACAGAGCTTCGCTCCGTGATTGATTCTATTGCACCGTACGTCACCGTAGATAGTGGCCTAAACGCATCTACGCTCTTCTCCATGGGAGCACCTTATATCTCCTCTGGCGGTACTCGGATGCATATGCTCACTCTTCCTAATGCTGGAACGGGTTGGTCTGTTGATGGGCAGTCTATTGTGGTTCTTGATAGCAATGCGACAGCTGCACTTTCGCAAGCATTACGCTCTGATACCATGGGGTCATATACTGCAGTCTATGGTGAAGACTAAAATCTTGTGAATCTTTGATATAGACGATTTATGAGTAAGGCGGGTACGAGGAATCTCGTACCCGCCTTAGGTTTAAAAACTTTTGAGCATAGAAAAGGGGTTCTTTCTCCATCGCTGGCTATGGAGAAAGAACCCCGAAAATTTATGGGATAAGAAATGCTACTTGTGGTGTTCTTCTAAATCTTCTTCATAATGTTCGTATTCTTCATGATCTTCAGGAGCTCTTCCCATAAATAGAGCAAGAAGTGCTAGAGAAAAACCTAAGACAATACTGATGAGTCCAAGCATCGGATAAGAAAAAATGAGGAACACACCAAAGAGTAATACTGCTGCACCTACAACCCCCATCAAAATGGATACCCGTCGGTTAGGATTTAACTCGGTAAACGTATCGTACTCTTCAACGGATTCTTCTTCGGAATGATGACGAGCAGAACTGAACGGGCTCACAAAACCAGAACGCTTTTTCCGTTGAGGAGTTTGAGCGTCAATTTCACCTTGAGTCGGTACATAGACCGTTGTTACTTCATACTCATCAGCTGGGCTCAAGAGCTCTGGAACGTTATTAGGTAGTTCTTCGTACCATTCCGCTGGTAAATCTTCTGCACGAACGGCCTGTACCGTGAGCGACAGCTCAAAGGAATTACCACGAATCGTTCCCCACGCACTCGTGAGCTTATTCTTTTCAAAAGCATAACGAATCACGGGCGCTAATTGTTCAGACATCTGAGTGCTCAGGCGCCCTACTTTTTTGCGGTCGTGGAATACTTCTACTGAATCAATAAAGCTACCGTCTCCTTGACGTAGACGATTTGCTTCAAGCGTGAGAATGACGCGTCCTTCACCACTAGGCGGAAGAATCGAATGAAGATACTCTGCATGGTTTTTCTCGTCAAGAACCTTCATAGAAGGGCCTTGAGGAAGGAGAGCTGCTTGCGTGGGGGCATTATTGAGCGGGAACAAAGACCCCGGTGCGCTCAACGAAAGAATACCGGAACTTTCGATCATATTATGCCCAGATTTTCTTCGAGCAACGGCAGACAGCTGTAAATGCGCTACCGCATCATACCCAGAAGCGATAACGCGAGTAATGGGATTCCAATAGGTTTTAGAATCATGAGGATGCAAACGACCGATTTTAAGTTCGTCAACGTAAACAGCGATGCTACCCGGTTCATAAGGGTTATCCGGTTCTGGTACTAGACGAGCTTGTCCATTCCATACGCGTTCACGATCCATCTGGAGCTCTTCAAAGACCTGAAGAATCTCGGCATCGTAGAAGTCATGAGTAATGACTTCAACTGTTCCACGATCACCCAGTGCATAATCGGTCAAAGTGTTGCTCCTTTATCCTACAGTTTTACTCACCTAATAGCTTCTCATGAATTGCCGGTTTAGCACTAACAATTTAGCGCTAAACCGGCAACAAGTTTTTCAGATGAGAGTATTTACACAGACTCTGCGTTGAATTGCTGTGCTTTGAGGGCACGTTTGCTTTGATCAAGATGCTCTAGAATCAAACGACGTAAAGCTCCCGGCGCTTGACCGTTGTGTTCAAGCCACTGTTGGGCTCCTACGATAACAGGATTTTGCTCTACTGCTTGATCTGCTTGGAGATTAGCTGGAGGGAACAGCCCAGAAACAGTACGTGTCGCCATGCCAATTGAACGGTTTTCCCACACACCATTGAGAGCATCAAAGTACTGCTGAATCAATGACGGGCATAACCGGTATCCTCCTTGCTGGAATCCGCGTGCTGTTGCTGTGAGAATATCGTTAGATACATCAGTTTGGGTCAGAACACGTTCAAAAGCTGCCATTTTAGAATCTTGATGCGGTAAAGAAGCTTGAGCCTGAGCGTAGCTGCGTTCCGAAATGGAACCGGGTAACTGCTGCTGTTGCTGTTGAAGCTCTTCTACGGTGGTGAGCCCATGAACGCTTAGAGCGATGAGCGCGTTCCACCCTAAAGTGGAGTTAAGCTCTAGCCCGGGAATTTCAGTAGACGTGATGGATTCTTCAGAGCTAGCATAACGAGCAATATGGCGTACTAGGGATTCTCCGTTGAGACTGTGGGCGCTTGCTTCTAAGAAAGCGCGAGTAATGATTAGCTGCTCGTCACTTCCCTCCGGTGCCTGATACAAGGCTGTTTTAAGAGAATCTGTGAACTGATCCCATAGCTGTTTTCGAAGAGCCGGTTGCGCATAACTTGAAATAGCAAGGTTTGTTTGAGCTAAGAGGTTTGACAGAATGACAGAAACCGGTTCTGAGCCGAGTGTCTTTTCGACTGCTGTTAAAAACTTTTCAACTTCAAGGAATCCGTCTCTGACTTGATTCCACAAGCTGCTCCAGATAATGCCGCGTGTAAGGGGATTCTCAATAGTATGTACATGTGATAGTGCAAGTTCTTGACCGTTTTCCTTGCTAATAACAGTTTTGGCATACGTCAAATCACCACTATTGAGTACCAAAAGTTCTGCTTGCGCGACGTGTGTTCTTTCTTCCTCGTTGAGTGGCAATTCCATGTCTTCAACGGGGCCAGCTGGAATAGAACATTCGATAAGGCTCGTTGAGATAAGCTGATTCTCCTGAAGCTGGAATGTTTCTAGGAGCAGATGGTGTGGCCTTCCAAGTTCTGTGGGGACGTCTTCTGGTAGAAGCTGAGAAATCGTTAGTGATTTAAACTCTTGTTGCTGAGTGTAGTGACGTTCCACGATGAGGGTGCTTAACCCACTCGTCTGTAACCATGCTTGCGCCCATGTGTAAACGTCTTCGGTGGAGCATTCATCGAGTACTTCAAGAAAATCGTTGAGGGTGGTGTTTAATCCTGCATAACGTTGAAAATAAAGACGTGATGCTGCGATGAAGGTATCAAATCCGACATAGGCAACGAGTTGTTTGAGTGCTGAGGAACCTTTTGCGTACGTGATTCCATCAAAGTTTTGTTTTGCAGCTTCAAGGTTTTGGATATCTGCCACAATGGGGTGGGTCGTTGGAAGCTGGTCTTGAGTATATGCCCACGCCTTACGTTGGTTAGCGAAGGAGACCCAAGCATTATTAAAGCCTGCCGCCTCATGTGCGCCAAGAGTGCCCATATATTCTGCAAATGATTCTTTGAGCCATAGGTCATTCCACCATTTCATGGTGACGAGGTCCCCAAACCACATGTGAGACATCTCGTGGCAGATGACGTTCGCTCGTGCCTCATATTGAGCTTCTGTTGCTCCAGATTCAAAAATGTAGGATTCGGTGAAAGTAACAAGCCCAGGGTTTTCCATAGCCCCAAGGTTGTACTCGGGTACGAACGCTTGCTGGTATTGGGGGTAGGGGTATGGGGTGTCAAAGAGCGTCTGGAAGAAATCTAGTCCAGCTTTGGTGATGGTAAAGATATTGTCGTAGTCAAAATATTCTTTTAGCGATTGGCGACAATAGGCTACGAGTTCAAAGGATGAGTCTGAGACTTTTGTGCGTGGGCTGTAGTGTTCGTACGCTGCAAAGTATTCACCGGCGAGGATTGTCGTGATGTAGGTTGAGATTCTTTCGGTGGGTGCAAAGACTCGTTTAGTGATGTTTTCGTTTGTGGGGTCTGGTATTTCTTCTATGAGTGGGGCGTTTGATGAGACGACCCAGTCTTTAGGGGCTGTAATACGGAAATTGAAGATTGCTTTGAGGTCGGGCTGCTCAAAGTTTGGGAAGACTCTACGGCAATCTGCTGGTTCGTATTGGGTGTAGAGGTAGATTTTTCCGTCTTTGGGGTCGAGATAACGATGTAGTCCTTCGCCCGAGCGTGAGAAGAATGAGCGCCCATGAATGGTGAGGATATTTTCTGCGCGTAATTCGGTGAGCACAATGCGTGAACCTACAACACAGTCATTAATGTTGAGTGTTTTTCCGTTGAGTTTAACGCTTTCAACGGTGTGGTGGATGTAGTCGATAAATGTTTCGGCGTTTTCTGTTGCTGTGAAACGGACTGTTGTTACTACGGGGTAGGAGTCGAATGTTGTGTCTTTGGCGTAGGTAAGGTCGATGAGCACGTCGTAGCTGTCGACGGTGAGTAGTTCTGCTCTGGCGCTGGCTTCTTCTTGGGTTAGGTTTTCATTCATCACAGTTTTAATGTATCGGATAGATGGGGTCGATGAGGAGTTTTTAGGTGAAGTAAAAAAATTTATTCTCTTAAATATGTTCTTGACTAGGCGTTTTTCTGTAAATATGGCTACTGTTAGCATGTGTGTGACGAGCGTCGCTGTAAAAAATGCTGTTTCAAGTTGCAACCCCGTTTCGGGTCGTGTAGATTATTACCTGTTGTCGAGAGATGTTACGAAAAGTCAACATCACTATGTCACCTGCGCGGGTGGCGGAATAGGCAGACGCGCTAGCTTGAGGTGCTAGTCCTCGTATTAGAGGGTGGGGGTTCAAGTCCCCCTCCGCGCACAACAAATTTGAAGCCCCTACGGTTACCGTAGGGGCTTCAATGCATTTAAAAGCACTACAAACATCAGGGGAGGGGTAACCTTCCCTAACAGTTACCCGCTCAAGATATATTCGTTTGACTACCGTCTAGGGTTTTTGCATTGTTACCTCTTCTTGGTCACCATCAGGTGTTGTGACAGTGTAATGCAAGGTTCCATCTTGAGAATATCGGAAAGTTTTTGTCAGTTCACGTGAGGTTTGAGAAGACTCTGCATCTTTCTCTACTGCTGTCTGCGATACCCATGTGTAGTCACCTGTTGCCTGAGGAGCCTCAAAGCTACCTTCCCAATACAAAGTGCGCGCTCCATCTTCTTCATGAACCCAATGAATACTAATGGTGTTGTCATGAACAAGAGCTTCTAACCATATGCCGTCAGTTTTGGGGTTTCTCTGGCTCCACGTACCCGTCAAATTTGGGGTTTGAGTATTCGTGTTCTGCCTTGTTGCTGCATTAGAGCTGTTCACTGTTGTGTTGGTTGACTGGTCGGGACTCTCTGATTTTTGAGAAGAACTGCTGCATGCACACACGCTGCATGTCAGAAGAATTACAGCAAGAGATGCTGACAGGTGTTTCATATTTCCTCACATGTTATTTAGGGTTACCTAAGTTAATAAGGATAATAGGTTAGAAAAAGAAAAACAGTTGATTACTGTAGATTAAAGAAAACCCTGTTGGTGCCTCATCAAGGTGAGGTACCAACAGGGTTTTTCTGGATATGAAGGAATTTTAGATTACCAGCGATAGAGCGAAGACCCAGAGGCACGTCCATGCTAAGAGCACGACACTATATTTAAATGCTGCAGAAGTAATCTTTGACTCTTCACCAGATAGTCCTACAGAGGCAGCTGCAATAGCAATGGATTGCGGGGAAACAATTTTAGCCATCACGCCACCTGTAGTATTTGACGCAACGAGAAGGGTAGGGCTTGTTCCAATCTGTTGTGCAGTGGTTGCCTGTAACGCGGCAAAGAGGGTGTTGTTATTAACGACAGATCCCGTTACGAATACACCAATCCAGCCAATAATAGGGGAGAGCAACGGGAAAATAGATCCTGCTGCCGCAACTGCTAGAGCGATAGAAGAGCTAAGGCCTCCAAAATTCATGACATTTGCTACCGCCATAACGAGGCAAATCATCACAATAGGCTTCCATAGTTGTTTAACTGTTCCTTGGAGCTCTTGGATAGCAGCGCCGATGGTGATATTTGAGGTAACAATGGTTAGTAACGCTGCAATAAAAATAGCAGTTCCTGAAGCGGAAAGGATGCCCCAACTAAAGATTGCCGACATCGGTTTAGGTTCTGCAACAATAGGGGCTACTTGGAGAATACTCTGGTGCAGATAGGGCATAGAGAACTTAATGGTTGTGAAGTCTAATGGTCCGCCGACAGCCCAAAGAGCTTTCATAAAAGGTGTAGACCAGAGCAGAATCATTCCTGAAAGAATGCAGAAAGGGCTCCATGCTTTTGCTACTTCTACAGCTGTAAATGTCGGGGCATTTTCTGATGTAATTTCTGGTGCCCCAGATTCTCGGTAGATATGCGCAGGTTGCCAACGGCGCATCACAAGAGCGAGGATTACGAGTCCAATAAGGGGCGGAATAATATCTGCTAGCTCTGGCCCTAGCGTCCAAAGCATAAGTGCCTGTAACCCTGAGACCACAAAACCGATAATGAGTGCAATGAGCCCAGTTTCTTTGACTGCTCGAATTCCGTCTTGAACAAAGACGAGAATGAGCGGAATAAGTGCGGTCGTGAGCTGAATCGTGAGAATCATTTCGACACTTAATGCAGATAGCTCGACGGATCCCTGTTTTGCTCCAACGATAACAGGAATACCAATTGCTCCATATGCTCCGTAAGCAGCATTTGAAATAAGAGCATAGACAGAAGCTTTAATAGCATCGAATCCTAATGTTACGAGAAGTGCAGCGCAGATTGCGATGGGGATACCAAAGCCTGCGGCACCTTCAAGAAACCCTCCAAAACAGAATGCGATGAGGAGGACTTGGATACGTTGGTCAGCTGATACGGCAGAGATAGAATCTTGAATAATTTTGAAGTTTCCAGCTCTGACTGCAATGCGGTAGAGCCAGACCGCCATGAGAACAATCCACCCAATAGGCCATAGTCCACCGAGCGCACCATATGTTAGTGCAGATAAGGACGCTGTCCACGGCATATGGAAGACAGCGACAGCGATGATTAAGGCGCTGGCTAGAGAAATACTTGCTGCTTTGATACCAGTGAGTTTGAAGACCGTTAGTCCCAGAAGAAAGATGATAATTGGTAGTGCTGCGATAACGGCTGAGAGCGCACTTGAGCTGAGCGGGTCATAAATCTGTTGCCACATGCGGCGTTCCTTTCGGGTGAAGCAAGGGGCATCTTTATGTGTTGTGAAAGGGAATATATGGTGTGTGGTTAGATGCCATATTTGAAGTTATCACTGTTGTTTTATCTTTCACTAGTGAAATGTTTGGATGTTTTCGGTGGTTGAGTCCACCATAAAATTGTTGTTTTGATTGGTTTTAGTTGATTTTCTGCACCAGTTTTGACTATTAGTGTCTTAGACTCTAAGGAGAATATTGTGACGAATGGTACAAATAGTGCCGAGTAACAATCGTTCACAATGCTAGATATGGTGATCCTGTCATACTTACTAAGGGTTTTGTAATATTTTTTTCATGATAGAAAATGTGACCAATGCCAAAAAGTAACCTTTAAGCGTTGTTTTTTAGCGGGTTTTTGGAGCGATTATCAACTATTTACCCGCTAATTATCAAACGAAAACCCAAAAATCCAACATAAACCCTCATGTTTTCGTGCCATACTTGTTATGCCATGTCCCAGCTAACAAAATTGAAAGGAAAGCCATCATGGCTTCACACTCACATAAGAGAACCAAGCTTGGCGTTATTGGTGCAGGCGGAGTAGGATCCGCCGTCGCTTATGCGGCAACATTGCGTGGCACTGCAGATGAAATCGCCATCTACGACATTGCCGGAGAACGAGCCACCGCCGAAGGGCTCGATATTGCTCACGGAAGCATGTTCGCCTCCGAAGCAATTGTCTACGGTGGAGATGATATCGAAGTACTACGAGACTGCGACCTCATCATTGTCACAGCAGGAGCACGACAAAAACCAGGGCAACCACGCCTAGAACTAGCTGAAGCTAATGTAAAAATCTTTGAAGCAATGCTTCCTAAAGTCATGGAAGTAGCACCCGAAACAATGCTCATGATTGTCACAAACCCCTGTGACGTTCTAGCTATTGTCGCACAAAAAATTACTGGACTTCCCACCAACCGTTGCTTTGCTTCCGGAACCACACTAGATTCTTCTCGCCTACGTTGGCTTATCGCCAACAAAGCTGGTGTGGCTATCAAATCTGTTCACGTCAATATTATTGGCGAGCACGGCGACTCGGAATTTCCCGTATGGTCAAGTGCCAATATTGGCTTCGTGCCCCTCGACGAATGGACAACACACGGCGAGCGCGTCTTCACGGACGAGGTTAAAGCGGCCCTTGGAGAAGAAGCTATGAAGGCTGCATATCGCGTTATTGAAGGTAAAGGTTCCACTAACTACGCTATCGGCATCTCAGCTGCTCGTATTGCTGAAGCCATTTTGCAAGGGGAGCAAGCGGTTCTGCCTGTTGCGACCCAGCTGAAAGGATATTACGGCATCCACAGTGAAGCTGCCGTTTCGTTACCGTCGGTACTTTCCTATAACGGCGTAGAGCGAGTTCTCGAAATGCCTCTTAACGATGAGGAACTGCAAAAACTCAAGAATTCTGCTGACGCCATTAGCGCTTCCCTCGCTTCTTTGGGGTACTAAACATCATCAAAAATAGACGGTGGTAGAACAACTTAGCTCTACCACCGTTTACTTTTAAAAATCCGATACATTGTTACCGGTAGGTTATTTTTGCTTATTTGAGTACGATATCTCACGTTCTTAGAACTTTTCTTCCTAAATAGTACCGTGTAGCTACATTTCACGATAACGTTCTATATATGAGTAACGACCCTCGCGCTGCACTGTCAGTTTTTACCAATGCTCTTGAAGAGCATCTTACCGCTATCATTAACCGACGCGGTGAACATGACCCTGCAATCGATAACGCCTATGTGGCCATTGCTAATGCTTTTGAGCGTTATGAAGAAGTCCTCTTTGATACATATGAGGAAGTAACACCCCTTGAGGTATATATCGAAGATGACGATGATGACTATGAAGATTTTGATGACGAAGACATTGACTATGAAGAAGAAAACTAATTTTTCTTTCAACTTATAAAATACTGTTAAATTCGAGACAGCAACCCTATAGGGTCGCTGTCTCGAATTTAAAGCGCTAGAGTCTGTTAAGTGGAATGGATTCAAGCAATAATCCTTGGCTTAGTTCAAGGTCTTACAGAGTTTCTACCGGTTTCTTCATCCGGTCATATTAGATTTGTCAGCCAGCTTTTACCAAATACTTCTGATCCCGGTGCAGCCTTTACTGCTATTACACAATTAGGCACAGAATCTGCGGTACTAGTATTCTTTTGGCGCGACATCGTACGCATTATCAGCAAATGGTTTGGTTCTTTACGTGGAACAGTCGACAAAAAAGACCCAGATGCACGGATGGGTTGGTTTATTATTATCGGCTCACTTCCTATTGCGCTGCTAGGTTTAGGTCTCGAAAAGTATATTGACACAACCTTCAGGTCACTATGGATTACCGCCACAATGCTCATCGTTTTTGGAGTATTTATCGCTATCGCAGACCGCGTCGGTAAAGAACAACGAACCCTCGACAAGCTTAACGTCAAACACGGTATCATCTATGGTTTCGCTCAAGCACTCGCTTTAATTCCTGGCGTCTCACGTTCTGGCGGAACTATTACTGCCGGCCTATTGATGGGGTACACACGCGAAGCAGCTGCTCGATACTCGTTCCTTTTAGCTATTCCGGCTGTATTCGCTTCAGGCCTATACAAGCTCTACGGTAGCCTTTCGGAAGGCTTCAACGGATACTACGGTTTTGGCTCAACGATGGTAGCAACATTGGTTGCATTTGTGGTCGGATACCTCATTATTGGATGGTTCCTCAAATACGTATCACATAACAGTTACACCATCTTTGTCTGGTACCGTATCGTCATCGGTGTAACACTATATGTCCTTTTAGGCTTCGGCGTACTATCAGCGCATGCCTAAACACTGATGAGAGACTACTTTCTCAACCATAATATTGCGTGAAATATCACGAAAGACTGTACCCGCTTACCTCATTCAGAGGTAAGCGGGTATTCTTTGAACTACAACACACAACGAAAGGACATCTGATGAGAGCGTGGGAATATGCATCGGTTCCGACACTACCTGGACAAGCTCCACAACCTACTATCTTTGACAGCTCAAAGGGAGAAAAAACCCTCACCAAAACTCCTCAGAATACCGCAAGCTTATACGTCTGCGGCATTACCCCCTACGATGCAACCCATATGGGACACGCTTCTACCTACGTTGCCTTTGACGTGCTACACCGCGCGTGGCTCGATGCAAAAATTCCAGTAACATACGTCCAAAACGTCACCGACGTTGACGACCCACTACTAGAAAGAGCTGAAGCCACCGGAGTGAACTGGGAAGACCTCGCACAAGAACAAATTGAACTGTTCAGAAGCGATATGCAAGCACTGAACGTTATTGCACCCACACACTATATCGGTGCTGTGGAATCTATTCCTTGGGTCATTGAAGCTGTTACAGAACTGCTTGCAAAAAACCTTGCCTACACCGTCCCCGGATACACCGAAGAAAACGGAACAACTCACCCTGACGGTGACATTTACTTCGATATAAAAGCAGCAGAACACTACGCACCAGCAGACCCCGAACACTGGAAACTCGGAGATATTAGCGGGCTCACGAGAGAACAAATGCTCAACATTTTTGGAGAACGCGGTGGAGACCCTCAACGCCCAGGGAAACGAGACGAATTAGATCCTCTACTGTGGCGTGTTCACCGCGAAGGCGAACCAGCATGGGACAGTGCCACTTTAGGGAAAGGACGCCCCGGATGGCATATTGAATGTACCACCATCGCACAAAAATTCCTCCCTTCCCCTTTTACCGTTCAAGGCGGCGGATCTGACCTCCAATTCCCACACCACGATATGGGAGCAGGACACGCTTACACCCTGAACGATAAACCCATGGCTCACCACTATGTGCACACCGGAATGGTCGGACTAGACGGTGAAAAAATGAGTAAATCCCTTGGAAATCTCGTACTCGTCTCTACCCTCAGAAAAGAAGGCACTAACCCTAACGTTATCCGCCTTGCTATTATGAGTAACCATTATCGTAGCGACTGGTTCTGGACTGAAGACCTCCTCGAAAAGGCACAACAACGTTATAAGCTCTACCAACAAGCCCTCAGCTGCGCGTTATCTGAAGAGACTGACGAAGAAGCCCAAACACTCGTACAAGATGTTAGAGCACTGCTAGCAGACGACCTGAACACTCCAGAAGCCCTTGAACGAATTGATCAATGGGCACACCACATCTGCCACAACGGCGGTAAAGGAGGAAAACTCGTGCGTGACTTACTTGAAGCACGTTTAGGTATCTCCTGCTAAATACTTGTTTTTACTCCTCACGACGGCGAAGATATTGCTCTAATTCAGCAGCAATATCTTCGCCACTGAACTGCACAAGATTCTCCGACTGCGACTCTAACTCGCGCACATAAGCAGCGAGCTCTGGGTCTTCCTCCAATAACGCCTCTGCACCGTCTTCCCACGCCTGTACCTCCTGAAGAATACGACCGTGCGGAACCTGAATATCTAAAATAGATTCCACCGTCTGTAAAAGCGCAAAAGTCGCCTTAGGATGAGGCGGCAAACCCGCATAATGAGGGATAGACACCCAACAGCTAACATCAGTCATAGGGTAATCCTCCGCCATCAACGCAAGAACACCAACAATCCCCGTCGGACCAGAATAAGACTGCACCTGCACACCTTCAAAGGCTCGCAACTTAGAAGTATAACTACTCACTGAAACAGGAAAAGGGCGAGTATGGGGAATCTCTTCCAAAAGACTGCCCAAGAACAACAAATGATCAACAGAAAGTTGTTGCGCATACTGCAATAACGCCGTTGCAAAACTACGCCACTGAACATTCGGTTCAGGCCCAGAAACCACTAACAACTGAAGATTTTCACGAACCTGCAACGCCACACAACGAAGCTCTGGCCAAATAATTTTTCCAGTACCATCAGCAGAAGACTCCAGATGAGGACGCGACTCCGTAAAACTATAAAAAGATTCTGTATTAAATCCAGCAATAGGCTCTGCCGGAAAAACTCGCATCAAATAGTCAATAACCTCTGTCGCCGCAGAACCTGCATCATTCCAGCCCTCAAAAGCACATAACATCACCGTGCATGGCTGCTGATCAGCTTCCGAAAGAGAATAAATATTATGAGGAAATTTTTTGGCAGTAGACACAAACAACATTCTACGCCCATTATCTTCCACGACTCACACCAACGCCACGTGAGATATCACCGCATACACTAGAGTGAGAAAAGGCCTAGCACACCACCATGAGGACGAGGACAAACACCTTGAGAAGACCTTCAGAGCTCAACATCGCAACACTCTTCGGTATCCCCATCTATCTTCGAATATCATGGTTTATCTTCATGGCAATAACCATCTTTGGATACGCCACTTACCTCACCCAAAAAACAACCTACATCACAAACTGGACTGCAGCACTAACTACTTCTACAATACTGGCGCTACTTATCGCCCTCGGGGTGCTTATCCACGAATTAGCACATGCTCTTACCGCACACCTTTTCAACCTTAAAGTTCACTACATCTCAATGACCCTATGGGGTGGAATCACAAGAAGCGACCAAGGCCGCCCTCTTAGCTCCATCCTCATATCCCTTGCCGGACCAACTATCAATATCCTGTACGCCCTACTCCTTGGAATACTAGAACCCCTCATAACAGAGCACAACATCAGCCTAGGAATACTACTAGCGAGCCATATTAACCTCCTCATCGCTCTTTTCAACCTCATTCCTGTATACCCACTCGACGGAGCACACGCTCTAGAAGCGTTCATCACTCTTACCAGTAAAAAACGATCCACTGGAATTTTCTACACCGCCCTCATCGGATTACTTCTTTTACCGTTAGTCATACTCTTCCTGGTGACCTCAGAAAATATCACCTCACCCATATATCTGCTGGTGACAGCATTCTTAAGCATCACCCTTTGGAAAAATTCATACCCAGCACTACAACGCATCGTGACTCAAAAAAGTAGAAACTACCCCATCAGCGCAGCAAAACTGTCACGAAAAACCATCCGCATTTCACCAGAAACACCTATTCAAGAGTTCCTCAGCACCTGGAACCACCATGATGTACCCATCTACCAAAAACACGACACCATCTACTGGGTAGACCCCGCAGTCCTCACCTCCATCGAACGCACCGGCCCCAACGACGACCAACTACTTCAAAACCTTCTCAACAAGCCCCTCAAAACCATCTCACATCCGAGCGCACCCGAATACATACCCTATACAGCCTTACACCTAGACTTACGCGAATACTTTTACGAATACCATCGAAAACAGGTACCAGATCCCATACATGCCAGCGAACAACCTATTGCGTGGATGACAACAACACCACAAAAACAACAAAGAATCTTGTTCTATCAAGACTTCATCTAAAAACACCGCTAAATGTTAGGTCAGCCTCATTGAACAACAACATGCAACACCTCAGCCTAGTATCTGAGAGAATAAATAAAGAACACTAACCTAACAGCAGCTCATGAGCCCTATACACCTCAAGGAGAACAACTCCCTATGACCAATCATGCCCCCACCGGAAGCAACAACCGTCGTGGACCTTTCCGACCCGGAGAACGCGTACAGCTCACCGACGAACGCGGAAAGATTACTACCATCACCCTAGAAACTAACGGGGCATACCACTCTCATCACGGTTTCTTCAGCCACGAAGAACTCATCGGAAAAACCGAAGGAACCGTTATCGAAAACTCCTCGGGGCTAAAAATTCAAGCATTCCGACCACTCTACCGAGATTTTGTCCTCTCCATGCCCCGCGGGGCAGCCGTAGTGTACCCCAAAGATGCTGGACAAATCGTTACTATGGCTGACATCTTCCCTGGCGCTCGCGTTATCGAAGCAGGCGTAGGCTCTGGTGCGCTTTCTATCGCCCTTCTACGAGCTATCGGCGATTACGGACACCTCCGCTCTTTTGAACGTCGAGAAGAATTTGCAGAAATCGCACGAGGAAACGTCGAAACCATGTTTGGTGGACCGCATCCGGCGTGGGACATTACTTTAGGAGACCTTGCTGAAACTCTCGGCGACGTTGAAGAACCTGGAAGCGTAGATCGCGCTGTTCTTGATATGTTAGCTCCTTGGGAATGCCTTGACGCAGTAGCACAAGCACTAACACCAGGCGGCGTTATCATCTGCTACGTAGCAACCGTAACGCAGCTTTCTCGAGTTGCTGAAGCTCTCCGTGCAGACGGCCGATTTACTGAGCCTGAATCGCATGAGACTATGGTTCGCGGTTGGCACGTTGAAGGTCTGGCTGTTCGCCCCGACCACCGTATGGTGGCACATACTGGGTTCCTCATCACCGCTCGTCGCCTTGCTGACGGCGCAGAACGACTTGCTCCGAAACGTCGCGCTTCAAAAACAGATTTCTCAGAAGAAGACCTTAACGCATGGACTCCTGCAGCTCTAGGCGAGCGCAACGTTTCTGACCGAAAATTACGCAGGGCAGCACGAGACGCACAAAATCTTGCTGAAAAATCTGCACAATCAACAACCCATACACCATAAACCTGATTCGATAGGGGGCGCACCCTCATCTATCGTTAGAGACCTATCCGCAGAATCTGGTACGAATCATGACTGACTCAACGAACAAAACTGTTTCATCCCAAGACTACGAGAGAGTGCTACGTCAGCTCAGTGTGTCAACAGACAGCCGGCGTAACCTTGACCGACAGCTTCGAGAAGCCGGAGAACGAAACCAAAAACTTGTTTTCGCGCTTGGTAAAACTAAAGCTGAAATCGAACGGTTACGTTTGAGCCTCTCCCAAGAAGTCTCCCCACCTTTGAACTCTGCTATCGTTTTAGCCGTCAGCTTAGGGCGGATGACATACGACGACCTTGCACAGGGCGTTACACCGGCAGAAGCAGAAGAATACGTTGATGTCATGCTTTCTGGGCGGCGAGTGCGCATCACCTGCTCACCATTATTAGACATTACAACGCTTGCCCCAGGTATGACAGTCCTGCTCAATGACCAGACTCAAGCAGTCATCAGTCTCGGCTACGAAAACTATGGTGAAGTTGTTACTTTACGTGAGGTTCTCGATAATGAGCGTGTGCTCATTGACCTTGGACAACAAACAAAGACTGTTGCCCGAGTCAGCGGCGCGATACAGACACAAGAACTTTCAGCGGGGGATAACCTCACCTACGATTCACGTATTGGGATGGTGCTTGGACGAGTTCCTCGCTTAGAAGCGCAACAACTCGTTCTTGAAGAGGTTCCTGACATCACCTACGAGCATATTGGTGGTCTAAATACCCAAATCGAACAGATTAAAGATGCTGTTGAGCTTCCTTTCTTGTACCCTGATGTTTTCCGCCAATACCAGCTATCACCACCACACGGTATCTTGCTGTATGGTCCTCCCGGTAATGGAAAGACCTTGATTGCTAAAGCCGTTGCAAATTCTCTTGCAAAAAGGGCAGCAAGCGTGCACCCTAAGGAAGCGAAAACTGGGTACTTTCTCAATATCAAAGGCCCCGAACTTCTTGACAAATACGTTGGCGAAACGGAACGACAAATCCGTGATATTTTCACCGCTGCCCGTGAAAAAGCAGAAGAAGGAAACCCCGTTGTCGTCTTCTTCGACGAGATGGAATCACTCTTTAGAACACGTGGCACCGGTCGTTCCTCTGATGTCGAGACAACAATTGTCCCACAATTATTGACTGAAATTGACGGTGTTGAACGGCTCGATAACGTGATTGTCATCGGAGCAACCAATCGTGAGGACATGATTGACCCCGCAGTGCTACGACCTGGACGCCTTGACATTAAAATAAGAATTGATCGTCCCGACATTCACGGTGCCCGAGAAATTTTTAGCCTCTATATTACAGAGGACCTTCCTCTTGGAGCGACTGACCAACAAGGCGCACAAAATGCTAGCGAAACAGTGCAACACCTTATTAACGGCGCGCTAAACCAGCTTTTTGAAGACTCTGCACATAACAGGTATCTACACATCACGTTAGACAACGGCCAAACACTTTGGCTTAAACGAGGAGATTTTCTTTCGGGGGCAGTCATCCGAAATATCGTTGATACCGCAAAAAACTATGCTATTAAAGATGAACTACGAGATGGTACCCGCGGCATAACACAAGAACATATCAACCGAGCCATTGCTGCAGAATTTGGTGGGCACCGGGAGATACCCCCGTTGTCAGAGATTGAACAAGTATTAGCTCAACGCCATATTCGAGAGAACATTGTCTCCGTCGAACCTGCATACTAACCAAAGCTACGCTCAGCCGAAAAAAACAGGTAGAGCGTTACCTCAAGCATCGTCTCAAAGGAGCATATTGTGAGCGTACAGCGCATTATCGGAGCAGAAACCGAATACGGGATTATTGCCCCTACCCACCCTCACGCCAACCCGACGATGCTTTCTGCCGAAGTGGTTGATACCTATAACAAACTATTCCGCCGAGAACTTTCTGCACAAAATAGTTCAACAATATGGGAATACGACTCTGAAACACCCCTACAAGACGCCTACGGACACACCCAAGAAGAACAATCCGCTCATCCCAGCCAGCTCACCCACCAAAGTGCGGTACTCACCAGCGAAGATATTGCTGCAGAAGCATTGTTAGAGTCAGGTGCGTATGCAGAACGCCTTGACCCTGATGCCGTTACCATGAACGCTATCTTGCCAAACGGTGCACGCCTCTACGTTGACCACGCACACCCCGAGTATTCATCACCGGAAACTTCTTCACCACGGGACGCCGTACTATGGGATGCTGCTGGAGATTATCTTGCAGCACGAACCATTCAAACTCTTGAAGAAACAGCAGAAGAGACAAAACTACCTAACCTGCAACTCTATAAAAACAATACTGATTCCAAAGGTCAATCCTATGGTTCGCATGAAAACTATCTGATTCAACGAAAAATAGACTTTGATGAACTCTCTGAAGCGCTCTTACCGTTCTTTGCAACACGACAGATTATGACTGGTGCTGGACGTGTTGGCATCGGCACAGCTTCTGAAAAACCTGGCTATCAGATTTCGCAACGAGCCGACTTCTTCGAACGGACTATCGGCTTAGAAACAACGATTCGTCGTCCAATGATTAACACTCGCGACGAACCACACGCAGATTCGGATAAATATCGACGTTTACACGTCATTATCGGAGATGCAAACCTCTCTCATTATTCGAACCTTCTCAAATTTGGTACTACTTCTTTAGTATTGAACTTGATTGAGAATCATCAAGCCCCTCAAATAGCATTAGCTGACTCCGTTAAAGCCATGCACACCGTCAGCCACGACCTAACCTTGAAACAGCAATTACCGTTAACGAACGGCAGATCCCTAACAGCTATAGAGATTCAACGACTGTATCTTGAAGCTGCACAAAAATATGAACAAAACCCAGATTCGCACACACAAGAAATCTTAGATCTCTGGGAGAAAACCCTCACTCTCTTAGAAACTGACCTATTCGCTTTAGCTGACACTCTCGATTGGGTCGCAAAATACCAGCTCATACATCAATATGTTCAAAAAGGTGTTAACTGGGATAACCCCAAATTACAAGCTATCGATCTTCAATACGCAGATATCCGCCCACATAAAGGCTTGTACTATAAGCTTGTTCAGCTAGGCAGAATGAAAACGCTATTTACACCAGAACAGATTGCTTTTGCCAGCCACTACCCACCAGAAGACACCCGCGCCTATCTACGAGGCACGATGATTCGTCGATGGCCAGAAGAAATACTCAGCGCCAACTGGGACACCATAGTAGCAAGAAGCCCCTGGGATACTGTTGTTCACCGGTTGAGATTAGATGAACCTAAGGCATACACTAAAAAGAGTATCGAACATCTACTAAACGTCGATAATGCGAGTACCCTAATTGACCAACTTAACCACGAAGGAGAATAACAATGGAACGCCAACGCATACAAGCGCAGCAACAACAAAACCTTGTAGAAGAAACCCCCATCAACATTGCATCTCAGAGCACTGCGATTAACCAAGACCTCATCGTAGAAACAGATGACCTCCTAGCAGAAATTGATGGTCTTCTTGAGGAAAACGCTGAAGACTTTGTTAAAGGGTTCGTCCAAAAAGGTGGAGAATAAACACTCCATCACCCACTAAAATATCGGTGATTTCACTTATTGAGAGCACCCTCGTTGACAGAATAGAACTATGCAAAAACGAATCTTCGGAATAGAAACCGAGTACGGAATCACCTACGTACCTGACTCATTAGGTCCTATCGGACCAGAAGAAGCCTCAAGAATACTTTTCAAACCTGTTGTAGATACTTGGCGCTCTACAAATGTCTTTCTTCCGAATGGTTCAAGGCTCTATCTTGATGTAGGATCTCACCCCGAATACGCTACCGCCGAATGCGCAACAATCACAGATTTGATTGCCCAAGATAAAGCAGGCGAGGTCCTCTTCGCTGACCTCGTCAATCAAGCACAAGACACCTTAGAAGCAGAAGACCATCACGGCAGAATTTACTTATTCAAAAATAACGTTGATTCTGCGGGAAACTCTTTTGGCTCACACGAGAACTACTTACTTGAACGAAAAGTAGAGTTCGCAAAACTCACAACAAGTCTTATACCTTTTCTGATTACTCGACAAATCATTGCCGGCGCAGGAAAAGTGCACCCGCAAGGAGTACCAGAATGGGCTCCACGCCCTCTCGGGAAAGCTGGAGAACCTAGCTATTCTTTCTCACAACGAGCAGACTACATTTGGGAAGGCGCCTCTACTGCAACCACTCGCGCTCGCCCTCTCATTAATACTCGTGACGAGCCGCATGCTGATGCAACGTTGTACCGTCGCATGCACGTGATTAATGGTGACTCAAATATGTCGGAGACAACGTCACTTCTTAAGATTGGCTCTACGGATATTGTTCTTCGAATGTTAGAGGATCATTATCCTCTTCGTAATTTTGAGATTTCTGATACGGCAACTGCTCTACGCGTTGTTTCACATGATTTGAGCGCTCGGGAACCATTCCCGTTACGTGATGGTTCTTTCTGCTGTGCGTTAGATATGCAGCGTCATTACTTGGATTCTGCGAGGAACTATATTGAGCACCATGGTGCTCACCACGAGCATGTTCCGTATGTTCTGGACTTGTGGGAGCGTACTCTTCAAGCCATTGAAACGGGGGAGTACAGCAGTATTGATACAGAGATTGATTGGGCTATTAAGAAAAAACTCCTTGATTCTTATATTGCTCGAGGAGCTAGCGGATATGCTGATCCACGTATCGTCCAACTTGATTTTGCCTACCACGATATTGACCCTGACCGTGGTATTTTCAATGTCTTAGCACGCGCAGGACGAGCACAACGTCTCCTTAATGCAGAGAGTATTCAACGGGCTACCATGGTTCCTCCAGAAACTCGCGCTAAAATTCGTGGTGAGTTTATTCGTGCTTCTCGTGCAGCAGGGGAGCCGTTTACTGTGGATTGGGTACACTTACGCCTGAATAATAAGCCTCAATTTAATATTGTGTGTCAAGATCCTTTTGAGGTTTCTAACTCTGAGGTGCAGGCTCTTTTAGAAACTTTGCGTCATAATAGTGCTCAACAGTGGGCTCCTCCTTTTGTCTAGATACTGTTACAGTTTTTAGTGAGGGCTTCGTGTCTTATGAGCTCCTAGATTGTATAACCAACAGAAAGTCATATTTCGTGCCTAAGAAAATTGTATTAACTACTGCCGGAATCGTTTTATCTTTAGCGTTGTCTGCCTGTTCAGGCGGAAGTGATAATAGCCTAGATAAGGTATCTTATGATCTCAAAGATGCGACAGCCGCTCCTTCGGTTTCTTTTGCGACTCCTTTTAGCGTAGGAAAAACCGAAACGCACCTTATTTCGGAAGGTGATGGAGATTCAGTAAAAGACGGAGATACGTTGCTGATCCAAGCAACAATTTTTGACGGTAAAGAAGCTAAAGAGCTTGGTACAACCTATGAGTCAAAGCCTCTGATGATTTTGGTGGGAGAAAAGCTTAAAGAGAACGCGCCAGAACTATATTCGATGCTAACAGAACACAAAGTAGGTTCTTCTTTCTCCTATTCAACAAATGTTGTTAGCTCTGAGTCAGGAGCATCTCCTTCGACTGCTCCTGCTGATTCACCAACTAATGTTGAGGTGTATACCGTCGTTCAGAAGCTTCTCCCCGAAGCAACTGGAAAGGCGCTGGATAAAAAAGACTGGAATAAAGCTTTAGAGTCTTTTGACATTGCAGATAGTGGCGCTGGTGTCATCAAACTTAAAGATGACCGTGGAGATGCTCCTAAGGAACTTGTTACACAGGACCTCATTGAAGGTTCAGGGCGTACCGTTGAGAGTACAGACCAAGTATATGTAAAGTATGAGGGCGTCCGTTGGGAAGATGGGAAGTCCTTCGACGGCAATTATAACGGTGATCCTTTAGACATCTCATTGGGCGGCGTTATTAAAGGCTGGAAAGAAGGACTATCTGGTCACAAAGTTGGTTCTCGTGTGCTTTTGATTATTCCCCCCGAGCTTGCTTATGGAGAAAAACCAGCAAGTGGTGCTCCTAGTGGCGCTCTCGTTTTTGTTGTCGACATTCTTGGAGCCATGCCGACGCCAGAAGCTGTTATCGCTCAGCAGAAGGCCGCTGAAGAAGCTCATCAGAAGGCAGAAGAATCAAAGAGCGATGAAACGCCAGCTCCTGCGGAATCAAAAACTGAAGCTCCAACGGACAATGAACCCACTCCGGAAGCCTCTACGCCTGAAGAATCACCGGCTCAATAAAAATCTTTGAATAATTAACAGAGGAGAAGGATTACTATGTCTTTTGGTAAACGCGAACTCGATCGTACTAAACCTGAAATTGATTTCCCTACCAATGGCGCCCCAGAAGAACTGGTCATCATTGATCAAATTATTGGAACAGGTCCCGAGGTTGAGGCAGGAAACGCTATTTCTTGCCACTATGTGGGTGTTGCTTTTTCAACGGGTGAAGAATTCGATGCTTCCTGGAATCGTGGCACTCCACTAGAATTCCGTGTTGGTGTCGGTCAAGTTATTCAAGGCTGGGACCAAGGACTACTGGGCATGCGCGTTGGCGGACGACGTCGTCTAGAAATCCCCGCTGAACTTGCCTACGGTGAACGTGGCGCCGGTGCCGCTATTGCGCCGGGGGAGTCCCTCATTTTTGTTGTAGATCTTTTAGACGTTCGTCAATAATTTTAGGAGGCCCCATCTTGAGAGATAGCGTTTCAGATGGGGTCTTTTAAAAACCTTAAGCAAACTCCACGGTGTTTTAGGCAGTGTTTTTACGGTTTTAGCCGTAAATGGTTTATATACTATGAAATATGCCTTGGTGGTTTTGGATAGTTTTATGGAGTGTCTTAGTTCTGGTATCAGTTCTTTGGCTGGCATTTCACGCCTACCGAATGATTCTTAAAGGAGCTTCGGCTTTTGAAGAGTTTTTACGGTTGAGCGATAACTGTGCTAAAACCTGGGAGGAATCTGCTGCTACTGCTACTCGTTTAGTGAAACGTACATCTCCTCCGGCTATTTTTACGCCGGTATCTGAGAGCTACGCTTCGTATGAGCAAGGTAAGAAACAGCGTCAACAAGAACGAATCTCGCGTAGAATACAGAAGCGAGATACACTCGGTCAGCCACAACGCGTGGGCGACCTCTATCGAAACACACGAAAGGGTGCTGATTCTCATGGGTAGACTATTTGACAGCCCGATACACCTCCTCATCTTGGTGGTTGTTATTCTTCTAGTTTTCGGTGCTCCTAAGCTCCCTGGAATGGCTCGTAGCCTTGGCCAGTCGATGCGCATCTTCAAATCAGAAGTTGAGGGCATGAAGAAAGACTCTAAGAAGAATGCAACTCCTACTGCTACTTCTGAAGATGAGGTTGTAAGTGGCGAAGTGATTGATAACAAGCCTTCACATACTGAATCTGAGACAAAATAAAGAGAGCTGCTTCTAATTAGTAGACCCGCGCCCCTTTACTCTGTATTGAGGGTGCGGGTTTACATGGTTGTGCTGGTACAAGTTTTTTAGGGTAAGAATGGCACGGGAACATAGTCGTAAGAACAATCCTCAAGCAAATATGGAGTTGAAGGAGCATATCCGCGAATTCAAAAACCGAGTCATTAAATCTGCGGTTGCTACCTTATTGACGACTATTGCTGGTTTCTTTCTTTATATGCCTTTTATCGAGGCAATCTCTGTTCCTATACAGGAGCTGCAAAAAGAGGGCCGTTTAGCTTCTTTGAACTATGACACCATCCAATCAGGCTTCGGTCTTTTGGTGTCTGTATCGTTATATATTGGCATTGCTCTTGCCTCTCCTGTATGGCTATACCAGCTTTGGGCTTTTATTACTCCTGCCCTGTATAAAAAAGAACGTCGCTATGCTCTAGGATTTATTTTTAGTGCTGTACCGATGTTTGTTTTAGGGCTCATTGTTGCGTGGTATAGCTTCCCTGGCGTGGTAACAGCTTTCACGTCGTTTACTCCCACTAACGGCACTAACGTGATGACAGCAGAAATATACATATCCTTCCTTGTGAAGTTTATGCTTTCCTTTGCTTTGGCTTTTGTGACTCCTGTTATTCTCGTTGGTTTAAACTTCATCGGTCTGCTATCTGGTAAGACCGTGCTCAAATCTTGGCGTTGGGTTGTTATTTTTATTGCAACAATTTCTGCAGCTACAGCTCCTGGCAATGACGTTGCTACTATGTTCTATCTTGCTGCTCCATTGATTGTTTTCTTCTTTATCGCAATTCTTATCTGTCTATGGTCAGATAAGCGTCGAGCTAAAAAACAAGCAAAACTAGCACAAGGACTCACTGATGAGGAACTCAATAGAGCTACAAGCGCTGAAGAGCTTGAACGCTTGGGACGTGAAGAGCCTACTACCCAAGAATAAAATCATAATATTGAAATAAAAGAGGGGTGAACGAGAATCGTTCACCCCTCTTCGTTTCAGATGCGATAGGGTAGAAAACAACACTGATTGACTCACACAGGCTGTTACGTTGTAGAAAATGCGCCATCCTACGACGTCACTAAAAATATGATGGAGAAGATGATGGATAATGGCAGCTTTAACCTTTTAGACGATTTTGCTCATACGTTGAACTTCCCGCTGGATGGTTTTCAGCGAGATGCGTGTATGGCGATTGAACAGAATAAAAATGTTTTGGTTGCTGCTCCTACTGGTGCGGGCAAAACACTTGTGGGTGAATTTGCTATACATCGTGCACTTCATGAGAGGAAAAAGGCGTTTTACACGGCTCCTATTAAAGCTCTCAGCAACCAGAAGTATCATGATTTAGTGAAAATCTATGGTGAGGATGCTATTGGGCTACTTACCGGCGATACGTCAATTAATTCTGAAGCGCAAATTGTCGTGATGACAACTGAGGTACTTCGAAACATGCTGTACGATGATTCTTCTACTTTGGAAGAACTCGGCTATGTGGTGATGGACGAAGTGCATTACTTAGCTGATCGTGCGCGCGGTGCTGTGTGGGAGGAAGTGATTATTAACCTTCCTGAAGATATTCTTCTAGTGTCTTTATCAGCAACGATTTCAAACGCTGAAGAATTTGGAGATTGGTTAGATACCGTCCGCGGAGAGACTCAAATTATTGTTTCTGAGCATCGTCCCGTTCCTCTTCTGCAACATATGATGGCAGGCGGAGAACTTTTTGATATGTTTGCTGATGAGAAAGATCCTCGTTTAGCAAAATATCGTTCTGCACAAGAAACGTCTAAAGGGTATGTTATTAACCCGAGGCTACGTCAGCTAAAGTCTTCTCCTCGAAATAGTCATTATGGACGTGGTCGTCACGGCTATAAATCTGGGTATTCTCGTCATCCGCGGACGATACCGGGGCGAATTCCTCGTTATCAAATACTCCAGAATTTAGATAAGAATGCTCTTCTTCCAGCTATTTACTTTATTTTTTCTCGTAATGGTTGTGATGACGCGGTCAAACATTGCATTGCGCGAGATGTACGTCTTACAACAGACCGAGAACAACATAAAATTTTAGAGTACGTGACTGAAGCTACTCGTCATCTTGACCATTTAGATCTCCAAGCGTTAGATTTTTATAGCTGGAAAGACGGTCTTCTTCGCGGAATTGCTGCACATCATGCTGGCTTATTGCCGTTATATAAGGATGTTGTGGAAAAACTCTTTTCTCAAGGTCTGCTTAAGGTTGTTTTTGCTACAGAGACTCTTGCTTTAGGTATTAATATGCCAGCACGTTCTGTTGTTCTTGAAAAGTTAACAAAGTTTAATGGAGAAAACCATGTAGATATTACTCCTGGACAATATACACAGTTAACCGGGCGTGCTGGACGTCGAGGAATTGATATTGAAGGTCATGCTGTCGTGATATGGAAACGTGGTCTAGACCCTGACCATGTTGCATCACTTGCTTCGAAAAGAACCTATCCCTTGGATTCTTCTTTTAGCCCTACCTATAATATGAGCGCTAATTTAGTAGCACGATTTGGAACCTACGAGACGAAGAAAACTCTCGAATCGTCCTTCGCTCAGTTTCAGGCCGATAAGTCTGTTGTGGGGGTAGCTCAGCGTGTACGTAAAAATGAGCGCGCCTTAGCGGGATACCAGAAATCATTATCCTGTGAACGTGGTGACTACTTTGAATATGCGCAATTGGTACGTGCTGTTAGAACGGAGAAGAAGAATCTTGAGAAGAGACGTCGTAGCTATATAAAAGCTGTTGCGCTTGAATCTTTAAAATCTTTGCGTTCTGGAGACATTATAGAATTGCCCGGTGGGCATTATCGCGGTTATGCAACAGTTCTTCAATGTAGAGAAGCCCGAGACGGTGTTCTTGAAGTTGATATTATCAATGAGAAAGCTCAGCATAGAGCTTTACCTAGCTCTAAAGTTGAGGCTCCCATCGAACCTGTTTCTTATGTAAAGATTCCGCGTAAGGTACGGGGTCGAAGCGTTAAAGAGCGCCAAGATATTGCATCTCGCATGAGAACTGCTCTACACGAGGGGCGTCCTCCCCGTCGGGATACTTCGTTGTCATGGGAAGGCTTCCCATCTTCTGACAAGCTAGAAAATTTGCGTCAGCAAATGCAGGAGCATCCTTGTCACGAGTGTCCTGACAAGGAAGAACACGCCCGTTGGGAAGAACGTTGGCGTAAACTTGACGCTACCACTCAAACTCTTCGTCGGCAGATTGATACGAGGACTAATACCATTGCTAAGGTCTTTGAGCGTATTACTAGGCTACTTGAAGATTATGGGTATATGTATCATGATGAACATGATTATTATTTGACAGAAGCCGGAGAGAACTTACGTCGTCTGCATGGAGAACGGGAGTTTTTGCTATCTCTTTGTTTAGAGGACGGTTTCTTAGACGGGTTGGATTCTGCCGCGACTGCTTCTGTCATATCGGCTGTGGTATATCATTCAAAGAGTGGGGAATGCGTACCGTTAGAGAAGTACCCGCACCGTTCTATCGAGTTATCTCTCCAGAAAGTGTATTCTCATTGGGAACAGCTGAGTTCTTCTGAAAGACGTTCTCGTTTGCCGGTAACATCAGCTCCTGATTTTGGTTTTGTATGGTCTACTTACCAGTGGGCTAGGGGTAAATCTTTATCTGAGGTTCTTGAGCACGCTGATATGTCTGCGGGAGATTTTGTGCGTTGGATGCGTCAGGTCATTGATGTTCTTAACCAGATTTCTCATGTTAGTGTTTCGGACGTTCAGCTTCGTACTCAGTGTGAAGCTGCAGTTCTTTTGATTCGTCGTGGTGTTGTCATGACTGAGTTTGAGGGACGGTAGGTAAAAATGTCTTCTTCTCTTCTTTTATGTCATTCTGGTTTAGTTCATACCCCTGTTGATCCTGAAGCGACAGCTGTTCTTATTGACGGTGCAAATATTGAGTGGGTAGGTTCAGAAGCAGGGGCGCGTTCTCTTTACGATAGTCGGATGCAACGCGTCGATATGGGTGGACGCCTTTTGTGCGCGGCTTTTAGCTTGGGGATGGCGCGTGTTTCTACCGTTATTGAGGCTGAAACGTTAACGAGGCGTTTATTAGAGCACGGTTATGGGGGAGTTACTTATAATGTTCCTGCCGATATTTTTGATGAGGTGTCTTCTCTCTTATCTAGAGTAGGGGTACACGGATACCTTTATCGTGAAGTTAACTCTTTAGATGAGGTTAAATCTTTATCTAGGGGAGTTGACCGTATTTCCCTGTCTGCTACCTGTTTGGAACTAGAAGACATCCTTGAGGTTGCAGCTTCGAGAAACTATCACCTTTCAGTACACGTTGAAGGAGAAGACGAATATCAACCTTTCATCAAGCGTTTAGTAGACCAAGAACTACACCATTTCCCTTCAATACGCTGTGACGGTGTTCGCTATCTGAGCCAAGAATCCATCATGCAATGCGTAGAGTATAAAATTTCTTTAGGCTTTACTTGCTACGTTAATGAAGACGTCCATCGTTCATTATCTGCCGCAATTTCTTCAGGTGCAGTTACTTTCTGCGGTTCTGATCCGAATTCTTCTATGCCTGAAATTTTAGGATGGAATTTAATCCATCAATTCATGGAACACAACACGCCTGAGATTTCTGTGACATCACGTGGCATGTTTCATACATTAACTCGTAGCGTGTATCGCAGCTTGGGGGAGTCCTCAAGCTTTTATGGGCAGCTGGTCCCTTCTGCGCCGGCGGATTGTGCTTTGTGGGAGATTACTTCTCTTGAATCACCCCAGAACCAAGGAATAGCGCAGAATTGGAGCACCGATCCTCGTTCTCGAGTTCCTTCTTTGCCGTACCTTCAGGAAGCGAATTTGCCAGTTTTATCGTCGCTATATATTGGCGGTCAGGTTATTATTAAGTGAATTGTCTGAAAAATCATGACCTAAGTTCACTCGAAAGTACCAGAAGACCTGCACAAGGCTTGTATACTGGTATCTGAATTTTTCAAAGCGCTCTTTTAAAGCGCACAAGGAGTAATGGCTAATGCGTGTATTGACGGTGATTCCTACATACAACGAAAAAGAGAACCTTCCTGTTGTAGTAAGGGAGCTTCGTGCAGCAGTTCCAACCTGCCATATTTTAGTGGTAGACGATAATAGCCCTGATGGTACTGGTGATCTTGCTGATGAGATTGCTGCTAAAGATTCTCAGGTTCATGTATTACACCGTGCTGTCAAAGACGGTTTAGGTGGAGCATATATCGCTGGTTTTAAATGGGGTCTTAGCGAAGGGTACGATGTCCTTGTTGAGATGGATGCAGATGGGTCTCACCGCCCAGAACAATTACCTGCGCTTCTCAAAGCCATTGAAAATGGCGCGGATTTAGCTATTGGCTCTCGTTACGTTCCTGGTGGAAAGACTGAGAACTGGCCTATTCATCGTCAGATTTTATCTCGTGGCGCAAATCTTTACACCAAAATCATTTTAGGTACAAAGATTAATGATATTACTGCCGGGTATCGTGCTTTCCGTCGAGGGGCGATTGAACGTTTGCTTCTAAACGATACAGATTCTAAAGGATACGTTTTCCAGGTTGATCTTGCATGGCGAGCGGAACAAGCTGGACTCAATATTGTTGAAGTTCCGATTACTTTTGTTGAACGTGCTATTGGTACATCAAAGATGGATAGTTCGATCATTCTTGATTCGATGACCAAAGTGACAGGCTGGGGGCTAACTTCTCGTTATGAGAAGGTAAAACAATTGGCTGGTTCTTTGCTCGGTAAATCATAAGACATTTGTTATCAGGTGTGATGCGAGAAGTCGTCGTATCACACCTGATGCGTTAAAGATGATGGGGTGTTTCGCCACTAACTAGTGACGAAACACCCCATCATCTTTGGCTATAGAGGCTTTCTAGGAAAGCGAATGACGTTGTCTATAGTAGTCGATACGTTGCTGGAGGGTGTCTTCTAACTCCTCAATACTGCGACGTTCTAGAAGCATATCCCAGTGTGTGCGAACTGGTTTTTCCTGGGATTCCTCTTGATCACCTTCACCGTTGACGAGGTATGCTTCATCTCCAGATTTTGCAGTCCACGTTTGGGGAATGTCGGCTTCTTGAGCAAAGGTGACAAAAACTCGCTCACCTTTTTCTGTTCGGTATTCAACTCGCTGTCGGGGAGCTGGCTCAACGCCTGCCTCAGTTTCCATCGACTGCGAACCAAGACGCATACCACGTAGGCTGCGATCGCTCATTTAATATCCTCCAAATGTGTTGGCTGAACCTCTATGAGAAAAACAGATAGGGGCGTAAAATATGCTGACTCACGTTAAGTGGGTCAAAGAAACATTATAGACCTTTTCCCTCTGTCGAATCTACCTATGAGGGCGAACCTGGTTTATTTTCAGTGGGAACTTCGATTCCGGTATTGAGTTTATCTAGGTTTGGGTTGAGGTCTTCTGGAGTGACTTTAATGATGTCCGTTTCGACGAGGGGCTCTTCAGCATTTTGTGCAGAAGGCTCTTGAGCTGTTTCTGTAGTGGTCATAGAATTTTCGGCGCTAAAGCTCTTTGGGTCAAAAGCATTTCCTAATCCGCGGAGGGCTTCTCCTAGCTCTGTAGGAATAAACCAGAGTTTGTTTGCATCACCTTCGGCGAGTTTTGGAAGTGTTTGTAGATATTGGTAAGTGAGCAATTTCTGTGAGGGGTTAGCTCGGTGAATAGCGTTAAAGACTTTTTGGACAGCTTGAGCTTCTCCGTCCGCACGAAGGATTGCTGCTTTTGCGTCACCTTCGGCAGTGAGAATCTGAGATTGCTTCTGACCTTCAGCGCGAAGAATTGCCGCACGGGAGTCGCCTTCAGCGGTAAGAATCTGAGATTGCTTCTGACCTTCAGCTGTTAAAATAGCAGCACGACGATCTCGTTCTGCACGCATTTGTTTTTCCATAGAATCTTGGATTGAAGCTGGTGGCTGAATCTCTTTAATATCCACGCGTGAAACACGGATACCCCAACGGCCAGTTGTACTATCGAGCACGCCTCGTAATTCGCTATTAATTTGGTCTCGAGAGGTAAGTGTTTGTTCAAGGTTGAGTCCACCGACGACGTTACGTAGCGTTGCTGAAGTGAGTTCGTCGACTGCGTGGATGTAATTGGTAATTTCGTAGGTGGCAGCTTGTGGGTCTGTTACTTGGAAATATACGACCGTGTCAATTCCTACTACAAGGTTATCTTCTGTGATAACTGATTGCGCTGGAAAGGATACAACCTGTTCGCGTAAATCAATGAGGGGGAGTACGCGATCAATGAAGGGTACTGTGACGTGAAAACCTGGGTTGAGAGTAGTGTGGTATTTTCCGAGTCGTTCAACGATTCCTGCGCTGGCTTGGGGAATGATTCGTACTGCGCGTAAAAGAATAACTGCTACAAGAACAGCAAGTGATGTGAGGACAATTGTTAGCGGCATGGTATGCACAACCTTTCTCTGGTGCGTCTATCGGTGCGGTTTTAGGAGTTATATTCGCCGATATACGCTGTTGCTCCTTTAATTTTCAAAACATAAGCATTTTGAGAGGGGGAGAAACTTTTATTTTTATCTACTGAACGTGCTGTCCAAGTGTCTCCAGCTAGCTCGACAAGTCCTGAATGTGAAGTTACTTGTTCAAGGATTTTAACTTCTTGTCCGATAAGTCCTGCGGTGTTCGTCGCAATATTTGGGGTGTTTTTATTAAGTCGGTGGATGAGCTTTGGGCGTGCAGCAAGTAAAAGCACAATACTGAGTACCGCGAAGATAAAGACTTGAATGTTGAGTGATTCAGTAAAAAGTGTTGAGGTTGATGTTCCTAAGGCTGCTAATGAAAGCATAAGGAAGAAAAAATCAAGGGAAAGAATCTCGATGATTGCCAGTAGGATGGCTGCGAGAATCCAAAAAGCCCAGAGGTGGTTAGCGAACCAATCAAACATATAAAGCTCCTTTTGCGGTATATCTTCATTATATTCTTATCGGCAAAGAAGAACCTAGTAGTTTTCACTTATACCCACTTTTCTAGATAGCCGATAATCTACATTATGTAAAGTAGATATATTTTTATACTCCCCAACTGTGTACGCGTCGCAACTCTTTGAAGCTTTTTCATGCGATAAACCACCGATGAATAATCTTGACAGACGACCGGTCATAAAACAGCGCTCTACCTGTCTTGTGAAAATTAATGACACGACTGTCAATATATCTAGAAACCTTGTTATGCCAGAGAGATAATGCAGATATATATTTTTATGGAAGGATATTCCTTATGGCCACTCGTTCTCGAACTCGAGGTTCTCTGAACCCTCATCTTAGTACTGCCATCGACATCTTAACGATTCTGTTCTTTGCTGGAATTGGCAGACATAATCACCATGAGCCTTTGTCTGGAACTTTCTTGACCGCTATCCCCTTTCTTTTAGGATTCTTAGCGATTCGTTTTGTTCCATTCGTTAAAGCTCGACCATTCTCCCTTATTTCTGGTGTTGCAATATGGGCTTCTGTTCTTATTATGGGGCATTTATTGCGACTTGTTTTTGGTGGTGGAACAGCATGGAGCTTCTTTATCGTGAGCGCGATTGTCTTAGCGTTCTTCTTGGTGGGCTGGCGATGTGTGCTTCTCCTGCTTTCAAAAACAGTTTTTAAACACAAGCGTTGGAGACTTTCCTAAAAAGTTCTTATAAAGCTAAGGCTCTAAGGGTTGCAGGGATGTATCACGCTGCAACCCTTAGAGCCTTAGTTAAACTTTTACTATAAGGTTTTATTTCTTGAAATTAATCCAAGCTTCAAGCTTTTCTTGAGATTTACCCTCTGAAAGAGTTTCTTGAGCTGTCGCTACAGCGAGGCTGAATCGCTCCTTAAAGCTCGTGATCTCTCCCGGCGTTTGATACGCCATAAGTCCTATTGCTGAGTTGAGGACAACAGCATCATAAATGGCACCCTCACTAATCTTTCGAGACATTACATCTGAAAAAATCTGCGCATTGTAACGTGCGTCCGCCCCGCGCAAATCCTCTAACGGGTGGTATGTCAATCCAAAATCTCGAGGGTCAAATACCTGATGCTTAATCTCACCTCGGTAAATCTCCCAGATATCTGACGGCCCGCTGACCGTAATTTCATCTAAACCATCATGTCCTCTAAATACCAGTGCATGATGGTTTTCTCGTTGCGCAAAAACCCCCGCAATTTTTTGTGCAACATCTTCGCGAGCTACTCCAATAGCTGATGAAGTGACCTGAGCTGGATTCGTGAGTGGTCCAAGAATATTGAAGACAGATGGCACTCCCATCTGCCGTCGCACAGGGGCAACAAAACGCATCGAAGGGTGGAATACTTGCGCAAAAAGAAAAGCAATGCCGACCTCCACGCTGCACTGTTCAATTTCTTCGACGCTTAAATCTAAAGGAACGCCTAAGGCTTCGAGAACATCAGCTGAACCACTAGCCGACGATGAAGCCCTATTGCCATGTTTGACAACAGGAACTCCACTAGCAGCAATAACAACAGCGGACATCGTTGAGATATTGACCGTATTTTGCTGATCTCCCCCAGTACCAACAATATCTACCGCACGCTGGTTAATCTGCGGATGGACGGCTTTGGACACCATTCCTTGAGAAAGAAGCTCAAGTTCTCGACTACTCTCCCCCTTCATATGTAAGCCCATAAGAAAGGCTCCCATGACACTGTCGGGAGTTTGTCCTGTCATGATTTGATCCATGGCCCATAAGGCTTGTTCTTTGTTAAGTTCTTGGGACTTTTGTAAAGAGTTGAGAATGGATTTCCATGAGATTGCTGTCTGAGTCATACCCTGATTCTAGAACAAAGAACTCGATGAGCGTTTTTCTTGAGGGCAAAACAGTGCAAATGAGGTGCGCGGCATGAGAGTTACGTCAAGTTTACAGACATCGTGTCGCTATCTTCTGAAGAAAGATTTACCGTAAAACCGCGGAAAATAAGGGTTTTTTGCAACACACCTACTACTTTAAGGCCTAGGTTCTTGGTCTGAACGGTGTTTTACAGACATAATGTCTATGTGACAACTGCAACCCAAACTCCAAGTAAGTCGGCCCATCCGGCTCTTAACCGTCCGAACAAGGTCGCCGTAGGCACCGTTGTGTGGCTCGGTTCTGAGCTGATGTTCTTCGCCGGACTATTCGCAATGTACTTCACACTACGCGCTTCACGCCCCGACATCTGGGCAGAGAACGTAGTGTTTTTGGAAGTCCCACTAGCTACTTTTAACACCATTGTCTTGGTGCTGAGCTCCGTGACCTGTCAATTCGGTGTTTTCAAAGCTGAGCAGCTCAAGCCTCGCCGTACCGGTTCCCTGTTGAACGTCAAGGAATGGGGCATGGTCGAGTGGTTCCTTCTAACCTTCGTCATGGGTGCATTCTTTGTTTCCATGCAGGTTTACGAATATGCAACCCTCGTATCTGAAGGCGTAACCATCGCCTCTAGCGCATATGGCTCAGCGTTCTACATCACCACTGGCTTCCACGCGCTCCACGTGACCGCGGGACTCGTAGCGTTCCTATTCATCATCGGCCGCGCATACGTGGCAAAACGCTACGGTCACTACGAAGCAACGAGTGCCGTTGTTGTTTCCTACTACTGGCACTTTGTTGATGTCGTCTGGCTTGCGCTTTTCGGTGTTGTCTACTTCCTACGATAAGTAGAAAATACAAACGAAAAACCATAGCTCAACAGATTATTCAGCACACACAACTAAGGAACTATTCGACGTGAAGGCAATTTCTCAGAAGCGGCGTCATCCGCTTGCAGCCCTCGTGTTACTTCTTTTTGCTCTAGTTCTCACCGGTGGCCTCTATGCAGTTGCCACGGCTACAAACGAAGCAAGAGCAGAAACTAAGAACACCTATACTGCAGAACAGGTTGAAGCAGGACAAAAACTCTTTGTCTCCAACTGTGCAACATGCCATGGTGCAAATGCAGAAGGAACTGCAGACGGTCCCTCCCTCATTGGCGTAGGCGCTGCTGCTGTTGATTTCCAGGTAGGAACTGGACGTATGCCTCTGCAGATGCAAGGTCCGCAGGCTCAAACTAAACCAGTACAGTTTAATAAAGAAGAAACTGGTCAATTAGTCGCTTATGTTGCTTCCCTCGGCGTTGGTCCAGCAATCCCCGAAGACGAATACCTCGATGTGTCTAAAGGTAACGCTGCTAACGGAGCTAAAGTCTTCTTGGCAAACTGCGCTATGTGCCACAACGCAGCAGGTGCAGGCGGTGCACTAACTCGTGGCAAATGGGCGCCTTCACTAATGGGCGTCGAAGAAAGCCACATCTACGAGGCTATGGCAACCGGACCTCAGAACATGCCAGTATTCAACGACGCAAACATCACTCCAGAAGAAAAGCGTGACGTCATCACCTACCTGAAGTCTCAGGAATACAACGTCTCCCCTGGCGGCTTCAAAATTGGCTCTCTTGGCCCTGTGGCTGAAGGTCTACTCATTTGGACTGTTGGACTAGGCATTGTTCTAGTATTTACCATCTGGCTAACATCACGTTCTGCTTAAAACAACACACACATAAGATTTCGTACCAAGGAAGATTTGAGGCAACACATGGGTAACCATAGTGACGGTGTACAGGAACATTCCTCAGCCGTAGTTACCTCTCACGAGGAAAGTAAGGAGAAGTTCAGTGATCCTGGACTGCCTCCGCACGCTCCGCGCCTGACCGACGTGGACCCCAAAAAAGCTAAAGCCGCAGAACGCCAGGTTATTGCTCTGTTCATCATTTCGATGCTCGGATCAGTACTCTTCTGGTTTGCGTACTTTGGTGTTCGTATCGGCGGAGACTACTACGACGTATTGAACCCAGCCGCGACAGACCAGCTACGTCTGCAAAATCTGTTGCTCGGCTTGGGCATTGCGTTTGCAATGTTTGGTATCGGTATCGGTATCGTCCATTGGGCACGTACCTTGATGCCTGATCACGAAATGATGGAAGAGCGTCACGCCGTTCGTACCGAAGAAGATCGTGCAAAAGCTCAAGAAATCATCGAAACTGTTATCGAAGAATCCGGCATTAAGCGTCGTCCACTGCTTCGTAACACTCTCATCGGCTCTATGATCCTTGCTCCACTAACCTTCGTCACCTTCCTTCGTGACCTAGGCCCAGCAGATCCAGCTGTCCTCAAATATACTCTCTGGGATAAGGGTGTCCGTCTTGTACGTGACCCTTCTGGAACACCTATTAAGGCATCCGACGTTACTATCGGCTCTGCATACCACGTGCTTCCAGAAACTCTGGTTTCCGTATCTCACGAAAATGGATACCTCGAAGAGAAAGCAAAAGCAGTTGTTCTGCTTATGCGTCTTGACCCAGCTGAGCTGAAAGTCTCTAAGGGCCGTGAAGACTGGAACGTTGACGGCATTATTGCGTATTCCAAAGTTTGTACCCACGTCGGTTGCCCTATCGCTCTTTACGAACAGCGTACGCACCACCTTTTGTGCCCTTGCCACCAGTCCACCTTTGACGCTGCTGACGAATGTAAGGTTGTGTTTGGCCCAGCTGGTCACGCACTACCCCAGCTTCCTATCACCGTAGATGATGAAGGCTACCTCGTAGCCCGTAGCGACTTCAAAGAGCCTGTTGGTCCCGCTTATTGGGAACGTGCACAACACGTTAAAGAGATGGCAGGTGAACAATAAAAATGTCACATACTACTCAGACTGAATACACTCCAAAAACTTCAACCGGTCGTATCGCGAACTTTGTGGACTCCCGTGTTGGACTTTCTGGAATTGTTAAAGAGTTTGGTCGCAAAATCTTCCCTGACCACTGGTCCTTTATGTTCGGTGAGGTTGCTCTTTATAGCCTCGTGATTCTCATCCTCTCCGGAACGTTCTTGACGTTCTGGTTCAACCCTTCAACAGCTTCAGTAGCCTATGATGGCTCCTACCTGCCGATGAAGGGCACTGAAATGTCAGTAGCCTTCGAGTCTGCACTCCATATCTCCTTTGATATTCGTGGTGGTCTTCTGATTCGTCAGATTCACCACTGGGCAGCGTTGATGTTCATGCTCGCTATCTGCATCCATATGCTTCGCGTATTCTTTACCGGTGCTTTCCGTAGACCACGCGAGCTGAACTGGGTTGTTGGCTGTGTTCTCTTCATCCTCGGCATTTTTGCTGGATTTACCGGATATTCCCTACCCGACGATGTTCTTTCTGGTAATGGTCTACGTATTGTCGATGGCATTATGATGGCGATTCCAGTTGTGGGAACTTATCTGTCTCTCTTCTTCTTCGGAGGAGAATTCCCTGGACATTACATCATTGGGCGTTTGTACTCCTTGCACATTATGATCATCCCCGCCTTGATTCTTCTATGTGTAGCTATTCACCTGTTCATGGTTGTTGTTCACAAACACACCCAATATCCAGGTCCAGGACGTCGTGAAGATAACGTTGTGGGCTTCCCTGTCGGCCCAGTTTACGCTGCCAAAGCTGGCGGTTTCTTCTTCATCGTCTTCGGAATCATCGCGTTTTTGGCGGCGACTTTCACCATCAACGCTATTTGGAACTACGGACCTTACGATCCCTCCCCTGTTCAGGCAGGTACTCAGCCTGACTGGTACGTTGGTTTTGGCGATGGTGCATTACGTCTCTGGCCTGGCGTTTGGCCATTCCATTGGGAATTTGAATTCCTCGGTGGCACTTGGGTCCTGAACGTTCTTCTCCCCTTTGCCATGGCTGGCGTTATCATCATGTTCATGTTCGGATGGCCGTGGATTGAACGTTGGGTTACTAAAGACGATAAGGAACACCATATTCTTGATCGTCCTCGTAATGCTCCTTTCCGTACTGGAGCTGGTGTTGCTGGCGTTATCGGATATAGTGTTTTGATGATTGCAGCGTCTTCTGACCTCATCGCAACTCACTTCCATGTATCTTTGAACGACGTTGCTTATTGGCTACGAGTCCTATTCTTCATTGGTCCAGTCATTGGTTATATGATTACTTATCGTCTGTGCTTATCGCTTCAGCGTAAAGACCGAGAACTTGTCTTGCACGGTATTGAAACTGGTCGCGTTGTACAGCTTCCTCACGGTGAATTTATTGAGGTACATAAACCACTAGATGAGTTCCGCCGTTACAAACTGGTTGCCTTTGAAAACCATGAAGTTATTCCTGCCCAACCTAACAAGAAGGGTAAGATTTCTTTGATGGAAAAGACTCGTGGCAAACTATCTCAGCTATGGTTTGAAGATAGAGTTGCTCCGGTAACTCCTGTTGAGCTTGAAGCAGCACACCATGATCACGGTCATGATGAGCTGGATTCTCATTCATCAGGTGGAGCTCTCGAGAAGTAAAACATACTTCTTCTTCATAAGGGGTGGCACTGGCTAAAATAGCCAGTGCCACCCCTTATGTTTTATACAGACCGTTATGAATTTCACCGTGAGGCCTCACAATAGCTAGAAGAAGTATCACCAAAACATCAGCCCGAGCCCACTCCATCTCTTCAACACACCGCGTACGCTTCATCTTCGCAACCTGTTCCCACTCAGCAGCCCTCTGCTGTCACTTCCCCACCTCAGCTACCGGTTCCGGCGAACAACGCCCAGTGTAATCCGCCGTTACCCTTGTCTGAGGTTGCCGGAATTATCTAGAGTGTTTGTGAGAAGTTCATGCGTGAGAAGTACACCTCCGAAAACAGGCTCACAGAGCTAGGAGCCTATGACTGAGCAACTGCGTGAGTTTCATGGCTGAGATTGGGCGTAAGGGCGGGAGGCCGAAGAACAGAAGCCCAGTGCGCGGCCTTAGCGAAAGGCTCACGCGCTGGGAAGGGCGTGAAGAATGCCTTAGCCGATCGGCCGCAGAGCGCAGATTCAGGCTTTGAAAGAGGACGGGTATAAGCAATGCGAAGTTGCCGAAAAATGGGTTTAGGTATTGCCACAATCAAATGTGCGGGGAACTGAGCTGAAAGGTATTATTCCTAGCTTAGTCAGGGTATGACCGCTTTATTCCCTTTCCCCACCTTGTCCCTCACTCCTTCAACGTTCCTACCGCCTGGGCAATCGAGGTTCTTGGATGCTCCTCACGGTACCTCCTAATTTCCTTAGCAGACGGGTATGGTTGATTCTTTTCCTTCCTCGGAGGAATTTTCTCAAAACTGCCGTCTGAGGCAATAACAAAGACAGCTAGAGCCACAAGCATTAAAGCTGCTAGATGCTGCTGAAGTACAAGGTTCACACCTGCTCCAAGAAGTACTATCGAGAGGAAGCTTGTTCTTCTTCAATTGTTCGTTCTTCCTTTCGCACCAGAGCATCTTCACTCTAGTGATTGGCGACATTTAAACCCCATCACACACTTTATACAAGTCAACTTACTACATCGCAAACTGATAAAGGAAACAACAAACTCCCTAGTCAGCAAGCTCTCAAAAAACTTACGTAACATTCTTACTGTCGGGGTGCTAAGTGACAACACCACCGAGCCTTGACGGAGCAGTACTCAACCCAACCAACACCTATACACCCCTAGAAATACCGAACCACCACCCAAAACCTCAGCAGCACCCCACCAAAATGAAAACCCAATTTACTTACACACGTCTGGCACTGAGGTACAACCCGTAAAGAATCTTCCCCCTGACTTACAGCAGACCTCAAAACCGTCAATACAAAGCATGGGCGAAAACACAAAATACTGCCCCGTGTGCTCTAAAAACCTCAGCAAAAGCCAATACTCTATACCTTTATTGCTCAGGCTTATACAAAACCAAAGCCTCGATAAGCGTGATACTCAAGCGACCGGTCTATAAGCACCAATTCAGATTCTTAGAACCTCTTAGGGTAAACGATGTGGTTTAGTCGAAGATGTTTTGTGCTCAACTCCATGTTCTTCTCATAATGGAGGGCATAAAAAATGGTGTTCTAGGTTCATAATGAACCTAGAACACCATTGACAATGATGTCTATAGCCAGCTCTATTAGTGAGCGTGATCTCCACGGTTATATTCGTAGACCCAACCGACACAAGCTAGAACCGATAGCGGAAGCGCAATGCCTACAATCCACCAGCCCAAAGCTAAGCCAATCACTAATAGTGCGCAGACTGCCGCAATCACAATAGGCCACCATGACCAAGGAGAATAGAAGCCATAGTCTCCTGCAGCTTCAATAATTTCTCCATCTTCGTTGTCATTAGGCTGATCCGGATGCAATTTATCGGTGTAGAACAAGAACCCCGATAGGAACAAACACATAATGGCAGTAACCATAATTGCGGGGAAACCTGCTAAATCAGTGAACTTCGACATGAAACCGTAGACAAGTCCAACGGGGATGAGGAAGACTCCGATGATTCCAAAAAGCCAAGCAATACTCTTCATCGTTACTTCCTTTCTCCACTTGCCACAGCCTGACGAGCAGCCATCGCAACATCAACGTTAGTTGAGAGCTCTGGGTGATGCAGGTCAAGAGCTGGACGTTCAGAACGGATACGTGGCAAAGCGGTGAAGTTGTGACGAGGAGGTGGGCAAGATGTCGCCCATTCCAAGGACGCACCGAAGCCCCATGGGTCATCAACTTCAACCTTGGTTCCATAGCGTGCTGTGATGTAAACATTCCAGAAGAACGGAATCATCGATACTGCAAGAATCATGGAACCAATAGTGGAGAACTGATTCATCCACGTAAAACCATCTTCAGGCATGTAGTCTGCATAACGACGAGGCATACCTACGACACCTAACCAATGCTGGATAAGGAAGGTCATATGGAAACCTGTAAATAGGAGCCAGAAATGAATTTTACCTAGACGCTCGTTGAGCATTTTTCCAGTCCACTTAGGCCACCAGAAATAGAAGCCTGCGAACATGGAGAATACTACTGTACCGAAGATAACGTAGTGGAAGTGTGCTACCACAAAGTAGGTATCTGATACGTGGAAGTCTAGTGGAGGTGTTGCCAAGATAATACCGGTCAAACCGCCGAAAAGGAATGTTACCAAGAATCCGAGAACCCAAATAATGGGTGTCTCAAAGGTAATTGATCCTCGCCACATGGTACCAATCCAGTTGAAGAACTTCATACCGGTGGGAACACCAATCATCATGGTCATGAAGGAGAAGAACGGCAACATTACTGCACCTGTAACGTACATATGGTGTGCCCACACCGTTACAGAGAGAGCAGCAATCGAAATCGTTGCAAAGACTAGACCTTTATAACCAAAAATAGGTTTACGGGAGAATACCGGAATAATCTCAGAAACAATACCGAAGAATGGGAGTGCTAGAACATATACCTCGGGGTGTCCGAAGAACCAGAAGAGGTGTTGCCACAGAATAGCGCCACCATTTTCAGGGTCAAAGATATGCCCGCCAAGACGACGATCCATTCCCAGCGCAAAGAGAGCAGATGCTAGAGGGGGGAAGATCATAATGATCAAGATGGAGGTGATAAGTGTTGTCCATGTGAAAACGGACATACGCCACATCGTCATACCCGGAGCGCGCATGCACAAGATAGTGGTAATGAAGTTGACTCCACCCATGATAGTTCCAAAACCCTGAAGGGCAAGACCGAAGACCCAAAGGTCTCCACCAATGCTTGGCGAATAGGTTGTGCTATTCAATGGCGCGTATGCGAACCAACCGAAGGAAGCCGCACCTTGAGGAGTGATAAACCCAGCAATGGCAACAAGAGAACCAAAGAGGAAGAACCAGAATGCTAATGCGTTTAGTCGTGGGAACGCAACGTCTGGAGCACCAATTTGCAAGGGAATAAGGATGTTTGCAAAACCGGTAAATGCAGGGGTACCAAACATGAGAAGCATGAGGGTTCCGTGCATAGTGAACAGCTGGTTGAACTGTTCTTTAGTTTGCAAGAATTGCATACCAGGTTCAAAAAGCTCAATACGCATGAGTAGAGCCATGATACCTGCAATGCAGAAGAAGATGAATGATGCTATAAGGTACATGTACCCAATAGTTTTGTGGTCAGTGGAAGTTATCCAATTGACGAAAATTCGCCCTTTAGATTTAGGTACCACGCGGGGGGCAACCTGACCCCCATCCGCTGAGTATTCCAAGCTAGTCACGGGTCACCTCTTAGTTTCGGATGTTTTGATTAGGATTACGGTTGTATTCATCACCGAGAATACCCTGAGTTTCAGGGTTTGAAGCCAATTTCTTCATATAGGCTTCGTATTCTTCAGGAGAAACAACCTTGACGTTGAAGAGCATTTCCGAATGGTATTCGCCACAAAGCTCTGCACACTTACCAGCATATGTAGCTTCTTCAGCACCAGTGGTGAAGTACATGTGGTTGGTCATACCAGGAACGGTGTCTCGTTTTTCCAAGAAAGCAGGAACCCAGAATGAGTGAATAACATCGCGGGTTTTAAGAACGAGATCAACAGTTGAATTCGTTGGCAAATATAGAGTTGGAAGAGTCTCTTCGACTCCTTCGGAACCGTCAACGTTCAAATGTGCTTGAACACCTGAAGTGTGCACATCGGAATCTAGGTAGTTGAAGTCCCAAGCCCACTGCTTGCCATACACTTCAATGGTGACGTCAGGGTTATCAGATTTTGGTGCAGTGATTTGACGTTCAGCAGTATCAGAGAACGTAAACAAGCTGACAATCATGATAACCGGAATAATGGTGTAGAAGATCTCCAGAGGAGCGTGGTAGCTCAGCTGGCGTGGATAACCGGTTTCATTTTTGCGTCGACGGTAGGCAATAATGCACCAAAGCATTAGTCCCCATGTGATCAACCCAACAACGATGGCAGCAGCCCAAGATCCAATCCATAGATCCATGATGGTGTCTGCGTTATCGGTAACTCCACGCTTCGTGGGCAACCAACCCACCTCTGCCTGATCTGAACAACCTGTCATCAGCAATACAGAAGCTGAGGCAATGGCGCTAGTAGCCAGTGCCTTGAGCTTAATACTGCCGGTTCGATGCTGCGAACTCACAGACGGCCCTTCCTTTTAGCGGTGTGCGTGCTATCTAAGACGAAAACTGTGTGTGGACAGAAAACGCCTCTAAAAATTCTTTCAGTATGAGCTTACCTTGATTCTGCTCATTCTGCTGACACTGTGTCACTGAACTTGCCGCTATTTCTTAACTATTTCGGTATTTTTACTCTTTTAAGAGGGATATCGGGGTTGTTAGTAGATCTTATTAACCTCAATATCCCTCTCAAAACTTTGTCATCACGACTCTTAGTGGAAAGAATCTCCACAAGCACAAGAACCTTGTGCATTGGGGTTGTCGATAGAAAATCCCTGTTTTTCAATGGTGTCTTCAAAATCAATGGTTGATCCATCGAGATAAGGAACACTCATTCGGTCAACAATGACTTCTACCCCATCGAAAGAACGGATTGCGTCTCCATCGAGGACTCTTTCATCGAAGTACAACTGATAAATTAGCCCTGAACAACCTCCTGGCTGAACAGCGACACGTAGACGCAAATCTGTTCGGCCCTCTTGTTCTAGTAGGGCGCGTACCTTCTGTGCCGCAACGTCAGTCAGGTTGACTCCGTGTGTGGGAGTGTCGGTGGTTACTGTTTCGGTCATTACCAATTCCTTCTCTTAGTGGATTAGCTTGCAAAAGCAGACTAAAGGTATGTGCTACTCAATATCCTAGAACATAAATACTCTTATCAGTATTCCTTGAAGCTCTAACGTGTTGAGAGACATTGTTCGTTGAAGAAAACGAAAGCACTATTGGCTCAGGTGGCTAATCATCAAAGCCTCAGCCAAAATAGCGCGCTCAAAATCAGGAAGATATAGAGACTCGTTTGCGCTATGAGCGCGAGTATCTGGATCTTCAATTCCGGTAATCAGAATATGAGCCTCAGGGAAGACCTCTTTGAGGTCTGCAATAAACGGGATAGATCCGCCCATGCCTGTTTGTACGGGCTCAACATCCCAAGCGGTGTGCATTGCGGCTAAAGCAAGCTCAACGCTGTCTTCTGTTGGGTCTGCACTGAAAGGCTGTCCACTATCTGATGCCGTATATCGAACTTCTGCACCCCACGGAACATGCTTAAGTAAGTGCTCTTCAAGTTTCTGGTGCGCTTCTTGAGGGTTTTGTCCCGGTGCGAGTCTCATGCTTAACATTGCTCGAGAACTTGCTGCAATAGTATTTGAAGACTCAGCTACTGATGGAATATCCATTCCAATAATAGAGATAGCTGGCTGTGCCCATAGGCGCGAGGTGATACTTCCTTCACCTGCAAGAGTTACTGAATCAAGAATTCCTGAGTCTTGACGGAAGTCTGCTTCTGGGTATTCAACCTCAGGTTCAGGTGCATAAGTTAAACCTTCAACTGCTACTGAACCTTTAGCGTCGTGTAATGTGCTCAACAAGCGAACTAAAACAGTATGAGCATCCAACATTGGGCCACCAAACATACCAGAATGAACAGCATGATCACCCACACGAACTTCCACTGATCCACTGGCAACACCACGTAAGCCCGTCGTTAAAGCAGGAACACCCGCACGCCAATTCGCCGAGTCAGCAACCACAATCACATCGCTAGCCAACTTCTCACGATACTTCTGAATAAACGACGTAAAACTCGGCGAACCAGCTTCTTCTTCTCCCTCAATAAAGAGAGTCACTCCAGCTAAAAATTGTTCACCAAGTACCTCGCTCACAGCACGAAACGCAGACAAGTGAGCCATAATGCCAGCTTTATCGTCAGCTGCCCCGCGACCATACAACCGGTCACCTTTGCGAGTAGCCACAAAAGGCTCAGTATCCCAAAGTGCGCAATCACCAACCGGCTGAACATCGTGATGGGCATAAAGCAAAATGGTGGGATACCCTTCAGCAGCAGGCTTCGTTGCAACAACAGCAGGCATACCCTCTTTTTGATCAGGCCCATACGAGGCGCTAAGAATCTCTACCTCTGGAAAACCAGCAGCTAAAGCTAACTCCTTGACCTTCTGAGCGCTACGAGTAACCTCAGAAAGATCAAAACTTTCCCACGCAATAGATGGGATAGCAACAAGATCTGTCAACTCTTGAAGAGTCTGCTCAAAATCCTGACCAATCTTTTCTTGAAGAGCCTGACGATACGGAAAACTAAACTTTGATTCAATACTCATAGATATAACATTACGCGGTTATGAGCGTTCTTGCAGATTCTCCGATATTCTTAGAGAGTGTTTGGACGTAAAAAGAAATCTAGTGAACAAGAGCCCCTGGTAGAAGAAACCACGGTAGCTCCCAATGAAGACCCCCAAAACCCGCATTACACTGCACCCAAAGGGCGACCAACCCCTTCTCGAAAAGAACGAGAAGCAGCACGGAAAAAACCTCTCATACCGGCTGATAGAAAAGCCGCGAAACAAGCAGAGCGAGAAGCTATCCGTGAACAACGCCTACGCGAAAACAGAGCAATGCACACCGGCGAAGAACGGTATCTACCGGCACGAGATAAAGGACCTCAACGTCGCTATATTCGTGACTATGTAGACGCCCGATTCAACATTGGTGACTTCATGATTCTTGCTGTCATCTTTATCTTCGTTCTGGGGCTATTTACCCCTCAACTACGTTTCATCTCCACTGCTCTTATGTGGCTATTCATCCTCATCTGGGCACTCGACAGCTGGATGATGTGGCGTAAATTGAAGAAGAAACTCCTCGAAAAATTTTCAGACATCGAACCAGGAAGCGCATTCTATGCGGTCAATCGTGTCTTAATGATTCGACGCTTCCGTCTACCGAAACCACAGGTTAAACGCGGAGAATACCCACGATAAAAAACCTATAAAAATGCTCCGTGTTCGTTTACTTTCTAGTAAACGAACACGGAGCATTTTTATATATTAAGAGCGTAAAGCCAATAAATCCTTATTAATGCGGTGAGCCCACAACGGCCCCTCATACAAGAACGCAGTGTACCCCTGAACTAAATCAGCTCCAGCATCCAAACGTTCCTGAACGTCCTGAGCATCAGTAACTCCACCCACTGCAATAATCGACAAACGCTCACCCACATATTCTTTGAGCAAACGAATAACCTCTAACGACCGAGACTTAAGAGGCCTGCCCGAAAGACCTCCCTCACCACAAGCTGCAACTTCTTCTGCAGAAGAAACCAAGCCTAGATTCTCTCGAGCGATAGTCGTATTTGTCGCGATAATTCCGTCAAGCCCTAAATCAACAGCTAACTGTGCAATATCTTTAATATCTTCATCCGCAAGATCCGGAGCAATCTTCACCGCCAAGGGAACTCGACGAGAAGAGACAACCTTATCAGCCTCAGCCCGAACAACTTCAAGTAACGGACGTAAAGATTCCACTGACTGCAAAGAACGCAACCCCGGAGTATTCGGAGAGCTAACATTGACAACTAAATAATCAGCCTGTGGCGCCAACGTACGCGTACTAATCTTATAATCTTCTAAAGCGTCTTCCAAAGGTACAACTTTTGTCTTCCCGATATTGACCCCCACAATAGGCCGCACCTGCTGAGAATCATATTCAGCATCAATATCAGCTCTTGCACTAGCAATACGCGGACCAACTGTCGCTGCACCATCATTATTAAATCCCATGCGATTAACCACCGCATAATCTTTGACTAAACGGAAAAGACGTTTGGGCGGATTGCCCGGTTGAGCATGCGCCGTAACAGTACCGACTTCAACATGCCCAAAACCTAAATCAGTTAAAGCGTTAATAGCTCGAGCCTCTTTATCAAAACCAGCAGCCAAACCAAAAGGAGACGGAAAATCTAATCCCATGACGGTGGTCTTAAGCTGCGGATGAGGCCGCAAAAAACGACGACCCAAACGAGTCACCCCAGAAGCCCTGAGGAATCGAATACCCCAATAACCCACCCTATGGGCTTTCTCCGCGTCCATAGGGACAAAAATAACTTTGAATAAGGCAGGATAAATCCTCATAACAACCTCTTTACCATCAGCAATACAACGCTACAACAATTCTAACGTTTCAAAAAATTTAAGACTAACGCCCCGCAACCTGATCTACCGCACCACCATAACGACGATCACGGCGAGCATACTGCTCAACAGCATCCCACAGCACCAAACGGTCGACATCTGGCCACAACACATCAAGAAACACCAGCTCTGCATAAGCACTTTGCCACAACAAGAAATTTGAAGTACGTAACTCCCCCGAAGACCGAAGAAACAAATCAACATCAGGTACTTCTGGATGATACAAATACCGCGCTAACATCTTCTCATTCACAGACTGCGGTTTAACCACCCCTGCAGCAACATCTTGAGCAAGAGCTTGAGCAGCGTCTGCAATCTCAGCACGCCCACCATAGTTGACACACATAACTAACGTGCATACCGTATTATTTTTTGTCTGCTCCTGACAATATTCCAGCTGACGGATAACAGATTTCCAAAGCTTTGGCTTACGTCCTGACCATAGAACCCGAACACCCCATGACTGCAAAGTATCTAACTGACGAGTCAAAACTTCCGTCACAAAACGCATAATAAAACTGACTTCATCAATACTGCGACGCCAATTCTCTGTAGAAAAAGCATAAGCGGAAACGTACGGAATGCCCATCTCAATAGCACCAGCAACCACATCAACAAGAGAATGCTCCCCCGCTTTATGGCCCTCATTACGAGGCAAACCGCGTTGATTAGCCCAACGCCCATTACCGTCCATCACCACCGCAACATGACGCGGAACAAACTGACTCGGAATCTTCGGGGCAACAGCCCCAGAAGGGTGCGGATCAGGAAAAACAGGCATAACTACATATCCTTTTTCAACAGGGAGAACGATTTAAGAGGTTTCTCTAAATGCCATTGTACGTACCCAGAGACAAAAGAGAAGGCAGCTCGAGATAACAACTCCGTATCTAACTGAGCCAACCTCCCCCATTGAGAATGACTAACAAGTATCAAATACTGACGAACATCCTCTGACATCACAAAAACTTTAGAATGAACAATAGAACGACTACACACGTTACATACAGCACCATATTCTGATGCAAACCGCCACGGACCCTCACAACCATCACAAATAGCACAAGAATCTAGCGAGAAACCCCAGCCAGCATACCCTAATGCACGGAGCACATAAGAATTAAGAACATCATAAGGACGAAGACGCTCTTGAGCTAAAGCAGACAAAGCACCAGCTAAAAGAAGAAAATGAGACTCAACAACCTCACCTTCAAAAGAGGTTAACGCCTCAGCAACCTCGCTCAAAGCAGAAGCAACAATATAGGAAGAATAATTACCCATAATTGCACCTGTATAAGCACGCCGAGTCTGAACCTGCGTCACCGTCGCTAAATTTTTACCTGACCGTAAAGACACATCAACGTACATAAACGGCTCAAGCCGACCACCAAAAGCAGAACGTCCTTTACGCACACCACGAGCCACCGCATGAACCACACCATGAGAACGGGTCAAGAGAATGATAATACGGTCGCTCTCCCCCAAAACTTGGGTCCTCAATACTAATGCCTGATCCGTATACGAACGCGACGTTGAAGCTACCGTACTCACAACAGCCATTATCTCATATCACCGAAAGAAGAACAGAAAACCGGCACAAGAACTCTTCAAGCTCCTACGCCGGTTTCCCTAGCAATATCAGAAAAATTTTAGCCTTCTTCACGTAAAGCACGGTTCACCGCAGAAGTAAGAGCCTTTAACGAAGACCACGTCGTTGACGAGTCAATACCGATACCCCATAACACACGATTGCCAACAGCTGCCTCAATATAGCTAGCAGCCTGAGCCTCTGACGTTGAAGATAACGTATGCTCAGAATAATCAAGCACCCTCAAATCAACACCTTCAGACTGGAAAATAGACTGCATCGCATGAATGGGTCCGTTACCCGTACCAACTCGTTCAAAACGGCGACCAGCAACATTCAACCCCACACGTAAGGTCGTCACACCACCGGCTTGAGACTCTACAACCATGGAATCCAAATAGAACCTTCCCCAACGCTGAGCGACATCATGATGAGGTAAATACTCATCATTAAAAATCCTCCAAAGATTCTCAGACGTAACTTCGCCACCCTCAGCATCTGTCTGAGCCTGAACAATCGACGAAAACTCAATCTGCGCACGGCGAGGTAAGTCTAAACCAAAATCTTTCTTCATAAGATAAGCGACCCCACCCTTACCAGACTGAGAATTTACACGAATAACAGCCTCATAACTACGGCCAACATCTCGCGGATCAATCGGAAGATACGGAACCTCCCACACCAAATCGTCAATGCTCTTTCCTTGTTGCTGAGCAGCCTTCTCCATTGCTTCAAAACCCTTTTTAATAGCGTCCTGATGAGAACCAGAAAAAGCCGTGAAAACGAGGTCTCCACCGTATGGAGAACGCTCATGTACCGGAAGCTGATTACAATACTCAACGGTACGACGAACCTCATCAATTTGAGAAAAATCAATCTTAGGGTCAATTCCTTGCGTAAACAGGTTTAACCCTAAAGTAACTAAATCGACGTTACCAGTGCGCTCGCCATTACCAAACAAACATCCCTCAATACGATCTGCTCCGGCAAGATACCCAAGTTCTGCTGCAGCAACTCCTGTTCCTCGATCATTATGAGGGTGCAAAGACAAAATGACGTGTTCTCGATGTTCAAGATGTCGACTCATCCACTCAACAGAGTCAGCATATACATTCGGAGTTGCCATCTCCACCGTTGCCGGAAGGTTAATAATCACTTCACGTCCGGGGCCGATGCCTAACTCGTTTGTTACCGCGTTGCAGACTCGTGCAGCATATTCTAATTCAGTTCCAGTAAAAGACTCTGGTGAATACTCATAGGTGATTTCTGTGCAAGAAGCGTATTGTTCCTCATATTTCATGCACAAGCGTGCACCGTTAAGGGCAATGTCTAAGATGCCGTCTTGATCTTGATTAAAAACAACCTTGCGCTGCAAAACAGAAGTAGAATTATAAAAATGAACAATGGCTCGTTGAGCCCCTGCAAGAGCCTCAAAAGTCCGTTCAATAAGATGCTCGCGGCACTGCACTAACACCTGAATCGTGACATCGTCAGGGATATGTCCACCCTCAATAAGAGTACGAACAAAATTAAAATCAGTTTGTGAAGCAGACGGAAACCCTACCTCAATTTCCTTATATCCCATCCTCACAAGTAGCTTAAACATTGCTAGTTTACGTTCGCTATCCATGGGATCGATAAGTGCCTGATTACCATCTCGTAAATCGACAGCGCACCAACGTGGTGCCTGCGTCGCAACCTTATGTGGCCACGTTCTATCAGGTAAGTCAACAGCAATCTTTTCAGAAAAAGGGCGGTACTTATGTACTGGCATAGGGGAAGATTTTTGAAAATTTTTCATGGTGTATGATGCCTTAGCTTGAAGAAAAAGAAAGATCGGAAACAAAACTCCGTAACGACTCTCCGAACTCGTCAATACTGAATTTTAGGGGTCGTTACGGCAACTAAGGAGAAAATAAGAAATATGTATCACCTCTTGAACGTACCACGAGAGTGAAATTCCTCAAGAAAACAACTCTCCCCCATTCCAATATATGAAAAGGGTGTGTAGCTTTATGACAAAGCTACACACCCCAATATTTTTAACGCTCAACCCTAATATTCATAGGATTGCTGGCACTTTACCTGATCAGCAGTTTGACCAGAAGCATCACCAGCAATAGACGTTTCTTTCTGCGAAAGAACATCCCCCGACGTGAAATCCTGACCAATCACTACAGTCACAGCATCATAAGAAGCCGATCCTTCAACCGCCGTAATACCGAGTTTTTGAGCAATCTGCTGAGCTTGTCCCGCGTAACCAGCTGGATAATATACCGCTGAAGCCGCGTATTCAGTATCAGAATGTTCTGCCGTAATATGTGAATATCCCAAGGAAGCGACCACTTTTTCAATATCCTGTTCACGATGTTCAGCGCCTGAAGCGTTAAGCACCGTAATCGGAGCAGAATAATCTAAAGAGACCTGCTCCTCAGCTGCCTGCTCAGGTTCTTGAGTCTCTTCTGTTGGCGCTTGTTCCGGAGTAGGTGCAGGCTTATCCGTCAGTCCACGATCCTCGCGAAGACGTTCGAATAGGTCTTCTGAAGAAGGAGCCAATTGCAACTTATTTGCATCATAAAGATATGGCTCATGCGGAACTGTCGCAAAAACTACTTTGCTCAAATCTATGCCAGCAAACATGGTGCCAATATTGACAAGGGTTGCCGGATTCGTCAATCCTTTATCTACCGTGACGTTCTGGGTAATAGCCTCAGCAATATTAAATAACTGAGTAGGGTTCGTCAACGTTCCCTCTGATTTAACCTTACGTAGAAGAGACGCAAGAAAACTTTGTTGAGCAGCAATTCGACTGGTATCACTACCATCACTATAACCGTGACGAGAACGCAAAAATGCTAGAGCCTGTTCCCCCTCTACCGATGAAACGCCTGCAGGTAACTTCAAACCGCTGTAGGAATCATCGATAGCTTGGGTGACACATACCTGAACGCCACCAACAACATGAGAAAGAGCCTTGACCGCATTAAAATCGACAAGCATAAAATGGTCAATATTAATACCGGTCAAAGAACTAATGGTTGCTACCGTACAACCAGGACCACCGTGATTGAGCGATTCATTAATCTGCAGTCCAGAAGCTGCTGGATAGACCATTCCCGTGGTAGGGCTCGTGCATTTGGGGATGTCAACGATGAGATCTCGTGGAAAAGAAATAACCGAAACGTTTTGACGGTCTTGGCTGACCTGAACCAGCATCATCACATCTGAACGGGCCCCAGAATTAGCGTCTTCCAAACTACCGTAAGCAGCATTGTTGCCAGCTCGTGTATCTGAACCAATGACAAGAATATCTAAAGGTCCATCGCTGAGACGTCCATTAGCATATTCACCAATGTTCAGTGACGCTGTATGGACATTAGTACGCAGACGTAAAAGATTAACTCCTGCTACTGCCACCATAAAAAGAAACACTCCAACGCAGGACAAAGCAATCCATCGGTAAGGGCGGGAACGTACCGGCTCTTGACGCATGTGTCGCCCAAACCCTACAAGACGATTCGGGCCGGAAGAGTTCTGCTTCGGATGTGTCACTGATTCTCCCATCAGAAAATACTAAAAATAATGGTTTGGGTCATATCTATATACTCAATCATCGTTACCGTTGATAAATTTCATCAGCGGTCATCATGATTACTTAGAACCCTAGTCTTCCTAATGCACGCGGGTCACGTTGCCAATCTTTTGCAACCTTCACATGAATATCTAGATACACTTTAGTGCCTAATAATGCTTCAATATTTTTACGGGACTCTGCACCAATTTCTCGGAGTCGAGACCCTCCTTTGCCGATAATAATTGCTTTTTGAGAAGGGCGTTCAACGAAGAGATTGACATGAATATCAACCAATGGGTTATTTTCGGGACGACCCTCACGAGCCTGCATTTCTTCAACAGTAACTGCTACTGAGTGAGGCAGTTCATCTCGTACACCTTCAAGTGCAGCTTCACGGATGAGCTCAGCAACGAGGGTGACCTCTGGCTCATCCGTCAGTTCACCTTCCGGATATAACGGCGGGGAATCTGGTAAGAATGTTGAGAAAAGTTCAGCCAGCTGGTCAACCTGATAATCTTGAACAGCTGAAACAGGAATGATCGAAGCCCATCCGCCCTGACCATCAACAATAGGGGCATTAAGCTGAAAATCTTGCCCACGACGACGTGCTTTTTCCCGTTGTGCAGCAGGACCGCTATTCTTACGGAACGGAAGATCCTCAGTAGTGTTTTTCTTGTGGGTGGACTGTGTACGCCGTTGAGCGCGTTGGGTGCGCTGGGCGCGCTCTGCGCTCATGACCTCTTCACCTAAGGCCTGAACCGCGAGTAGATGCTCGGCAAGCTCTGCCGAAGAAACTTTATCCGCCTTAGTCACAATAGCTACGATTGGTTTATGCCCTGCAGCTGCAATTTGAGAAGCGATATAACGGTCGCCAGGGCCAATTTTTTCATCAGCAGGAATACAGAACCCAATAACATCAACTTCAGAAAGCGTCTGAGCAACCATATCGTTCAAACGCTCACCTAAAAGAGTGCGGGGACGATGTAGCCCCGGTGTGTCAACGAGAATTAACTGAAAATTATCCTTATGAACTATTCCACGAATCGTGTGACGAGTCGTCTGCGGACGGTTCGACGTAATAGCAATTTTTTGGCCTACAAGCGCATTTGTCAACGTAGACTTACCAGCGTTTGGACGCCCAACAAGAACCGCGAAACCTGCAGAAAAATCTTCCGGAAAAGTGGAAAGCTCCACACAAACTCCCTTAATCAATGAATATAACTATTCTTTATACTCTACCGTGATAAAAGGCAAGCAGCACCTAACTACTCCTGTGCCCTCCCTCTAAATCTGCTTGAGAACTACTTGAAGCACTATCTGCTATCTCTTCTGCCTCTTTGTGATCGGCAGACCATACCAATAGAGTGCCAATCTGATTACGGCGACCACGAACGCCAATAGCACGGATACCAATACCGCTGACCACAACACTGCTACCAATAATAGGAACCTTACCAAGATGCTTCGATAACAAACCTCCGGCAGTATCTACCTCTTCATCATCAAGTTCAATGTTGAAGAGCTCCCCTAGCTCTTCAACGCTAAGACGAGAGCTAATTTTGAACGTTCCATCTGATTCAGCTTTTACCTCGGGTGTTTCTTGGTCATATTCGTCAGAAATATCACCAACAAGCTCTTCAATCAGGTCCTCAAGAGTAACCAATCCAGCAGTACCACCATACTCATCAACAACGATAGCTACATGCGTAGATTCTCGTTGCATCTGACGTAACAAGTCCATGACTCGTTTAGATTCTGGCTCAAACCGAGCAGGACGTAAAAGTGAAGCAACCGTATGAGTAGAAGATTCGCCTTGCCCTGTTACCGCAGCCTCAACCACGTCTTTGAGATAAAGGAAACCTTGAATATCATCAAAATCTTCACCTAAAACAGGCATTCGAGAATATCCAGAACGCAAGAAAAGATTGATGGCATTTTCTAAAGTCTCATCAATATCCATGGTGACCATATCTGTGCGCGGAACCATCACCGAACGAATACGCGTCTCATCCAACTCAAAAATAGAGTGAACCATCTGTGCTTCTTCGTTTTCAATGGTTGATTGAGTACTAGCTCGATCAACGAACTCTTTTAACTCATCTTCGGTGAAATATCCTGCACGAGTTGGTTCATTCTCAGAATCTTTATGACGTTGAATCACCGAACCTGGTAAAGGCCCCAATACGAAACGTAAGAAATACACCACTGGATAAAAACGGCGAACATACAATTCAGGGTGTGTACGTCCTGACTTCTGTGGCGCCACGGTAAAGAAGAAATAACTGACCGCAGACATCACGAGACCTGTTAGTAGCGCACTAATCCATACGGTATTCCACAGTAATTGCAATACTGTAAATGCTGCTACTACCGCAAATGTTTCAAAAATGCCACGCCACAGTCGAACCGAAAAAATATAAGGATCAAGAAAATCAGCAATCGCAGCGAGTTTATTGGTTCCCCGCTCTTTACTGAGATGCTCCATCTCTGTTGAAGGAAGATACGTAAAAGCAGTTTCTACAGCGCGTAGCACATATGCACAGCCAATAAAAAATATCAGTAAAACAGGAAGAAGAAAGAAAGCCATAAGTTTAATACCGTGTTTCTACAGGTGCAGGACGTCCTAAGAATGCTTCGAGAATGGAACGCTGAAGAGCGAACATCTCTGCTTCCTCTTCAGCATTTGCGTGGTCATAGCCAAGACAATGCAAAATCCCATGTACTGTCAACAGGCACATCTCATCGATAGTGCTATGCCCCGCTTGTTGACCCTGACGAGCAGCTACTGTAGGGCACAAAACAATATCGCCTAAAATACCAATGGTGGGGTTCTCTGGTGTCCCAACGCTGAGCTCATCCATAGGGAAAGACATGACATCTGTTGGTCCGGGAAGATCCATCCATTCAAGATGGATACGTTCCATCTCTGCTTCACCTACAACAGCTATAGAAAGTTCTGTGTCTTCTGAAATGTGCAGATGCTCAAAAGTGTGGTGCACTAAATTTGTAATCGTCTGCTGGTCAAAGGAAGCAAAGGATTCTCTCGTCCACTCGTCAGCAGAATCCTCAAGAGATTCAATATCAAAATCAATAGGCATTAGCTGTCCTTCTCTGCTTCAAAACCAGTTTTCTCTAGCAACTTTTCTGCAGCTGCTTCAATTGTCTGACGTTTAACCTTGCGTTGACGTTTACGTTCCATAGCAGTTTTGTCTTCGTCCCAGCGGTTATAGGCAGAAACAATATCAGAGACTAAAGCATGACGTACAACGTCTGTCGCATCAAGAATTGAGAAACTAATATCATCGATGCCTTCAAGGATTTGACGTATCTGACGTAATCCGGAGGCCTGACCATGAGGCAAATCAACCTGAGTAATATCGCCCGTAACCACAATTTTTGACCCAAATCCTAGACGTGTAAGAAACATCTTCATCTGCTCAACAGTAGTATTTTGGGCTTCATCTAAGATGATGAAAGCATCGTTCAGCGTACGCCCACGCATATAGGCTAAGGGGGCAACCTCAATAGTTCCAGCTTCCATAAGTCGTGGAATAGACTCAGGGTCTAACATATCGTGTAATGCATCATAAAGAGGGCGAAGATATGGGTCAATTTTATCGTTGAGAGATCCTGGCAAGAAACCTAGCCTCTCGCCTGCTTCAACAGCGGGGCGTGTCAAGATGATGCGGTTAACTTCTTTAGCCTGTAAAGCTTGAACAGCTTTAGCCATTGCCAGATAAGTTTTTCCGGTACCAGCAGGGCCGATACCAAAAATAACGGTATTATCGTCGATAGAATCTACGTATTTCTTCTGGTTAATGGTTTTCGGACGAATACTTTTGCCACGTGAGCTAAGGATATTTTGAGACATGGCAACAGCAGGACTTGCTAATTCAGCCGAAAGCATCCCAACGATTCGTGAAATAACCTCAGTCGTAATCGGAATAGATTGCTTACTGAGATGGCACAACTCCCCTAACAGCCGAATAACGGTCGTTACGAGTTCAGAATTTCCAGTAATGAGTAAATCTAAGTTTTTGGGTTGGATTGTAATTCCTGGGAATCTATCTTCTAATAACGTCAAAAAACTATCTGAAGGGCCTAACACTGAGACCATCTCATGATCAGACGAGAAAGAAAAAGTACGTACAACAGATAAAGGACGATCTTGATGGGGATGTATTGCGGTGATAGGGTTCTCTTGCACTAGTGCTCCTTTAAACTCCACTGGTCAATAGTCTATCGGGATGCTGGTCTTCTGCGGAGTATGAAGCCAACGAAAATACTTCTTCCCTATACGAAAAAATTTAGAAGTGGGCTTCTACCATATTTGCGAAATCGTATTAATAACGCACAGTGCGGCACTTCCTGCGGTAGAAGATCGTAATACGTGTTCGCCTAAGAGACAGACTGCGGCTCCAGCTTTTTCAAATGCCTCAAGCTCCTGCTCAGATATACCACCTTCTGGGCCAACAACAAGATAAATACGTTGAGGTAAACTCTCTAACTCCGAGATGTGCTGGGTCAATAGGCGTGTTCCTTGCTCATGCAAGATAATAACCATAGCACCGTGCGTAACCTCTTGTGCGATACGTTCAGCTAAATCGTGTGAAGATACAAGATTTTCGACCTGAGGTATCCAGCTACGTCGTGCCTGCTTTGCCGCAGCACGGACGGTGTTATTCCATTTCGTGTGAGCCTTTACTGCTCGTTCTTTTTTCCAACGAACGATAGATCGGTCAGCGCTCCAAGGAATGACTCCCCAAATACCTAATTCAGTGGCGGTCTCTATCGCCAATATGTCTCTATCCTGTTTAGCTAACGCTTGAACAAGAATAATTTCGGTTGATGGTTCTTCGTGCAAAATAGTGTTTACACGAACTTCTAACCCATCCTCAAGATATGAGAATACTTCTGCTTCGGCTCGTGTACCTTTACCGTCAGCAAGGTCTATGGCCTCACCTATCTCTAAACGTTTCACGACTTTAGCATGATGCCCCTCTACCCCCTGCACAGCGATAAGCTGCCCTGAAGTTACTGACTGAAGTTCATCAGAGGAAACATAGAAAATAGGTGAGGTCACAGAATATCCTTTGTACTTTTTAACGATCGAAACGTTCTTTGAAACGTGAGAAGAAACCGTGCTTCTCACGTACTGTTTCACTAATTTTGAGGTCTTCTTGACGGCTCTGAGCAAATTGTTGAAGCATTTCGCGTTGCTCTTCAGTCAAATTCGTCGGTGTTTTGACCTGGACATGAACTTTGAGCGAACCTCGATCTGCTCGATCAAAATGAGTCACTCCTAATCCTTTAAGCGTGACAACATCTCCAGATTGAGTACCAGCTTTAATGCTTACGGTTTGTGGACCATCAAAAGTTTCTAAAGTGACTTCTGTACCTAGGGCAGCTGCCGCCATACTAATAGCGATGGTGGCATGTAAATCATCATCTTCACGTGTGAAAGTATCGTGTTGATTGACGCGAAGATCCACATAGAGGTCTCCTGCTGGTCCGCCTGCTGTACCGGCCTCACCATAACCGGCTAGACGCATACGCGCGCCGGAAGAAACACCAGCCGGAATTTTAATGGTGATGGGCTTCCGTTCTCGGACTCGTCCTTCGCCGTAACATTCTGGGCAGGGGCTTTGAATAACAGTGCCGAAAGTATTACAAGATGGGCACGCGACAGGCTGTACTACAGTTCCAAGGATAGATTGAACTTGTCGTTGCATATATCCTTGTCCACGGCAGGTGTCACAGGTGACAGGGGCTGTTCCTTCAGCGCAACCGTCACCATCACATTTTTCGCAGGTTACTGCGGTATCAACGGTAATAGGTTTTTCTGCACCAAATACGGCATCTTCAAGGCTGATACGAACCGTAATGCGAGCGTCTTGACCCTGACGTGTTCGGCTTGTAGGGCCCTGTTGCGGTTGGTTAAAGAAGGTCTCAAAAATATCCGAGAATCCGCCAAAACCTCCGAAGTTTGCGCCTCCGAATCCGCCTTGTGCCTGTCCGTTTTCGTTGCCGGTCTGGTCGTAAATACGTCGTTTATCAGGATCAGAGAGAACATCGTGGGCATGTGATACGCGTTTGAACTCTTCAGCTGCTTCTGCCGAGGGGTTAATATCGGGGTGAAGCTGACGAGCTTTCTTACGGTATGCCTTTTTGATTTCTTCGGGGCTTGCATCGGGGGAAACACCTAATGTTTCATAGTGACTGCTCACTCACATCATCCTTATCGTGTGTTGCTATGTGTTGAAAGTATTTTGTAGAAATTCTAGTCGTTGAGAACTAACTACCCAAAATTTTTGAAAGATATTTTGCTACGGCTCGCACTGCGGCTGTACTTCCTGCATAATCCATTCTGGTTGGGCCAACAACCCCAAGCTTAGCGGTACAACTAGGCGAACTATATACAGAAGTAACGATAGACGTTTCGCTCAGAGGGGCCGCACTATTTTCTGTGCCAATACGGACAGCGTATCCTCGTGGGTCTTGAGCCATCTCAGCTAGTAAATGCAGCATCGTTACTTGTTCTTCTAGAGCTTCTAAGATGGGTGCGATGCTGGTGCTGAAATCTTCTGTTGCTTGCGCCAGATACGAAGTTCCAGCAATAAGAAGTTTCGAGGTATCTTTGGGTGAAAGCAGCTGGCCTAACGCATCAAGAACCCCGTTCTCTAGGCTATGAGGAACATCACGAGAGGAAGGTAATGAAGCTAAGAGGGAACGTGCAACCTGATATTTCTGTTGCTGACATTTTTCGATGAGTCGAATTCGAAGCAGCTCAAGCTCTTCTTCCCTATACCGTTCAACTTGCGCTAGTCGTTGGGTGAGCTGCCCAGAGTTGCTAATCAACATTACCGTTACATGATGTTCTCCAACAGGTATTAGCTCAATATGTCGAACAACATTCTCTGGTGCAGAGGGGTACTGAAGAATCGCAACCTGCTGAGTTAGCTGCGACAGTATTTTAACTGTCTGTGCAAGTATTTCATCAACACTGTCATAAGAGTCTAAAAGACGGTGAATCGCACGTTTCTGCGCAGTCGAAAGAGGACGAGGATTAGAAAGCTCATCCACGAAGAAACGATACCCTTTTTCTGTGGGGATACGTCCCGCGCTCGAATGCGGTGCTGAGATGAGTCCCTGCTCTTCAAGGATAGACATATCGTTACGAACCGTAGCGCTAGAAACGCCTAAATGATGGCGTTCGATGAGCGCTTTAGACCCCACCGGTTCGCGGAAACTGATATAGTCCTCAACGATTGCTTGGAGGATCTTATGCTGACGAGATTGCGTCACGGAACCTACCTTGAAATAGAGAGAAATTAGCACTACTGCACTTTAAGTGCCAATGTAACTGTAGTACTGAAACCTATTAAAACCCTAGCGCGTACGCTCAGGGCTAATGGAATAAAATACTTACTATGGAAAATTACTATGCGTGGGGTGCTCAAGAACTCAACCAACTACACCAAAGAAGCCAACCAGAGATACAAGAAGTTCATCTGGTTCAAGGAATGCTCCTTGAAGACGTTCATAGTGGTTGGGTTGGGATTGCTAAAACGTATGAGCGTATCGGCGCTGAAGGTATGGTGGGATTAGAAGACGCTCGAGGGAAAATTAAAACTTTTCCCTTAGGATTTGGCTTTCTTCTTGAAGGAACTCCTGTCAAAGTGCTACCGCCACGGGCACATGCCACTCGTTCTGTTCCTAAAATTAGTCGCTCTGGATCTATTGCCGTAGAGAATGTGCCGGCACAAGTTGCCCGCGCCTCACGTATCTGGGTCGAAGGTATCCACGATGCAGAACTGGTTGAAAAAGTATGGGGGCATGACCTACGAGTTGAAGGTATTGTGGTAGAACCTCTACACGGTATTGACGACTTGCCTGATGCTGTTCGTGAGTTTTGCCCTGCACCACACCGACGATTAGGTGTTCTTGTTGACCATCTAGTAGAAGGTTCTAAAGAAAGCCGCATTGTGGCTCAGGCGTTACAGATACCTGGTGCTAGGAACAACGTGCAGATTGTTGGACATCCTTTTGTCGATATTTGGCAGGCTGTACGCCCTCAACGACTAGGAATAAAAAAATGGCCAGTTATTCCTCGTGAAGAAGAATGGAAAAAAGGTGTACTCAAAAGGCTAGGATTGCCCTGCACGAGTCAAGAAGATGTTGCTCAGGCATGGAAAAAGATTCTAGGACGAGTGAACTCTTATCAAGATTTAGAACCTACTCTGTTAGCTCCGGTTGAACAATTAATCGATTTTCTGATGGAATCACCTGAGTAAAGGTTTAGCTGTGCCAAAGGTCTCGACTAAAGTGAAGAAAAAGATCACAAAAGTTCTTCTACATTGAACACATCAGACCTAGAATGGATTGTAATCTTTTATCTCGTAATCATTTAGCCTGTCTCGCAACTTTTAGAAGAGTGAGTGTTTTTTTGAAAACTGTTGTATCCCCTGACTCTAAGTTTGAGGGTTCATCCACACCTATGAACAAGTTAACGGTCCAACAGGATCGCAACATCGCAACCCTCGCCCACTTTGGAGGCGTCATTGGTTGCATCCCCTCGGGTATTATTCTTTACCTCTACCGAGGACGCGGACCTTTCGCCGAACAAGAAGCTCGTGAAGCATTTAATTTCACCCTCTTGCCCTCTATCGTCATCGTGTTTTCGGTACTTTTTGCTGGAACACCTAAAATTGGTTGGCTATTTGGCCTCATCGCAGCATTGACGTGGACGTATCTTGCGTTCATGTCTTTACGCGCTGGAATTAAAGTCAACCGATCTAACCCCTACCAATACAAATTCAATACTTTTCTCTTTGAACGTATCGTCTCACTGACAGAGAAGAAAAAATAATCCTGTCAAAAATCAACTGTGGGTGGTGTGCATCGCTTATAAGCGATGCACACCACCCACAGTTTTATCAGAACACCTCGAAAGCAAAAAAATTATTCTGGAAGCAGTTCTCTGGTGACTGCATCGCCTAATAAACGCCCCTGAAGAGTCAGCCCCACAACACCGCGTTTAAGCTGCTCATCGTCAATAAGTCCCTGATTTTGCAGCCACCGAAGCTTCCGGTTGAGAATTTCAGTACCATGAACTTTGGATAACGTCTCATAGGGAATACCATCAACAGTACGGAGCTCCAACATCACCTTTTCAAAAAACTGCGTCTTTTGATCAAGAATTTCACGAGCTGCTGCCGGTGAATCTCCTTGCCGAAGACGATGCGCGTAGGTTACGGGATGTTTAACATTCCACCAGCGTGTACCAGCAATATGAGAATGTGCACCAGGGCCAATTCCCCACCAATCTTGGTTACGCCAATACGAATAGTTATGAGTACTCCGATAGCGTGGTGCCTTTGCATAATTAGAGACCTCATACCAGTGGTATCCGGCCTCTGTGAGTAGTTCTTCTGCCAAAAGATACATATCTGCCATCAGGTCTTCATCTGGCATATGATACTTGCCTCGACGAATCTGAGCAGCAAGTTTTGTGCCATCTTCAACAATGAGCGAATACGCAGAAATATGGTCAGGCTCGTAACTAATTGCAGCTTCTACAGAACGTCTCCACTGTTCGAGCGTCTCACCAGGAGAACCATAAATCAAATCAACAGAAGTCTGTAATCCCTCGTGAGAAGCCCACGAAACAACTTTCGGAACATTCTCTGGCGTATGAGTTCGTTCAAGAACCGAAAGAACTTCAGGGACAACTGACTGCATCCCAATAGAAACACGCGTAAACCCGCCTGAAGCAAGCACCGCGAAATCTTTTTCTGATACAGAATCCGGATTAGCCTCAGTCGTAACCTCAGCCTCCGGAGATAAACCAAAAAGTTCGACAGCGTGACGTAATATTTTCACTAAATCTGCTACTGGTAATTTTGTGGGTGTCCCTCCCCCAAAAAATACCGTATTCATCGGACGTTCCGGAGCCCCTGAACCTGTTAAGACCCGCTGAGCAAAGTCTAACTCTGCTATAGCGTCGTTTGCATACGTAGCTAAACCGACACCTTGCCCAAAATCTTCGGTAGCGTAGGTGTTAAAGTCACAATAGCCACATCGGATAGAACAAAAAGGTACGTGAACGTACAGACTGAACTCTTGATGCTTACTAGCTGCAACAGATTCGGCGGGTATCATTCCATCACTAGGAGCAGGAATACCTAAAGGTTGCGCCGGAGGGGTCACTTCTTAGACTTGTCCTTAGCTTCTTCAGTTGAGGATAGAGCCGCAATGAACGCTTCCTGTGGGACCTCTACCCTGCCGACCATCTTCATACGTTTCTTACCCTCTTTTTGCTTCTCCAAAAGCTTACGTTTACGAGAAATATCGCCACCATAGCATTTGGAGAGAACATCTTTACGGATAGCACGAATGTTCTCACGAGCAATAATACGAGAACCAATCGCGGCTTGAATAGGTACCTCAAATTGTTGACGAGGAATCAGTGTTCGTAGTTTTCCTGTCATCATCACACCATAAGAATAAGCCTTATCTCGGTGCGTGATAGCAGAGAACGCATCTACTTTCTCACCTTGTAAGAGAATATCGACCTTCACCAAATCAGCTTCTTCTTCCCCGTCAAATTTCCAGTCGAGGGACGCATAACCACGGGTACGTGATTTGAGCTGATCAAAGAAATCAAAAACAATTTCTGCAAGAGGAATACGGTACCGTAGCTCAACACGATCTTGAGATAGGTAGTCCATCCCACCCATGATGCCACGTCGTGATTGGCAAAGCTCCATGATTGCACCGATAAACTCGCTGGGAGCAATAATCGTACAAGCAACCATAGGTTCCTTAATCAGTGCTACTTTTCCTTCGGGAAATTCGCTGGGGTTTGTCACCCGTCGAGAAGTTCCGGATTCATCAACTACATCGTAGATAACGTTAGGCGCGGTAGAGATGAGGTCTAGATTAAACTCTCGTTCGAGGCGTTCACGCACAATTTCAAGGTGTAGAAGACCTAAGAATCCGCAACGGAAGCCAAAGCCCAACGCGGCGGAGGTTTCTGGCTCATAAACTAATGCCGCATCGTTGAGCTTGAGCTTATCAAGAGCATCTCGAAGCGCCGGATAGTCAGAACCATCAATAGGGAACAGCCCCGAAAAAACCATCGGTTTGGGGTCTTCATATCCTCCAAGAGAGTCTTCAGCTGGATGGTGAGAGGACGTAACGGTATCACCGACGCGAGACTGGCGTACATCTTTCACACCGGTAATAAGATACCCGACCTCTCCGACTCCAAGACCTTTCGACGGGATAGGCTCTGGAGAAATAACACCAATTTCTAATAGGTCGTGTTCTGCGCCGGTAGACATCATTTTAATTTTTTGACGAGGGCTTAGCTTTCCGTCAACTACACGAACATAGGTGACGACTCCTCGATAAGAATCGTAAACCGAATCAAAAATCATGGCGCGTGCTGGTGCCTCAGCGGAGCCTTGAGGGGCAGGAATCAGCTCAACAATGCGGTCAAGAAGTTCTTCAACGCCTTCTCCCGTCTTACCAGAGACTCGTAAAACATCTTCTGGTTCAACTCCAATAAGATTTGCTAGCTCTTCAGCGTATTTATCAGGCATAGCAGCTGGCAAATCAATTTTGTTGAGAACTGGAATAATTGTTAGTTCGTTTTCCATCGCTAGATATAGGTTAGCGAGTGTCTGCGCTTCAATTCCTTGAGCGGCGTCGACAAGCAGTAATGCACCTTCGCATGCTGCCAGAGAGCGAGATACCTCATAGGTGAAGTCAACGTGACCGGGGGTGTCAATCATGTTCAAAGCGTAGGCCGTGCCATCAACTTCCCAGGGCATGCGAACGGCCTGTGACTTGATGGTGATTCCCCGTTCGCGTTCAATGTCCATGCGGTCAAGGTACTGTGCTTTCATATCGCGCGGTGTAACAACGCCGGTTGCTTGAAGCATGCGGTCAGCCAACGTAGATTTCCCGTGATCAATATGAGCAATAATGCAGAAATTACGAATAATTTCTGGTGATGTTGCCGCGGGAACGGGAGCATTGGCAGCTAGAGGTGACACGTAGGGCATTCCTTTCAGCCGCAGAAACCTGCGAATAATATGATCATCAAATATCTAGTTTCCCATGTTTTCTGTTTTTCTGCTGTCTAAGACGTGATAAACACTGAAGATAATGGCGGTAATCTCAATAACAAGCAGACAACGATGGTCAAAACAGTTATGTTAAGGGAATGAAGTTTAATATTTCAACGGTGCGCCGTATCATTAGTCTTGCTCAGAGAGCCTACCGAGAATTCCAGAAAATTCAGCAAGGACCAGCAGATTCTGCACCTCGTCGAAGCTCTGGTAGCGACACAACCCGTCGTGAAGATTTTGCGGCTCGATACCCCGGTGATTATCGTGGCCCTGTACATTTTGAATATTCTCCCCATCTTGACGGAGAGCCAGACCCCGGTGAAGTGGTGTGGACGTGGGTGCCTTATGAAGAAGACCACACTCGAGGAAAAGACCGCCCCGTCATTCTCATTGGAAGAGATGGACAATACTTATTAGCTTTGATGCTAACAAGTAAAGACCATACCAACTCAACTCATCGAGATCGAAACTATATGGACATCGGCTCAGGGTCTTGGGATAAAAGCGGACGTGCCTCTGAAGTGAAGCTCGATAGAATTATTCGAGTAAACCCAGCAGATATGCGTCGAGAGGGTGCAGTGATGGATAAAACCACTTTTAATCGCATTCATCAAGCATTAGCCCATCGTAGTGCGTGAGAGGATTCTCAAACAACACGGTAAATGTGGGGAATAACTCTACTGACTCTGCCATAAGTTTCTGCTAGAGTTTCCTATGTGTGTCCGATGGTCATCGGGCACTGCTGATCGGTTGCCATAGGCATCCCCACGCCGCTCAGTCGATGATCGATCAGCGTAGCCCTCACCGACCAATTAGACAAAAAAGAAAGTTTTAATCGTGGCTAATATTAAGTCCCAGAAAAAGCGCATCCTCACCAACGAGAAGGCTCGCCTTCGTAACAACGCTTACAAGTCTGAGCTAAAGACCGCTATCCGCAAGGTTAACGAAGCTGTTGAGGCGCAGAACGTAGAAGAAGCAACTGCTGCACTTCGTTTTGCAAGCCGCAAACTGGACAAGGCTGTTTCTAAGGGCGTTCTTCACAAAAAGACCGCTGCTAACAAGAAATCAGGTCTTGCTGTACGAGTAAATAAGCTTTCCTAATTTCACTTATCGTTCTCGGACGGTAATTGTCTATTAGTGAAGTGATGAGTAGTCCCCGGTAAGTTAACTTACCGGGGACTACTCATATCCAAAGACTATACCGGAGTCGTTATGAACGACTCATCGTAAGAATTGCCTTTTCAAGCGCAAATAAGGGGTCGGTACTCTCCCCTTTAAGCTGGGCATCAACTTCTGCTAAGACACGAAAAATTTCCGCCAAATCTTGCTCTGAAAAACGTCGCGAATCACGTTGAGCCTGCTCAACCTGCCACGGAGCCATCTTGAGTTCTGCCGCTAACGCTGCAGCATTCCCACGACTTCCATAGACTCTAGCAATATGACGCATACGAGCAGCTAAAGCCCCGACAAGAGGTATAGGATCTACACCGGTTGCTAAGGCATGACGTAAAAGCCTCAACGCTAACCGACTATTACCAGAGACCACAGCGTCAGAAACTTTAAAAGCTGTTACCTCTGTTCTTCCCCCATAATACTTATGAACAAGTTCTTCAGTAACAACATCAGGAGCGTCGCTCATTAGCTGAGAACAGGCAGAAGCTAACTCTGCTGTATCAGCACCAGTAGCCGCTACCAGAAGCTGAACTGCTTTAGCCTCAATAGTTTTTCGATGATCTTTAAACTCCTGAGAGACAAACTCTAACTTCTCACGGTCTGTCTTGAGAGGTTTACACTCCACCAGAGGAAAAGACTCCGAAGCACGGAAAAAATCAACTAATTTCTTCCCCCTGCTGTTCGAAGCATTATGAGACAACACCATTGCTATATGAGTCTCAGGACGTTGAAGATAATCCATCACATCATGAAGAAAGTCCTCGCTCATCGAAGAAAGCTGATCGACCTCAATAATTTTTGAAGTACTAAACAATGACGGACTAGCAGCTGCAGCGAGTTCCCCTCGCCGATAGTCCTTTGCCGAAATCTCTACTCGATCAGCATCTGGATAATGCTTCATAAACTGCGCACGAATCCGTGTCTTTGCACGCGAAATAAAATATTCTTCACTACCCCATAACAACGTTGCTGGCGCTACCTGAGCTGACCGCCACGATACTGCAGAATTAGTAGAAGATGAACGAGTCTTCCTCGCCATAAAATGTGCCTTTCAACGTGACCAAAAGATAAAACTTATTTTCTCACAGAAGTACCTGAAGACTTTTCTTTAAACAACATCACAAAGAACGAAATAAAGGTTAGAAGCATAACAGCTCCTAGCGTAATTATCACGCTCAACATACCAGAGGGAACTTCAAGAGAACTAAACGGCAAGCTGGTAATACCCCGTGCAATCAACACTAATACATGAGCAGGGAACCAACCTATCTGTAGCAGCATATCAACAACCCAAAACCATCGACATAACCAACAACATAAGACTAATAACCCCACGACACTTAACGGAAGAACACAGATACTGGCAAACATATTTGCAAGAACCGTATATGGTGTAATTTTTTGCGTCAAAAGAACAAGCAACGGCGCACACCATAATGAAGCTGCTAAAGGAATCGCCAAAAGTTCAGACAACCATAAAGGAAGATGCCACGACAAGATATTAACCAGAATAGGTGCAAATACTATGAGTGCACTAGATGAGATAACAGAAAGAGAAAACCCCACACTGACTGATAGCTCAGGAGCATACACTAAAAGAACGATGACGCTCAACGACAAAAGATGCAACGAATACTTCATACTCCCCCGCAATACGGTATATGCCCCAAGTACACCCATAACCCATGCCCTGAGTACCGAATCTTCCCAACCTACTACGGCAGCATAAAAGAACGTCGCCATAGAAGCAACGAAAATACTATAAGAACGCACAAACCTAAAATACGTTAAAAATCGATAAAATAGCACAAAAATAAACGCAATATTTGCCCCTGAAACAGCAGTTAAATGTGTTAACCCAGCAACTCGAAACTCTCGACGATTCTGTGCGGGAAGCTGACTATCATCCCCATAACCCAATCCCAAAATTAAAGATCCCTCTGCTGGGCCGACTCTAGACGAGGCATAATGTGAAAGTCTCTCCTGAGATTCCTTAAGGAAAGAAGAGCTACCTTTCGATAACGGGTACACCTTAACCGAACTTAACTGAAATTGCGGTATGGAATTTTCTGGAACACCAATAACCTTTACAAACGTCCCCTCCTCAAACCTCTTTGAGGAGAAGAAGGTCATAGGAAGATTCAAAGATTTAACGTGCTTTAACGAAGGATGAAAAACTTTCTCCGCATGGAGGTACACCACATAACGGTGTGAAGCTATCTGGGAAGAACGCTGAACACTTCCCCAAAAACGTGCAGAACTCCCCTCAAGCTGCTCAAGAACATGAACCGAACGTGTAATATCTCTGGAAGATAGGTTTAGTCCCTGACAACAAACAGCCAAAAACACACTAGATAAAGTCAAACATATAGAGAAGAACACCCTGAAACGCTGTGGACCTAAAAAGAAGCCCCATATAAGAGAACACAACACACCTCCACCGACAACAAGAACATTATTCGATAATCCAAACCCTGCATAAGTCATCAACGTATAAACCCATATGAAAAATGCAGCTAAAACTAATCGAAAATCATGGTATGAAGAACTCACACGAATACGAGATATCATCACTAAACTCGCACTAAGGGCCGCAACCGTTCAAGAAGTGCCGGTCCGATACCTGAGACACTTTCTAATTCAGTAACATCACGAAAACCTCCATGAGCCTGCCGAAACTCAATAATTTTTTGTGCCGTGGCTGGACCAACTCGAGGAAGAGTCTCTAACTCCTCAGCAGAGGCTGTATTAATATTCACTAGAGACGATGAAATACCATCAACTTGACGATGAGACGTCGACGTCTCTGAGAACATATCGCTACTCTGCCCCTGAAAAAGAACACGTATCTGCTGCCCATCAGAGACTTTCGACGCCAAATTAATAGAATCTGAATTCGCGTCTTCTACCAACCCCTGAGCTGCTGAAATAGCATCAGCCACACGACTCTGGTCAGGAAGTTCATAGAGCCCCGGAGACTTCACCGCACCCACGACATGAACCCACACCGAGGAAACTGAAAGCGCAGAAGGACTACTTCCCGAAAGCTCTTCTACCGAAAAATCGGTTGGATGGGACGAAACTTCTTTTTCTGGAAACAATACCTCATCAGATGAGGACGAAAAGAACACCCAAGCACCAAGAACCGCCAAGACAATAGCTAAAACAACGACGATGCTCCAAGGAACTTTCCACCTTAAAACTTGCTGACCATAATGTTCGTGAGCGTCGATATCAGGCTCGCCCAGCTCCTCGTACAGGCTTATAGAACGTTCCCCACCATCAATATGACGGGCACGATAAAGCCGATGCATAGGGGCAGATTCTGACGAACATGAATCAACCTCAGCGTATGAGTTTCGAAACGACGAACCAGAAAAACTTTTCATAGAACTGAGTTTAAAAAATCACACATCAGACCGCTGACTTGATAGAAAAATGTGGATAACACTCCAGAAATATCTATCTATTCACAATATCTGGTGCACCAATATCGTCACTAATACACTACAACCGCCACAGCACCTAACCCCGCATGAGCAGCAAGAACCGTAGGCAACGGAACAAAAAAATCTGGATCAATATGATAAGAAGAAGCCCAACGCCGAGCTTCCAACTCCTGAGCACAATAATGAACGGCAACAATACTTCCTGTCGGAACAGGTGTAGCCACATGTTCAAGCTGATAGTTCTCCACCTTTTTACAAGCAGCACGTTCACACACGACCTCTGCTAAAAGAGCTTGCGCTCGCTCCAAAGACCGAGGGCGATGAAGATACATCAACCTGCCCTCACGAATGCTCCCAACCGGACGAACCTGCAACATCTGTCCCACTCTCGCAAGCGCTGGATGAACTCTCCCACTACGGCATAAAGCATCAAGAGTTGGAACATAGAAAAAGATATCCGTATTTTCAAGCATTTCCACTGCTACTTGAGATAGTTCAGAAGCACTAAAACCTTGAGAAACCATCGTGTGCAGATACGAGACAACATGGCCTAATGCCATGCCCACAGTTTGCGAGTCGATGACGTACACAGGGATTGGGCTATGTGTAGCAGCCGTACACGCAAAAGAATACGCACTTGAAAGATGACGAGACAGATGCAAAGAGATAATAGCCTCATAACCTTGGTACGCAAAAGCCTCATAAACACGTCGAAAACGTTCTGGGGAGGGAGCTGAGGTATGCACTTTTTGCCCTAAAACATGAGCAAGAACTACGGCTTCTTGTTCCTGCACAGAATGTTTATCTGACGGTGCAAACCTCTCAGAAACTCGCTGATCATCAATAAAGACATCTAAGGGAACCATTGCAAAACCGCCATAGCCCATGAGATGACGAAGGGTACGTTCATCTAAAGCCGATGACGAATCTGTCACAATAGCAATACGACGGACCATACTCCTTGTGCCTCCCTAGAACTTAAAACGTATGTGGGTGTGAAAGTTATACTTTCACACCCACATAGGTCACTCTACTAAGCGGTAACGATATTGACGAGCTTAGGTGCTCGAACAATCACCTTAACAACCTGAGAATCACCGATAAGACGTTGAATCGTCTCCGAGTTCAAAGCCATCTGTTGTAGTTCTTCTTCACTAATTTGTGGAGAGACCTCAAAACGCTCTTTGACTTTACCCTTAATCTGGACGATAGCAGTCACCATCTCATCAGCAAGTAATGACTCATCGACCTGTGGCCAACCGGCAGTCAGTACGGGAGCATCATGACCTAAAATATGCCACATATCTTCTGCCGTATATGGTGCATACAAAGAAAGCAAAATAGCAATAGTTTCAGCTGCTTCACGAACTGCAGGATCAGCCGGACCTACGCCGGAGTCAATGACCTTACGGGTCGCGTTCACTAATTCCATGGTCTTTGCAACCATGACGTTGAATCTACCGCTCTCGATATTCTCGGTAGCATCACGAACCGTGCGGTGTACGAAGTACCGTAAATCTTTATCTCCGCTCTGATAATCAATACCAGGGTCTGAAGTAACATCCGCGGCAATACGCCATGCACGAGCCAAAAACTTCTGTGCACCACCGGGAGAGACATCCGCCCAGTCAATATCATCTTCTGGTGGAGAAGCAAAAATCATGGTTGTACGAACAGCATCGACACCGAATGTATCGAGCTGTTCACCAAGGTTTACACCATTGCCCAAAGACTTAGACATGGCTTTACCTTGGTTGAGAACCTGTCCCTGATTCATCAAAGAGGCAAAAGGCTCATCAAAATCAATCATGCCCAAATCGCGAATGACCTTGGTGAAGAAACGTGCATACAGTAGATGCAAAATTGCGTGCTCTACACCGCCGATATACATATCAACCGAGCCCCACTGCTGGACGTCTTCCTTATTAAAAGGTGCTTTATCTTCATCCGGTGAGAGGTAACGTAGGAAATACCACGAAGAATCCACAAAGGTGTCCATCGTATCAGAATCACGTTTAGCGCTCTTGCCACATTGTGGGCAGTCTACAGTATTCCACTGCTCGGCTGCCGCTAGAGGAGACTGACCTTTAGGTGCAAGTTCATCACCCTTGAGGTCTTCTGGCAAACGAACAGGAAGCTGATCCTCTGGAACAAGAACTTCCCCACAGTCATCACAATGAATAATAGGAATAGGAGTGCCCCAGAAACGCTGACGAGATAGCAACCAGTCACGTAGACGGTAAATGACTTTACCCTCGCCCGTTCCAGCAGCCTCAATCATCTCGATAGCCTTCTTGATAGCTTCGGCCTTATCAAGCCCAGTAAGCTCGCCAGAATTGATAAGTTTTCCGTCGCCGGTGGTAGCGACACCTGAAGTAGCTGGGTCTTCTTCTCCCGTGTCCACCACCGTTACGATGGGAAGGTCAAAGGCCTTCGCAAATTCAAGGTCACGTTGATCATGAGCCGGAACAGCCATAATTGCGCCGGTTCCATAATCTGCAAGAACATAATCGGAAGCCCAAATAGGAAGTTTCTTTCCCGTCAACGGGTTAACTGCGTATCGTCCCGTGAAGATACCAGTCTTCTTGCGCTCTGTAGACTGACGATCAATATCAGAAAGAGCTTTAATCTGTTCACGGTATTCTTCTAGAGCTTCTTGCTGGTCTTCTGCAATGATTTCTAGAGCAAGCTCAGAATCTGCAGCAACGACGAAGAAGGTCGCACCGTATAGAGTATCTGGGCGAGTGCTGAAAACATTAATGGAGGTTTGATCTTTCCCTCCGCCTGCTTCAATATCAAAACGAATTTCTGCGCCTTCAGAGCGACCAATCCAGTTCTTCTGCATGGCCAAAACACGATCTGGCCAATGGCCTCTGATTTGTTCCATATCGTCCAGAAGCTCTTGAGCATAATCAGTAATCTTGAAATACCACTGATTCAGAGACTTCTTGGTGACCTCAGATTTACAACGTTCGCATGCGCCATCAATGACCTGCTCGTTTGCGAGAACAGTCTGGTCCTTAGGGCACCAATTCACCTGTGAGAACTTACGATAGGCAAGTCCTTTACGGTAAAACTGTTGGAAAAGCCATTGCGTCCAACGATAATATTCGGGGTCTGACGTGTGGATACGTCGGCTCCAATCCACCATAATACCGTAGCGTTTAAAAGACTCAGCCTGAGTCTCAATATTCTTATACGTCCACTCACGAGGGTGGGTATTGTTCTTGATAGCAGCGTTCTCTGCTGGCAGACCAAAAGAATCCCAACCAATAGGGTGAAAAACTTCAAAGCCCTGCTGTTTCCAATAGCGAGAAGTAACATCGCCAACAGCAAAAGCTTCTGCGTGACCCATATGAAGGTCGCCAGAAGGATAAGGGAACATATCGAGGACGTACCGTTTTTCTCGGTCTTCATCACCCGTTAGGTTAAAAATCTTAGTTTCTTCCCAATAGGGCTGCCATTTTTGCTCAATAGCGCGGAAGTCATACGACTTTTCCGTGTTTTTAGTAGCTTTCACCTCAGCTGACACAGCGATTTCCTTTGGTTGTTGAACGTCGGTACGATGAGCTTCAATGTGCTGTGTGTTATGCACATGCGACAAAACTTTAAATGCTCTTAGATTATCTTTAGTCTATCGTGAAAACACCTTATAGATGACCAGCCCATCAGTTATTGTTGCCATAGTCTTAAAGGTACAAGAATTTTTAAGAGCACACTGGACAGAAAGCGATGTAGTATCTCATGGGCGTCACCGAACAAAATATTTTTGAAGTTCCTCCCGACTCCTACCCCCATGGGACACCTCAAAACCTCACGATTAATGGAATATCTACTTGGTACTGGGAATACGGAAATCCCAAAGGAGAGCCCTTACTTCTCATCCATGGTTTTAGAGGTGACCACCACGGATTAGAGCTCATCGGTTCGTCTTTATCTGAATACCGTGTCATCATCCCCGATTTACCAGGATTCGGAAAAACAGAAGCCTTCCCCTCTGGCCAACACAACATTGATGCTTACGGACAATGGTTACATGCTCTGATGCTCTCTCTGAGCCATCAACAACGTTCTATTTATCTCATCGGGCACAGCTTCGGATCCATTATCTGTAGCTACACCGCATCTACATACCCACAACAGGTCAAAAAGCTATCTCTTATTAACCCGATTAGCCAATGCCCGCTTAAAAGTTCTGCTCAAGCGCTAACCTTAGCCGTTCAGGGGTACTACTGGTTAGGTTCCCGCCTTCCCTCATTCTTAGGGGTGCCTTTACTCCGTTCAACAATCATCACCCGCATCATGAGCGAAATCATGATGAAAACAAAAACGCCACAACTACGATCTTTTATCAATACTCAGCATCACCTATATTTTGGTTCCTTTGCCAGCGCCCAAAGTGTCTATGAGGCCTATAAAATCTCAACACAGCACACTGCCGCAGAATATATTGGTCATGTACCTGTACCAGTACACATGATTGTTGCAGAAAAAGATGATTTGGGTACACTCGAAACACAACACCTCATGTACCAGAAGATACGTCAAGGAAAAATCGATATTATCCCTGAGGTCGGTCACCTAATTCATTACGAGACACCTCGATACGCTGCACAACTCATTCGGAGTTTTATCATGGAAGAGAACGCATGAGACTCATTATTGACGCCCGTTACACCCGATACGGTTTTCACGACGGCATCAGCCGCTATACTGCGTCGTTACTTGAAGCTCTCAAAAAACTTCACGATGAACAGCACCCTCTATGCGCTAACCTCGAGATCATCATGGCAATTAGCGATAGAAGACAGCTTAAAATGCTCCCTGATTTGGACTATATTCTCGTATCATCTCCGACAAGTATTCGCGAACCGTTTATTGCACGAACCTTAAACCGATACCATCCAGATGTAGTTTTTTCTCCCATGCAAACTATCGGGAGCTGGGGTAGAAAATTCAGTTTGATACTCACCCTGCATGACCTCATCTACTATGAGCACCCAACTCCCCCCAGTTTTTTGCCTCGTCCTATCCAATGGGGCTGGAAACTCTTTCACCGTTCTTATACGCCACAACGTTTGCTCCTCAACCGTGCCGACGCCGTGGTAACAGTTTCACAGACAAGTGCTCAACTAATTCGGCAGCACCAACTCACACAAAAACCATTACACATCATTCCTAATGCTGCCGCCACAGACAGCATTGTGAGCGAAGAACAAGCACAAGAACGTATCGCTCACCGCCAAAAGACTCTCCTCTATATGGGATCTTTTATGGAATATAAAAATGTTGAAACCCTCATGATAGCGATGAAAGACCTACCGGAGTATCGACTATTATTACTCTCCCGTATTAACGAACGCCGTCAGCAAGAACTACAAAAATATGCTGCTGACAACATCGAGTTTTGTCACGGAGTGAGCGATGAAGAATACCAGCGTCTCCTCGCTCAAAGCACCGCATTACTCACAGCATCCCGAGCCGAAGGATATGGGTTACCTGTCGTTGAAGCTCAAGCTCAAGGATGCCCCGTCGTCATCAGTGACATCGAAATATTCCATGAAATTGCCCCTCATGGGTTGCACTGTAACCCAGAAAAACCGCAAGAATTTGTTCAAGCTATTAGAGCTTTAGAAGATACTCAGTATTATCAGCAAGTAGTTCACGATGGACTCTGCGATGCACAACGTTTCTCCTGGGAAAAATCAGCACTAAAGCTACTTACGGTTTGCAACCAGCATCATAAGAGCTAACGGCTAGAAAATATCAAGGCCATCGCAACGAATCTGCACAGGCTCACACTGACGTATAGATTGCGAAGCACGTGACGTGCGCAGATGATGAGTCACTTCTGGTGCAATACTAAAGTTAAAGAAAAGAATAGTTCGATACTGATGTGATTCTTGATCTTCTTCCGCCCAATAAAGACTATGATCGTGCACCTCTAAGGGTCCGCGAACAATGACCTCTTCTGGCAAAGACAACGAGGAGACAAAAGACTCTACCGCCTGTTCACTGCCAGTAATAGCTGCAGTACGAACCGCCGGAGGTAAAGAGAGCTCCTGTCGTTCTGAAAGCTCTCGAAGGGCAAAAGCTGGCGAATCCCAACGAACCAAAGACTCTAAAGCCCTCGATTGAGAAGCCGTACAAATAACGGTTCCGCCTTCAGCTGCAGAACGAACTAAAGCTGAAGCATTGAACCAAGAACGTAAAGCAATTTCTGGCGCACGCAGAGAATCCCGACGTAACATCGAATCTGCGTCAAGCAATAAAGCGGCACTATAACCGCCCTCTGCTACAGGTTCTGCCCCAGAAGTTGCAATCACCAGTGCGGCAGAAGAACCTACTGAAGTTCGGATGTGTTCTCCGCCTGAAGAAATAATGGGAACCCCCGGAAACGCTCTTCCTAATTCTTCTGCCGTACGTAAAACACCTTTAGCGTTGCTTCGCCATGTATGAGAACCACACTCAGAGCAACTCCATTGTTGAATAAGACGTCCGCACCACGTGCAATTTGGGATAGCACCAGAAGCAGTTACGGAGACGCTTCCATGACACTCAGGGCATCGAACTGGCATTCTGCAACGCTGACATGACAACGACGGGATATACCCAGAACGTGCGACTTGAACTAAGACTGGCCCCTTCTGTAACGCTGCGCGAGCTGTCTCAAAGGCAAGATGAGGAATACGAGCCTTAGCTGCTAAAGAATCACGTGCTAACTGGTAGTCGTCTCCTACTGGTACAACTCGTGGAGCATAAGCACGCACAATCTCACGGTGAGCACCCAAAAAACTAGCCCAACGTGTACGAACTAATCGAGCCGACTCACTGCTCAGACAATAGCTGGCAAAAAGAGCTGCACATTGTTCTTGAACAGCTCTTAACGTAAGAACATCACGCACATGACAATACGGAGCTCGCTGTTCTATATGGTTAGCATCACCATCGTCCCAGCACACAACTAACCCAAGACGATGAACAGGAGCATATGCTGCTGAACGTGTACCAATTACTAACGAGACTTCACCCGAGCGTACCTTAAGGAAAGAACGATAGCGCTCTGATGGCTTATCATGTGCCGTCAGACGAACAAAACTGTCTGCATCTACGTATTCTAAAAGCGCATCGCTCAGACGTTCTAAAGATTTCTTATCCGGAACAACAGCTAAGGCGCCTTGACCAGATGCAATAGTACTTACTAAAGCAACAGCAAGAATATCTTCCCACGCTGCTGAAGCAGTAGGAAGAGTATTCATAACGGCTCGGGCAGGTACAGCAGAGCTAACGTCTTCAAGGAATTCTAATCCCCCGTCATATGGTTCAAAAAGAGCAGTATTTAGCTCCTTTTTAAGGTGGATAGGGGGTGTCGTTCGATGAAAGAACTCTGGTGACTGGTTAAGAAATTTCTCTTCCACCCCAACCACTCGTGTTGGAATTGCTAAACGTAAAACATGAGGAAGAACATTTGCGTAACGGTCTGCAAGAGTATCAGCTAACTGAAAAATTTCTGGAGATACTAAAGAAACAGGCGAAATAACCTGATCAATGTACCGCATATTGCCATCATAATCAGTGCTATCTTGACGAGATTCGATATAACCCATCAAGTTTTGACCATTGAACTGAACTTTGACTTTCACTCCTGGTTGAGCAGTCTCAGCCAATGATTCAGGAACTAAATAATCAAAAGCTCGGTCAAGATGCGGGACGTCCGTTTCTAATATCACTCGAGCAACAGGGAATTGCTGGGCAAGAGGATTCTCTTGACCCATCATATCGGTGATATTGAGGGTCCCTGCAAACAAATCTGTTTGCAGGGACCCTGCAGAAGAAACGTTCGTCATAGAACCTAGTATATTTAGAGATTCGCTGCGGCGCGTAATTCTTCTACGCGATTTGTTCTCTCCCACGTAAAAGTTTCTTCTTCACGGCCAAAATGACCATGAGCAGCTGTTTTTGCGTAAATGGGGCGACGAAGCTCCAAATCACGGATAATAGCTAGAGGTCGTAAATCAAAGACTTCACGAATGGCTTGTTCAATCACCACAGGATTTACTTTTTCTGTTCCAAAAGTCTCAACATATAGACCAACGGGAGAAGCCTTACCAATGGCGTAAGCAACCTGAACTTCTGCACGATCTGCAAGACCAGCAGCAACAACGTTCTTTGCAACCCAACGCATTGCATAAGCGGCAGAACGATCAACTTTTGAAGGGTCTTTCCCGGAGAATGCCCCTCCACCGTGGCGAGCAAACCCGCCATATGTGTCAACAATGATTTTTCGTCCGGTAAGTCCCGCGTCGCCAACTGGGCCGCCCTGAACGAACTGTCCGGCAGGGTTGATAATAATTTTGGCCTGAGAACTATCAAAATCTAAATCTTGCAGTACCGGAGAAATAACATGTTGACGAATGTCAGCTTCAAGTTCACCTAAATCATAGTCTTTGGTGTGTTGGGTTGAAACAACAACGGTATCTACCGAAACAGGGGTGTTGCCATCATAACCGAGTGTAACTTGAGTTTTTCCGTCTGGTCGTAACCGATCAAGAGTCCCGTTTTTACGTACAGCCGTAAGCTGTTCAGAAAGTCGGTGAGCAACCCAGATAGGAGCAGGCATGAGTACTTCAGTCTCATTTGAGGCATACCCAAACATGATGCCTTGATCCCCTGCACCTTGACGGTCTAGCTCATCTTCAGAACCGGTACGTGTTTCCAGAGAATGATAAACACCAGCATTGATATCAGGAGACTGTTCACCAATAGATACCGACACACCGCAGAACTCACCATCAAAACCGTGGGTAGAAGAGTTATATCCAATATCAAGGATGGTCTTACGCACGATAGAGGGAATATCGACGTACCCCGTGGTTGTGACCTCACCGGCAACATGCACTTGACCGGTGGTTACCATGGTTTCAACAGCCACGTTTGCGTGAGGGTCTTCGGTGAGAAGAGCATCAAGAATAGCGTCTGAAATCTGGTCACAAATTTTATCGGGGTGACCTTCAGTAACAGACTCGCTGGTAAATAAACGAAGATGAGAAGGATGAGAATTCACGTATTTACTCTACTTAGTTAGACGGGATAAAAGGGAAATATTAATTTTTATGCACATGTTGCGCTATATGGAGTAATAAGGCTTGAGCAACATCTTCTTTTGAGCCAGTGACCTCAACAGCGGTAGCTAAATCTTGTGAAAGTAGCGTCACTGAATTGGTGTCGGCACCAAAACCGAGTGTTTCTCCGACCTGATTAACTGCAAGATAATCGCAGCCTTTTCGTTTCAGTTTTTCGCGGCCGAGCTCTAGCACAGTTTTTTCTTGGCTGCCGGTTTCAGCAGCAAAACCAACAATAATTTTTGGTGCTTTCGGATCAGATTGTTCTTTCCGCTGAACCATCTCACGTAGAATATCAGGGTTTCGAACAAGTTCTATCGTGGGAGCTTCTTGAGCGTCATCTGTTTTCTTGATTTTATATTCGGCATAATGTGCTGGACGGAAATCAGCAACTGCAGCAGCCATGATGAGAGCATAGGCGCCCTCACTATACTGATGAACAGCTTGTCGTAATTCTTCTGTTGTTGAAACGTCAACGTACTTTACGGTAGAGGGAACTGGCACTTGTAGATGGGCGCCGATAAGAGTAACTTTTGCACCCAAAGCGTGAGCTACGTGGGCCAATGCTACGCCTTGTTTTCCAGAGGAACGGTTTCCTAAGAACCGTACAGGGTCTAAAGGCTCTCGAGTTCCTCCGGCTGTGATAACAATATGTTTTCCTTCAAAAGGGCGAGAATCGGTGTCGACTTGAGCGTTTTGTTTTAGGATGTTGAGAGCTTCCTCAAAGATATCCTCAGGTTCGGGCATTCTACCAATACCTGAGTCTTTTCCTGTGAGACGTCCAACTGCTGGCTCAATAACGTGGTAACCGTATTCTTGAAGTTTTCGAACATTGTGCACGGTTGCAGGATGTTCCCACATTTGAGTGTGCATTGCAGGGGCGAGAATCACTGGCGCGTGAGTAGTAAGCACCGTTGCGCTAAGAAGATCATCTGCTCGACCAGAAGCTAACCGTGAGAGAAGGTCGGCCGTAGCCGGGGCGATGATAATGCCGTCAGCTTCCTCTGCCTGCTTAACATGGTTTACTTCAGGTACTCGCTCAAAAACAGAAGTTGCCACAGGATTACCGCTGAGAGCTTCAAAGGTAGCCTTACCCACAAAGTTCAGAGCAGTTTCTGTGGGCATAGCGATAACCTCATGCCCAGCTTTTGAAAAGAGACGAAGGAGGGACGTGGCTTTATAAGCCGCGATTCCTCCTCCGATACCAATAACTATACGCATAGTGCGTTCTTCTCAGCAGAAACCGAAAGCCTTATTCGGAGTCTTCGGCGTCTACGTATTCTACGATAGGTGCTGCCTCAGAATATTCTTCAGTGTAAAAACCACCGGTCAAGAAAGCTGAGGGAGCTTCCTCAGGAATGAAATCGCCGTTTTCGTCAAACGTTCCTTCGCTGACATGGCGGGCTTCAATGAGACCTTCATTAATTTCACGCATCGCAACAGAAAGTGACTTTTCGTTTGGTTCGCTGTCTACGAGAGGACCAACATGATCGAAAAGATTTTCGTGCATCTGAGAGTAGTATGCGTTAATCTGGCGGGCACGACGAGCGCCAAAAATCACCAGACCATACTTAGACTCTGCTTTTTCAAGTAGCTCATCTGCGCTAGGGTTGATGATTCCTTCTTCATTGTGTGCGTTAGCCACGAATACTCCCATAAGATTGACAACCAGCAAGCTTCATCGAAACGAACTTGCCTAAGACAAAAAATAAGTATATCTAAAAGCCTGATAAAAAGCACTCTAGGATAAAAAATATTATGAGGGATGAGAATACTCGTACTGAATATTCTCATCCCTCATAGAAGTTTTATGCTGAGGTTTTCGTCAGACCCATAAGCTCAATGATTTCTTGAGCAGCTTGTTCAACAGTATCGTTAATCACTGTGTGATCAAACTCTGGTTCAGCAGCCAACTCAACTTTTGCCGTATCTAGACGTTGTTGCTGTTCCTCGGCAGATTCAGTGCCGCGGCTTACCAGGCGGCGAACGAGTTCTTCCCAGCTAGGTGGAGCGAGAAAAATCAGTCGAGCTTCTGGCATGCTATTACGTACCTGACGGGCGCCTTGTAAATCAATTTCTAGCAGGACGTTCTTCCCTGACTCAAGAGCGCGAGTAACCATATTCTTCATGGTTCCATAACGATATTTATTATGAACCTGCGCCCACTCAAGCATCTGGCGATTTTCTACCATTGAGTCGAATTCCTCATCGGATACGAAATAGTAGTGTATGCCTTCTTCCTCGCCAGGTCGAGGGTCTCGTGTGGTGGCTGAAACTGAGAACCATACATCTGGATAATTCTCACGAATATACTGCGAGACAGTGCCCTTACCTACTGCGGTAGGGCCCGCTAGAACAGTGAGTCGAGGTGTAGTGTTCTCAGTCATTGAAAACCGCCTTTAGCGTTCGAGGAAATCGATTAATGCGCGTCGCTGGTGTACACCTAATCCGCGTAAACGGCGGGACGGCGCAATATTAAGTTCTTTAAGAATTGCGTTAGCGCGAATCTCACCAATGCTTGGAAGAGCCATCAGCAAATCTGTCACTTTTAGTCTACTCACAGCTTCTTCGCTATCGGCTCGTTTGAGCACTTCTGCGATAGTTGTCTCACGTTTTTTGAGAGATTCTTTAACCTCAGCGCGAATGGTGCGAGAAACTTTAGCTTTTTCGCGAGCTGCTGCGCGTTCTTCTTCGGTGAGTGGGCGGAGTGCCATACTAATTCCCCTTAGTGTAACTATTGTGGCGTGTTATGTTTGCGAACCTGTCTTTAGTGGTTTGTTCAGCACATGACGCGAATATGCATCATGTGCTGAACAAACCACCTCTGACGTGTATTAATCTAACACTTTAGGGGACGTTATCAGATATTTCTACTAGATGATGCTTAGATTAAGTCAGATTATTTAGACCAATCACTCCTAATAAACGACGAATTATTATATTCTGTCATTTAAGTTATTTTTGAGATTTTCTTGCGAACTTTCAATCGCATCGATAAGTCCCTCAAGAGACGGACCCCGAGACAAAACTCCGCGACTAGAATTGACCAAAACTTGTGATGGGCAACCAGAAAAAACCTCATATAATTGTTCAGCCGTAGCGCCTTGCGCCCCATAGCCCGGAGCTAAAATTGGGCCATTGAATCCCGACAAATCAATTGAAAGTAATTTCAAAGCATCAGCTACAGTGGCTCCCACCACCAGACCGCAAGACCCCATCCGTTGCCACGACTGCCTAGCATTTCGCTCCTGAGCAGAACGAATCACCTCCGCAGCAACAGAACAATCTCCCCCACGATGTTGAACACTCTTACCCTCAGGATTAGACGTTAACGCCAATACAAAAACACCGCGCCCCTGAGCCTCAGAAAGCTCCAAAGCAGGAGCTAAACTCCCAAACCCAAGATAAGGGCTAAGCGTGAGCGCATCACTTGCAAGAGGTGAAGAATCATCCAACCACGTGTGAGCATAAGCGCTCATCGTAGAACCAATATCCCCACGTTTGGCGTCCGATATCACCAAAAGACCCAGACTCTGCGCATACTGGACACAACGCTCCAAAGCGAGGAAACCAGCAGAACCGTAACTCTCAAAAAAAGCAACCTGTGGCTTGACCGCAGCGACCTTCCCCGCACATGCTTCAAGAACCAACCGCGCAAAACGTTCTACGCCATCGGCCGTTGCGGGAAGACCCCATTGTTGCAAAAGCTGAGGGTGAGGATCAATACCTACGCACAAGGGACCATACTGCTCCATTTTCTGAGCCAGTACATCACCAAAACCTACACGCGGATTACGCATCAACTACCTCCTCAGCCTCACCTGAACGACGGTTCTGCTCAGCCTTCAACGAAGCACTATGCTCTTGTAACGTCATAACATCCCAGCTATGCTCACGCATCGCTTGAATTGCTTGTACCGTTGCACCAAACTCCGAGACTGTTGTCATTACAGGGCAACCAACAGAAGTCGCTGCTGCACGAATCTCATACCCATCACCGCGCGCATTCTCACCGCCAGAAGGCGTATTAAGAATCAACGAAATCTCACCTTCAGTAATCATCTGAACGATAGACTTCTCATCAGCAGATGTCTCAGCAATTTTTGGAACAACCACAGAATCAACACCATTACGACGTAACACCTGTGCCGTACCACCAGTAGAAATAATTTCAAAGCCAAGACTTTGCAACATACGAACATAAATAATCGCGTGACGCTTATCCCTATTCGCAATAGAGACAAAAACTTTACCCTCCGTAGGTAGCGCCCCACCAGCAGCGCTCTCTGCCTTCGCAAAAGCCGTATCAAAATGGCGATGCAAACCCATCACCTCACCAGTAGAACGCATCTCAGGGCTTAACAACGAATCCACTACCACGCCCTCAGGAGTACGGAAACGACTAAATGGAAGCACCGCCTCTTTCACCGCGATAGCCGTATGAGACGGCAAAGAAGCTCCATCCATGGTAACCGGCAAAACACCTTCAGACTGTAGCTGAGCAATACTCTTACCCATACCAATTAACGCTGCTGCCTTAGCTAACTGAACGCCTGTAGCCTTTGACACGAAAGGAACCGTACGCGAAGCACGAGGATTAGCCTCAATCACATACAAAACATCAGACTGCACCGCAAACTGAATATTAATCAGTCCACGAACGTTGACGCCACGAGCAATCTTAAGCGTCGCTTCCTTCACCTGAGCAATAGTGTCAGGGCTCAAAGTAATTGGAGGCAAAGTACATGCTGAATCGCCAGAGTGAATACCAGCTTCTTCAATGTGCTCCATCACACCGCCAAGATAAAGCTGCTCACCATCGTATAAAGCATCCACATCAATTTCGATAGCGTCTTCAAGGAACTTATCAATCAGCGCAGGCTGTGAAGGCGAAACCTCCGTGGCGTTCTCAAGATAACGAGCCAATTGCTTAGGCTCATACACAATCTCCATACCACGACCGCCCAAAACATAGGAAGGACGAACCAGCACCGGATAACCAATCTCATCAGCGATACGACGAGCATTCTCAAAAGTAAAAGCGGTACCATTCTTTGGTGAAATCAGCTCAGCTTCTTCAAGAACTCGCGAGAATTCACCACGATCCTCTGCCAAATCAATAGCTTCTGGAGATGTTCCAAGAATTGGAACACCAGCTTCTTTCAACGCCTGAGCTAGTTTCAACGGAGTCTGCCCACCCAACTGGACAAAAACCCCAAGAAGACCTCCCGTACGACGCTCTGCATCAATAATTTCTAAAACATTCTCGAGCGTAAGAGGCTCAAAATACAGACGGGTTGAAATGTCATAATCAGTTGACACTGTCTCCGGATTACAGTTAACCATCACCGTCTCATATCCCGCTTCACGCAACACCAGCGAGGCATGAACACAAGAATAATCGAATTCGATACCCTGACCAATACGGTTCGGTCCAGAGCCTAAAATCATCACAGATGGTTTTTGGTGTGGTGCAATCTCGTCTTCCATATCGTAAGAAGAATAATGATACGGAGTAAAAGCCTCAAACTCCGCAGCACAAGTATCAACCGTTTTGAAGACCGGACGAATACCTAAGGCATAGCGGATACCTCGAACAATTTCCTCTGAGGAACCCACGATATGTGCAATCTGCGCATCAGAAAAACCATGTCTCTTCGCCAGACGTAGAGTCTGCTCATCAAGGTTTTTATGGTCACGAATCTGCTCTGCAACCTCATTCAAAAGAACAAGCTGGTCTAAGAACCAAGGATCAATACCCGTTATCTGATAGAGTTCATCCACGCCCACACCAATAGCCAAAGCCTGCCGAACATCATGAATTCGTTCTGCCGTCGGTGTAGCACAGCGACGGAGTAACTCTTCACGTTCAACACCAGTTATAGAGGAATCCTCAAAACTAAACTCCGCACCCTTCTGCTCCAAAGAACGCATAGCTTTCTGTAGAGCCTCCGTAAAGTTACGGCCTAACGCCATAGCCTCACCCACTGATTTCATGGTTGTTGTCAAAGTCGGGTCAGCTGCAGGGAACTTCTCAAATGCAAAACGCGGAACTTTAACAACAACATAATCTAATGTTGGTTCAAAAGACGCTGGAGTTTTTTGTGTAATATCATTGGGAATCTCATCTAAGGTGTACCCCAATGAAAGCTTTGTCGCAATCTTTGCAATAGGGAATCCTGTCGCTTTAGAAGCCAAAGCAGAAGAACGAGACACACGAGGGTTCATCTCAATGACGATAATACGTCCACTGTGAGGATCAACCGCGAACTGGATATTACATCCACCCGTATCAACACCAACCTCGCGAATAACGTTAATAGAAATATCACGAAGCTTTTGGAACTCACGGTCGGTAAGGGTCAACGCTGGGGCAACAGTAATGGAATCTCCAGTGTGTACGCCTACTGGGTCAAAGTTCTCGATAGAACAAATAACAACAACGTTATCGTTCTTATCTCGCATCATTTCTAACTCGTATTCTTTCCACCCAAGAATAGATTCTTCTAAAAGAACCTCACTCGTGGGGCTGTACTGAATACCAGCACCGGCAATACGGTACAAGTCTTCTTCGTTATAAGCCATACCCGAGCCTAAACCGCCCATCGTAAAGGAAGGGCGCACCACCATCGGATAACCTAGCTCTTCAGCTGCTGCCAAAGCTTCTGGCATGCTATGAACGATGACCGAACGAGCAGACTCACCACCAGCACGTTCTACGACACCCTTGAACTTCTCTCGGTCTTCACCAAGATTAATGGCTTCAATATTCGCACCAATCAGTTCTACCTGATACTTCGCTAAAACGCCTTGGCGGTCAAGGTCAATTGCGGCATTGAGGGCTGTCTGCCCGCCAAGAGTTGGCAAAATAGCGTCAGGACGTTCTTTTTCAATAATTTTTTCAATAACTTCTGCATTGATGGGTTCAATGTATGTTGCATCAGCAAACTCTGGGTCAGTCATAATCGTCGCAGGGTTTGAGTTCACAAGAATCACTCGGATTCCTTCTTCCTTGAGAACTCTAAGCGCCTGAGTGCCGGAATAATCGAACTCGGCTGCCTGCCCAATCACAATAGGGCCAGAACCGATAACGAGCACAGAGTTGAGGTCTTTTCTACGTGGCATTGTCTACAAAATCCTTTGTGAGTTTCCTAGTTCTGGTGTTGTTTCATCAAATCGATAAAGCGGTCAAAGAGATACGCCGCATCATGTGGTCCAGCCGCAGCCTCCGGATGATACTGCACTGAGAAGGCTGGAATATCTAAGCAACGTAATCCTTCAACAACACGGTCGTTGAGGCCGATATGAGAAACCTCAACACGACCAAATTCCTCACATGGAGCCAGCACCACCTCATCAAGAGGCGCGTCCACTGCAAAGCCATGATTTTGGGCTGTAATCTCTACTTTGCCTGTTGTCTTATCAAGAACCGGTTGGTTAATCCCACGATGCCCAAAAGGCAACTTATATGTACCAAAACCTAAGGCACGACCTAACAATTGGTTACCAAAGCAAATACCAAAGAACGGAATAGAAGAACGAAGAACCTGTTGTAGAAGTTCAACCTGCTGGTTGGCAGTAGCGGGGTCTCCTGGGCCATTTGAGAAGAACACGCCGTCAGGTTTGACCGCCTGAATATCCTCAAAACTTGATGCGGCAGGTAAAACATGAACACGAACACCACGACGTGCGAACTGTTCGGGAGTCATCGATTTAATACCTAAGTCAAGAGCTGCTAACACCCCTTGAATGGGGCCGTCCCACCCGAAGTCTTGTGGCTCAACGGTATACGCCTGTTCAGAAGAAACGCTTTCAGCAAGCTGTCGTCCCTGCATCGGCTCAGACTCTTGCACCATCGTCAACAGCTCAGATACCGGACGTTGTGCGTACTCCCCCGAAAAAATACCAGCACGCATTGCCCCAGCAGAACGTAAATGACGGGTGAGGGCACGAGTATCAATACCTTCAATGCCGACAATTCCCTGCGCTGAAAGGTAATCGTCAAGAGAACCTTCACTACGCCAATTTGAAGGACGTCGAGCAGCATCTCGTACAACGTATCCGGCAACCCAAACCTGACGCGATTCCGCATCCACAGCGTTAACACCAGTATTTCCAATATGAGGAGCAGTCTGCACCACAATTTGACCAGCGTAAGAAGGGTCAGTGAGAGTTTCTTGATAACCGGTCATACCGGTAGAAAAGACGGCCTCACCGAGAGTCTTCCCAACCGTTCCATACGCCTGTCCACGGTAAACATTGCCATCTTCTAATACGAGAAGAGCCGGTTGGTGATGAGTTAGATTAGACATCAACTAACTTCCTTATATAGTGTTTTGCGATAATTCGCATCAATCATTGAGGGCTAAGAGCTGGAAGAGAATCCTTCGCCTGAGGTGCTCTTAGAAGAATTTCTTTTTGAATACTTTCTTGTTCTTGCGGGTGCAATAGCCTAAACCCCGTATCGACAGCAGTGCTATTGAACATCCACGAGATGATGAGAAGACCATCTTTTTCCACAAACTTTCCGTTAATGCCTGACTCTTGGCGTACTGCAATAACATCGCGATAAGGAATCCATAGGTGTTGTGCACCTTCTCGGGATAAGACAAGTCCTTCATCAAAAATGAATAACTCAGCTCGGGATTTAACACCTAAAGTGTGCACTGCAACGCGGGCTAACCAATCCCCTAATAGCGTTGTAACAATATACGTCCCAGAAACAACCGCATCAGGCGGTAACTCATCATAGCGTTCTGGTACCGGCGCTAAAGGGCCTAGCTCACCTTGACGTCTTTTACGTGCCGACCAGCCACGCCACATCAAAAGGCAAGCTAAGACAACAACACCGATACATACGAGCGTGGGGAAAAAATATTTTGACATTGTTTAGAGGCTATTCCCCTCGGCCGGTTGCACACGAGGTGTTGCTAATGCTCCGTCCAAAACCGTAGGGTGACCGGCAAAGAAGGTTGCACGAACAGCGCCGGGCAGTTCTAAGCCTCTATACGGGTTATTTTTGCCCCGTGTTGCTTGCTCTGCCGGATTAATCACGCGTGTTGCTTGAGGATCGTAGAGCACAATATGCGCCGGTTCACCTACCGCGATAGGCCGCCCCTGCTCTACTGCGCGACCAATATGTGCCGGACGGAAACTCATAATTTCTGCAACACGTTCCCAGTCAATAAGACCAGTATCAACAAGCGTTTTCTGAACAATTGACAATGCTTGTTCTAAGCCCGTCATACCATTGGCAGCACAAGCCCATTCGCAATCTTTAGACTCTATTGGGTGTGGTGCATGATCTGTGCCAATAATATCAATCGTTCCATCTGCAACCGCCTGACGAAGAGCCATAACGTCTTCTTCGGTTCGCAAAGGAGGATTCACTTTATACACGGGGTCATAGCTCCGAACAAGTTCTTCTGTCAAAAGCAAATGATGAGGTGTCGCTTCAGCCGTCACCTGAACACCGCGAGATTTAGCCCAACGTACAATTTCTACTGCACCGCGTGTTGAAAGGTGACAGATATGAACACGAGAGTTCACGTGTTCAGCTAGAAGAACATCCCGCGCGATAATGGATTCTTCAGCTACAGCAGGCCATCCTGCTAAACCAAGTTCTGCTGAAACTTTGCCCTCATTCATTTGTGCGCCTTCAGTTAGTCGAGGCTCCTGAGCATGTTGGGCAATGACACCATCGAAAGTTTTGACATATTCTAATGCTCGACGCATCAGTGCAGGATCCCAAACGCACATCCCATCGTCTGAGAAAACTCGAACTTGTGCACGAGAATCTGCCATCGCGCCAATAGCGGAAAGACGCTCCCCTTGGAGCCCTATAGTTACAGCGCCAACAGGGTAAACCTGCGCCCAACCTGCTTTTTTACCAAGCTCATATACTTGTTCAACGACTCCTGCAGTATCGGCTACTGGTTGTGAATTTGCCATAGCAAAAACCGCTGTATAACCGCCTAAAGCTGCCGCTTGAGTTCCAGACTCAACCGTTTCAGAATCTTCTTGTCCAGGTTCTCTCAAATGGGTGTGCAAATCGACAAGACCAGGCAAAGCAATGAGACCTTGTGCCTTAATTATTTGAGCGTCATCAGCGGTTAAAGCTGTGCCTATCTGCACAATTTTTCCTGCGTCAATGAGGATATCTGCTGTATCTTGACCAAGAATAGAAACATTTTTAATGAGATATTTTTCTGTCATGTTCTCTCGCTATGGGTGAATCTGTGTGTTATTTGAAGAGTAAAGTTCGCTGCCGTCTTGGCCAGTCATTAGCATATAGAGCACCGCCATGCGCACAGAGACTCCGTTATTGACCTGGCGAAGAACCCACGATTGTGAAGAATCTGCTGCAAGAGAACTAATCTCAAGCCCGCGGTTCATTGGGCCCGGATGTAGAACGGCTGTCTGTTCTCCCGAACGTTCTAAAGCTTTGAAACGTTCAGGGGTAAGCCCCCATAATCGGGCGTATTCTTCAACGCTAGGGAAGAACGCAGCATTCATACGTTCTTTTTGAATACGAAGTAGCATTACCGCATCAACACCATGCGCTAAGGCCTGATCAAAGTTGTAGTACACCTGAACTGGCCAATGATCAATATCATGAGGTAAAAGAGTAGGCGGTGCTATAAAAATAACCTCTGCTCCTAATGTGTGTAGAAGCCAGAGGTTTGAACGAGCAACACGAGAGTGAAGGATATCGCCAACAATAGCGACACGCATTCCCTCAAGTGCAGCACCTCGAGTGGGGATACCTGATAGCTGATACTGAAACTGTCGAAGTGTCATCGCATCAAGAAGGGCTTGTGTTGGGTGAGCGTGTGTGCCGTCGCCAGCGTTGAGAACTGGTACATCTGTCCAACCTGCTTCCGCCAAACGCTGAGGTGCCCCTGATGCGCTATGACGAATCACAAACGCATCAGCATTAATTGCGGCTAATGTCTGAGCAGTGTCTTTAAGGGATTCACCTTTAGAGACAGAAGAACCTTTAGCAGCAAAATTAATGATGTCTGCGCCGAGACGTTTTTCGGCTGTTTCGAAAGAAAGCCGAGTGCGAGTAGAGTCCTCAAAAAAGAGGTTCACCACAGTACGTCCTTGTAAAACAGGAAATTTTTTCACCTCCTGACGACCAATTTCTGCCATATAATCGGCGGTATCGAGAATACTAATCGCCTCTTCGCGAGTTAATTCTTTGGTGTCTAATAAATGACGCATGGTTTCTTATTCTCCGCTGTTAGGGTGCAAAATCTCAACACGGTCGGTGCAACCATCAATTTCTTCGAGATACACACGAACGACTTCTTCAGACGAGGTTGGTAAATTTTTGCCAACATGATCTGCACGAATAGGTAGCTCACGGTGTCCCCTATCCACCAGAACAGCTAGACGCACACATGCCGGACGCCCGTAGTCTTTGAGAGCGTCTAGACCTGCTCGAATAGTTCTACCGGAGTATAAGACGTCGTCAACTAGGACAAGATTCTTTCCATCAATACCAGATTCGGGTAGGACCGTCGGTAAAGGAGTCTTCTCAGGTTTTGAATTGAGATCATCTCGGTATTTTGTAATATCTAATTGACCGAGGCATAGCTGAGGATTAAAAGACGAATCAGTGCGCGCAATCTTTTCTGCTAAGCGTTGCGCTAATGGTGCGCCCTTGCGCTGAATCCCCACAAGGACAAGATTTTCTGCACCACGATTTCCTTCAAGGATTTCGTGAGCAATACGTGTCAAGGCACGGTTAATATCGGCTTCGTTAAGAATGGTACGACCCATCACTGGGTAGAATTCACTCATCTGCCGGCCTCCTTCCCCGCCTCACGGGACGGACTTAAAGGTTGCTTGCTTTATGGAGCAATCTATCATGTTTTATCTTGGCAAAGCTGCAAGAAGAGATGTTTTGAGAAAAGTTTTTGAGAAAAACGATGAAGTTATCCGGTAAATCAGCACGTCACCACGCATAAAACGGTGGGGTGGCCACATAGTGTAGCCACCCCACCGTTGAAAGATACTTTTATGCAAGAAGCGTAGGTTTAACTTGACGCAACCGCTCCAAAAGACCATTGATGAATTTAGGTGAATCGTTAGTCGAAAGCACCCGAGCCAGTCCCGTTGCTTCTGAAATAGCAACAAGATCTGGAACCTCATCATTATAGATAAGTTCCCATGCGCCGATACGCAAAAGAATACGATCTACGCTAGGCATACGGTCCATGGTCCAGTCCTGAGAGTACGTTTCGATATACTCACGAATCTCTTCGTCATGTTCTTGTACACCGCGCACAATCTGCTCAGAGTACGTAGAAATCTGCGCGGAAGTATGTAAACGACGACGAGTCAATACGTCTAGAATCTCATCATCTCGTTGCTCAGCTTCAAAAAGAACTTCAACTGCTCTCAATCGAGCTTTAGTTCGTGAATTCACGTATTTTATGCCCTGTTCTTCTAGTCGTTTACACGACCAAGATACTCACCAGTACGAGTATCAACCTTAACTTTAGTACCAGTCTCTAAGAAGAGTGGAACCTGAATCTGAGCACCAGTCTCAACTGTTGCAGGTTTCGTTCCACCTGTAGAACGGTCACCTTGAAGGCCCGGCTCAGTGTACGTAATCTCAAGAACAACAGATGCAGGAAGCTCAATGTATAGTGGCTCACCCTCATGCATCGCGATAGTAGCAACCTGAGACTCAAGAAGATAATTTGCTGCGTCACCAACAACAACCTGAGGAACGTTAATCTGATCGTAAGTTTTTACGTCCATGAAAACGTAATCATCACCGTCTTGATAGAGATACTGATAATCAGAACGATCAACAGTAGCAGTATCGACCTTTGCGCCAGCGTTAAACGTACGATCGACAACTTTGCCGGAGGTTACATTACGCAACTTGGTACGAACGAACGCTCCACCTTTTCCTGGCTTGACGTGCTGGAATTCGATAACCGACCAGAGGTTACCATCAATCTTGAGTACAACGCCGTTCTTAATGTCAGCGGTAGTAGCCAACCGACTCTCCTTCAAATATATGGGAATTATCAATAATCAAACGATTCTTAGCCATTGTAACGCTTCAACGAGATAAAGACAGCTGTATTGGACGAAGAAACATAAAATAGATGCTCCCCTGTGCCAGAACACACAGCCTTCATCATATAGATGAGGGTCCATAAAGCCTACGAGGTAGAAGAAATCTCTTGATACGTCGCAAACAATAATGAATCGTCAGGAACCTCATAAATACGAGGTGAACCATACCCCTCAAGAAGGACGAAACGAAGCAAATTTCCGCGCGCCTTTTTGTCACGACGCATCGACTCAATCAGCTGTTGCCAACGGTCCCCACGATAACTCACCGGAAGACCCACCGACTGACAAATGCGACGAGTACGCTCTACCACTGACTCATCAACATACCCTGCAGCCAAAGATAACTCAGCAGCAAAAACCATGCCTACCGCAACTGCCGCACCATGACGCCACTGATAACGTTCAACCCGCTCAATAGCATGCCCAAAAGTATGCCCATAATTCAGGAATTCTCGAAGACCAGACTCCTTTAAATCCTCAGAAACAATACGAGCTTTGACACGAATAGAACGTTCAATAAGATCACGAATCACTACAGACTGAGAATCCCGTAAAGCATCAGGATTGCCTTCAACAATATCGAGAATCTCAGGATCAGCAATAAACCCACATTTAATGACCTCTGCTAAACCCGTCAATAATTCGTGAACGGGCAAAGTCCGTAACGTTCCTAACTCGCATAAAACAGCTGCCGGAGGATAGAACGTACCGACCAGATTTTTTCCCTCAGCCGTGTTAATAGCTGTTTTTCCCCCGATGGCAGCATCTACCATACCTAATAAAGTCGTAGGGATATGAACAACCTTCACACCACGCAACCAAGTGGAGGCCACAAAACCTGCCACATCGCTGACTGCTCCGCCACCAATAGAGATAATTGCATCAGAACGAGTAAAATCATTCTTCCCTAGCACCTGCCAGCAGAAACCTGCTACTTGAAGATGTTTTCCCTCTTCTGCATCAGGAATCTCCGCACTAAAAGAGTCGTAACCAGCTGAACGTAAATCTTCCATGACCAGTTCACCGGTAGAACGCAAAGCCCTCGGATAAATCATCAACACACGACGAGTTTGAGCACCTAGAATAGTAGGAAGCTGGGATAAAAGGTGATGTCCTACAAAAACATCATAGTTTTCTTGCGGGCTATCTCCCGTCACCGAAATAACGGTTGGTTCCATATTATTGCTCATGCTGTTGCTCCCCCACGAGTACATAAAATAAATTGTTGGACTTCTGCAGCAATCTCTGAAGCAGGACGAGACCCCCGAACATCTAACGTATAGCTTGCTAACTGCTCATAACGTTCTTTACGTAATTGAAAAATCTCATTCCACCGCTGGATAGGATCCCCCTGTAAAAGAGGTCGTGTCTTATTCCCTAAGATTCGTGGGCGAACAGTGTCAGCATCGACTTTCAGATAAATGACACATTCATTTTTGAGTTTCTGTGCAACCTGATCACTCATTGGAGCGCCCCCGCCTAACGAAAAAATACTATTGCGATATTGCGGAGACTCAAGAACCTGAAAAATTGTTTCACTCTCAACTTTACGAAAATATTCTTCACCCAAAGTGTCAAATATCTCTGGTATTGAACCATATTGTTCCGTAATTAGCTGATCGGCATCCAAAAACTGATACCCATAAAAACGGGCGCAATGCATCCCTATATAAGACTTGCCAGCAGCCATCGGTCCAATAAAAACCACCGGACGACGACGATCTAAGAACTCTTCTTGAACTTCACGTACATGCTGAGGATCTGGCGATGAAATACTTACACGTTCTCGAGGAAGATGCTGAGATGACATGAGCGTCTAGCTATCCCAACCAGCAACATTAGACTCCCAGCTCAAAGACTCCGGAATAGCAGCAAGATAAGCATCCATATTCCGTCGAGTCTCAGGAACAGAGTCCCCACCAAATTTCTCTAAAGCAGCTTCAGCAAGAACTAGCGCAACCATCGCCTCCGCAACAACACCAGCGGCGGGTACCGCACATACATCTGAGCGTTGATGATGAGCTTTGGCCACTTCACCAGTAGAAGTATCAATAGTTTTCAAAGCCTTAGGCACGGTGGCAATTGGCTTCATTGCAGCACGAACTCGCAGAAGATCTCCGATGCTCATGCCCCCTTCAATACCTCCGGCACGATTCGAATCACGAGTAACACCATGAGTGTTCACACTTATCTCGTCATGTGCTCGAGTTCCTGGACGAGAAGCAGTTAAGAACCCATCTCCCACTTCAACACCCTTAATGGCTTGAATACCCATTAACGCTGCAGCAAGACGCGCATCAAGACGACGATCCCAATGAACATAAGAACCAAGCCCTGGAGGAAGACCATACGCAAGCACCTCAACGACACCGCCAAGAGTCTCACCATCTTTATGAGCGGTATCGACGGCCTGAACCATTGCCACAGAAGTGGCTGAATCAAAGCAACGTAATGGGTCAGCGTCAAGTGTCGCGACATCAGATGGACGCGGACGAGGTGCTTCCTCCGGAGTGCACACATCAGCAATTGCCGTCGTATGGCTTACGAGCTGTATGCCTAAAGCTTTAAGAAGCTGAGAAGCAACAACACCAAGAGCAACACGTGTTGCGGTTTCACGTGCAGAAGCCCTTTCTAAAACAGGGCGTGCTTCGTCAAAATGATATTTCTGCATCCCCGTAAAATCGGCATGCCCAGGTCGAGGGCGAGTCAACGGTGCGTTGCGGGCACGCCCTTCAAGTACCTCAGGATTTACGGGGTCAGCGCTCATGACATCAACCCATTTGGGCCATTCTGTATTCGCAATTTCTAAGGCAACAGGACCACCCAGTGTTTTACCATGACGGACACCGCCTAAAATGCGAACCTGATCCTCTTCAAACTTCATACGTGCCCCACGCCCATAACCTAGACGACGTCGAGCTAAAGCATCACGTACCATCTGCGAGGTAAGTTCTACACCTGCGGGCACGCCCTCAATAATACCGACAAGAGCTTCACCGTGAGATTCACCGGCTGTGAGCCAACGCAACATGCTCTGACTTCCTTTACATATGTAGTGTGATAACCAAAAGTTCTTCTCTAGACACTAGAGTACCCAGAAAATAAACCGAATAAAATTTTTGATGTCTTCACATGAAAAATTGTGTTAACGGCACGAGCCAAGATGTTCAATAGAATAAACGTTCACGGGTAACTGTTTTCGCGGTAACAAACCAATAGCAGCACACATTGCATTCATCATCTCAAGCTGTTCAGGCAACGTGTCTTCTAAAGAATGTCCCGTAAAAAGCTTCACTTGGTCGATGGCCTGATACATCAGCATATCTAAACCAGAGACGATGACGCCACCAGCTTTCTCCCAATACGAAGCAATAGTAGAAGGCCACGGATTGTAACTGACGTCTAAAAGAACACCGCTAAGAGAAGACTTCAAGGCGGGGGCAAATTGGTCGGCCACACCAGCAGGCAAAGTAGAGATAACAGCCTCATACATCGGATGCCGTGAAGCAAAATCCTCAAAATGGCAAACGTTAAGACGTATTCCCAGCTTCTGCGCTAAACGAAGGACTGTCGAGGCTCTCTGCACAGAACGTACATAAAGATCTACGTCAATAGAACCTAAAAATGCTAATGCCATCAGCGCAGAAGTAGCGGTTCCTCCCCCACCAAGAATAGCTCTGGGCGAGTTCGTTGATTCACGAACACCAGCATAATCAAGCGCATTGACGATTCCAGAAACATCCGTATTATGACCAATAGACTGTCGAGAAGAGCCCTCACCGTGCCAATACACAGTATTAACAACGCCGAGAATCTTCGCAAAATCAGTAAGCTCATGAAGACTTTCAACGACAGCATTCTTAAGTGGCATTGTCACAGAATAGCCAACCACATTTTCGGTTAGATCAGGTAAAAACCGTTCTGGAAGTTCTTCAATGGATGTTCTCCAACGAAAATAATCAATCTCATATCCCAGATGCTCATATGCAACCTGATGAAGGCTCGGAGAAAGCGAATGTTCAATAGGATCACCTAAAACAAAAGCTTTCTTCCGAGCATTCATTAAACCACCTATCTTAGGTGCATTTACCAGCATGATTACGACACCATCTATCGTATTCTTCAACGTTCTTAAGATGTTCACTGTAGGTCTTAGCAAACTTCGTTTCACCAGTATCAAGATTGACAGTCACCCAGAAATAGTAGTCATTCTTGTCGGGGTTTGCGGCGGCGTCGATAGCGTTAGTGCCTGGTGAACCAATAGGTCCCGCAGGAAGTCCCTTATAATAGAACGTATTATATTTATTTGACGGATCTTGCTTCTGCTCATTTGTAATATGAACGGTCTTCTTTCCTAAACCATAAGCAACTGTAGCGTCAGACTGAATGTACCCGCTAGTTTCCCCATCAGGGTGGTTAATACGGTTTTCAATCGCCCCAGCAATAGCTTTGTAATCGGGGGTAACACCTTCAGCCTCAACAATAGAAGCTACCGTCAAAACATAGAAGGCTTTCTCATCGCTCTTAACACCAGCATCAGATAACGCTTTCTTCGTCTCATTGACAATACTCTGCATAATATCTTTGATATCTGTTCCCTGATCAAAACGATATTCACCAGGATGCATCCAACCTTCTAGAGAAGGGAAATTAGCAGGAACACCAAGACTTTGAGGATTCTTATTAAATTTGTCGAGCTCATCTCGAGAAACACCAGTAGCTTGAGCAATGATATCCAGAGACTCTCCAATACGAAGAGTCTGAGCTAAAGCAATATACACCTGATTTGTCTCATGCAAACGTAAAAGAATGTCTAGCGCAGATTGGCTACTCATCTCTTCTTGAAGGTTATACTCACCAGGCTGAATATACTTCTTCTCCCCCATATCGCTATAGACGGAAAGGAAACGATCTGCATCCGCAATAACGCCCATCTTTTCTAGCTGGTTTGCAACACCAATGGTGGAAGCACCCGGAGCAACTGTGAAGCTCACGCTTGTCCCATTACCACTACCACTAAAATCTTTGCGTTTAAACCACCCTAGCTGAGGGCTAATAATTGCAATAATCATGACTACCGCAATAGTAAAAACAAGCCCCGCGCTGAGCATAGTATTACGCCTACGGAGACGAATTTTACGTCGTTGTTCAGGAGTGAGCAGATCATGCTCAACAACTAAACCGAGGATACCCTCACGTTCATCTTCTTCAGAGGGACTCAAAATCATCTTGAGGTTCTCTGGCTCATCACGGTGAACTGAACGTTTCGGCGATCGGCTCGAGTTCGTTTTATTGCTCACTCAAGTTCTCCATATCGTTTTTCGTCTGTGCTATTGAGGAAATTTCCTTAACACATTCTATTGTCTGAGGCTCCACTAAAAAACCAGCAACATGGTTGCCTGCTTTTAGCGTGTCTAGGCAATACTGCAAAATATTGACTGCAGCTACCTGATCCACCATTGTCTTAAAATCTCGTGAAGATACTCCAGCCTCATGCAAAGTACGATGAGCACTAACCGTCGTTAAACGCTCATCCACTAACCATACGGGGATGGAGTACCCTTCTGCTATAAGCTCAGTGACCAAATCTTGAGCATAAGAACGAGCCATAAGCGTTGACGATGATTCTCCACCGCTCATGGTCTTAGGTAAACCCACGAAAATTTCTGTTACTTCGTGGACTTTCACCAGGGTGCGCAGGACTCTACGATCAGAGTTCTTTTTAAGGTCTCGACGTAAAGTCTTGAGCGGTGTCGCTAGAATTCCATCTCTATCGCAGAGGGAGAGTCCGACGCGAGCATTACCCACGTCGACTCCCATGCGCACTCCTGGTGTAAAAGTCATATGTTAAGCACTGACTTTCGCAAGTTCAGAACGAATAGCTGTGAGTGCATCATCAACCTTAGTTGGGTCTTGTCCGCCACCTTGAGCCATGTCGTCTTTACCGCCACCGCCACCGCCGAGGACACCTGCAGCAACACGAACCAAAGCTCCAGCTTTAACGCCGTGTTCACGAGCACCTTCGTTAGTTGCTACGAGAACAACCGGGCGACCATTATTAACAGCTGTTACTGCAACAACAGCAGGCTCTGAGCCTAGACGTTGACGCAAATCCATTGCAAGATTACGTAACTCATTTACTGATAGTTCACCAGCATTATGAACAAGAGCTCGGACTTGTCCGATGAGTTCTGCTGAGGCAACAAGTTTTCCGGCTTCAGCTTGAAGTTTTTCAATACGAAGTTTCTCGAGCTCTTTTTCCACGTTCTTAAGCTTTGTCAGGGTCTGAGAAAGACGTTCTGGAAGTTCAGCAGAAGATTGTACTTTCATCATGCCTGTCAGCTGGTTAACAAGAGTACGTTCTGTTGCCAAATGGTTAAAGGAGCTATATCCGACAAGCGCTTCAACACGACGGTTACCAGAACCAACAGACTGTTCTGAAAGCAATGTCAAAGAACCAATCTCTGCAGAGGATGATACGTGGGTTCCTCCACAAAGTTCACGGGAGAAATCTCCACCAATTTCAACAACACGTACGGTGTCACCGTATTTTTCTCCAAAGAGACTCATCGCACCGAGTTTCTTTGCCTCATCTAGCGGCATCTCTTGTGTAACAGTCTGCAAATTATCACGAATTGCGGTGTTAGCAACTTCTTCAATTTCACGTTGTACAGATTCGGAGAGCCCTTCGCCCCATGCGAAATCAAAACGCAAATAGTCTTCTTTATTGAACGATCCACGTTGAGTTGCTTCATGACCTAATACTTGGTGTAGCGCTGCATGCACAATATGCGTACCAGAGTGAGCTTTTTCGCCATCACGACGACGACGTTCGTTAACCTGTGCAACTACTTCAGCACCGGCAAGAGCCTCTCCCTCGCGGACTACGCCGCGGTGCACACTCAAACCTTTAACAGGTTGTTGCACGTCTTCAACGTCAATCACAAAACCGTTACCGCTGATATATCCAGTATCAGCCGCCTGACCACCAGCTTCAGCGTAGAAAGGAGTTTCGTCCAAAACAACTTCTATACGGTCCCCTGCATGAGCAACCGGAACAGTCATGCCATTGACCAAAATAGCACGTAGAACAGTTGGTGTTTTAAGTTCTTCATAACCAGTGAAGACAGAGCCACGTTCATTAGCAAGCTCACGCAATGCAGAAAGATCTGCGAAAGCGCCTTTTTTCGCTTTCGCGTCTTTTTGTGCACGAGTACGTTGCTCTTCCATGAGCTCGCGGAAAGCTTTTTCGTCGACTTTCACGCCGGCTTCTTCAGCCATCTCCAACGTCAAGTCAATGGGGAAACCATAGGTATCGTGCAAAGTGAAAGCTTCAGTACCAGAGACGATAGAGCTACCTTTTTTAGCTTCCTTAACGGCTTCTTCGAGGCGCTCAGTACCGGATTCGATAGTTCTTAAGAATGCCTTTTCTTCTGCATACGCAATACGTGAAATACGTTCGAAGTCTTCAACAACAATCGGGAACGCTCCACCCATGGCATCACGAGAAGCAGGGAACAATACGGGCAGGCATGGCTCAGTTACCCCTAACAATCGCATCGCTCGAATAGCGCGACGCATCAGACGGCGAAGAATGTATCCGCGACCTTCGTTAGAGGGGGTCACACCGTCAGCAATGAGCATCAGTGAAGAACGGATATGGTCTGCGACAACACGCATACGTACATCGTCTTCGTAGCCTTCATCTTGAGCTGTTTCAGAGCCGTGATAAGTCTTACCAGATAGTTTTGCAGCTGCATCAAGTACGGGACGAACCTGATCTGTCTCATAGAAGTTTTCAACACCCTGCAATAGCATTGCAAGACGCTCTACGCCTAGTCCGGTATCGATATTCTTCTCAGGCAAGTCTCCAAGAATCTCAAAGCTATCTTTTCCGGTACCTTCACCACGCTGGTATTGCATGAACACAAGGTTCCAGATTTCAATATAGCGGTCATCATCAACAGCTGGACCGCCATCTTTACCATAGGCAGGTCCACGATCATAGAAAATCTCAGAGTCAGGGCCCGCAGGACCAGGCTGACCAGTAGACCAATAGTTTTCTTTCATGCCCATGCGCTGAACACGTTCAGCAGGTAAACCGACGGTCTTCGTCCATAGCTCGTAGGCTTCATCATCGCCTTCGTAAACGGTGACCCAAAGACGTTCTGGCTCAAGTCCAAAACCGCCCTGATCAACAGATGTTGTCAGTAGCTCCCATGCCCAAGGGATTACCTCTTTTTTGAAGTAATCACCGAAAGAAAAGTTGCCAGCCATCTGGAAGAACGTTCCGTGGCGAGCTGTTTTACCTACTTCTTCGATGTCAAGGGTGCGAATACATTTCTGCACGGAAGTTGCTCGGCGATAAGGAGGAACTTCACGGCCCAAGAAATAAGGAATAAAAGGAACCATACCGGCGATGGTAAACATTGCACCTGGCTCGTTGGAAACAAGCGAGGCGGAGGGAACGACTGTGTGACCGCGTTCTTTAAAGAATTCAAGCCATCGCTTTGATATTTCCTGTGAAAGCATGAAGCTATATTCCTAACCTATGATGATGAATAAATGTTCTAAAAATATATAAAAGGCTACTACACCCAATATGCTCTAAGTCTCGCTAGAAGAATGACCTTCGAAAAAATCTTCACCTAACTGACGGTCACGGTAGACCCTGCGTTCCGTGCCGGAGAATGAAGAACTCGTAGAATGTGGTATTAGTTCAGTGTTATCAGAATTCTCTGCTACCGCCCAAGAATCTAAGGAGCCTGGACGAGCCTCATTCTTTTGTTCCTGAAACTTTTGTTTCAGCTGAGCTTCGTGCTCTTCCATCCCACTTTTTACTTGAGCAGCAAATTGAGTTGCTTTTAGGGCGACTTTTTGAAGAGGCTGACCCCACGGAGAATCAAAGAATCGGGCCACTTGAGCTTTCCGTCCAGAAACTGAAGATAACTCTGATGAAGTTCGGCGAATCAACGCTTGGCTCACATCTGTTGTTTGATTAATACGTTGTGCCAGATACCCAGCAACTGCACCACCAGCTAGTAGAGCTGCACTCTTCCAGAACCCCATTATGGACGCTCCTTAGGTGTTGCAGATGCGGTACCTTGCTTATCTGCTCGCATAGCTTTACGTACACCGTAGGAAAAGGAAGCAACCTTAATAAGAGGTTGCCCAACAGTTGAGGTAACTAATGAGGAAAGAGCAGATACGTTTGCTGAGGCATCAGAAACGTTATTCGTAATATCGTCCACTTTTTCTAATTGGGTATTGGTGGTTGTAACAGTTTTTGTCACTTCTCTAATTAAGGGGGTTGTTTCCCCGTTGAGAGAACGAATCGTTACTACCAGTTCGTCAAACACTTTTCCCAATTTAATAATAGGTAAGGCTAGAAGCGCTACAAGTATTGCAAATACTGCCGCAGCAATAAGCCCGGCAATGTCTCCACCGCTCATAGATCCTTCTTTCCTAGTGTGTACAGTCTGCGCCTCAATATCAGAAATTAAGAACACGAATTGATAACAATACTACTGCATGGAATAAGATACAGACGATTTATTTTCAGGTTATCGTGTTTTCTCATCTTTTTAGGAGCACACGTTAACTTCAGAAAACGACGATTACATCAAAAACTGACGTATTTAAAACGGACAACCCGTGCCCTCTTCCAATGATGGAAGAAGCACGGGCTGAACGAACGTATGTTCTATGCCAAACGTGAGTAGTATTCAACGACAAGCTGCTCTTCGCAGATAACCGGAATCTCTTCGCGCTTAGGCAAACGATCGAGTTTAGCGTGGAGCTTCTCAATCTCAACGTTGAGGTACGCCGGAGTATCAGGCAGAACATCTTTATGTGCACCGGTAGCAGCTACCTGGAAAGGAGCCATCTTCTCAGATTTAGGGTGAACGTGGATGAGCTGACCTGGCTTCACGCGGAAGGAAGGACGGTCAACACGAACGCCGTCAACCATAATGTGACGGTGAACAACAAGCTGACGTGCCTGAGCAATGGTGCGTGCAAAACCGGAACGCAAAACAAGTGCGTCAAGGCGAGTTTCAAGAATCTCAACCATGTTCTTACCGGTCTGACCTTCAACGCGCTTAGCTTCGAGGTATACGCGACGCATCTGAGCTTCGCGGATGTTGTACTGAGCGCGTAGACGCTGCTTCTCGCGAAGGTGGATTGCATAGTTGGAGTCAGCCTTACGACGGTTACGACCATGCTGACCAGGGCTGTAAGGACGACGTTCGAAGTACTTTTCTGCCTTAGGAGTCAGCGCAATACCAAGAGCACGAGAATGACGCACGGTACGGCGGGTGCGGTTATTTTTAGCCACAATTTACCTTTCATAGCGGTTGGTAGCACACAAAACAGCTAGTGTGCCGACCATTTATTCTGATGGATTGGCCTCCAAAATATCCGCACACGATTTTGTGCGGTGGAGAGTGTGAAGCAGCCGCACTTCAGACACTGCAACCTATTTGGTGATCACATCGAAATGTGCGTTTTAGATAGGCTTGCCAACCACGGTTCTACCTTACCGTACATGTCTATGAACGCCTACACATCTTAGGTGTATTTTCTCACACCTATTTTTCATGGTTTTTTCGTGAGGATTCACGAACTGAAGACCCCCGCAAAATTTTTGCAATAGCTCTCAAACGACTAGCAATATTCTTTTCTGCGCCGTACTCTGTGGGGTGATAATATTTTCTGCCTAATAAATCATCCGGTAAATATTGTTGTTCAGCCACACCAAAAGGAACATGATGGGGATAAATATAATCACGACCGTGCCCCATTTGAGCTGCACCAGGATAATGACTATCACGAAGATGTAAAGGAACAGCACCACCTTTACCAGCTTTTACATCTGTTAAGGCTTGAGAAATACTCGCAATGACAGCATTAGATTTAGGCGCCGTTGCAAGGTGAATGGTTGCTTGAGCAAGGTTAAGACGAGCCTCTGGCATACCCACAAGCTGAACAGCTTGCGCAGCATTAATAGCTGTTGTTAGCGCTGTCGGGTCAGCCATACCGATATCTTCACTAGCATGCACAACTAAACGGCGAGCAATAAAACGAGGGTCTTCCCCAGCGGTGAGCATCCTTGCAAGATAATGTAATGCAGCATCAACGTCTGAACCGCGAATAGACTTGATAAAAGCGCTAATAACGTCATAGTGCTGGTCACCGTTACGGTCATATCGGATAGAGGCTTGATTCAGTGCTTCTTCAGCGTGTTCTAAAGAAACGACGAGAAGGCCCAAGTTTTCAGATTCTTCTATAGATTCTTGTTTCGGTAGTTTTTCTTGCCCATAGGCAGCCGCTACAGCTGCTTCTAAAGCGGTTAACGCTTTACGAGCATCACCTTTTGATAAGGCCACAAAATGTTCTAGTGCAGGTTCTGATATATGGACTTTCCCACCAAAACCACGAGAATCTTCAACTGCTCGAACTAATAGCTGACGAATATCCTCATCCTGTAAAGACTCTAAAGTTAGCACTAAAGATCGTGACACTAATGGAGAAATAATAGAAAAGGAAGGGTTCTCTGTTGTTGCCGCAACAAGAACAACCCAACGGTTTTCAACTCCGGGAAGTAAAGCATCCTGTTGCGCTTTAGAGAAACGATGAATCTCGTCTAAGAACAATACAGTAGTTGTTCCATACATATCACGATCGAGTAAGGCCTGTTCCATCACCTGACGGACATCTTTAACTCCAGCCGTTATCGCAGAAAGTTCTACGAATTTTCGTCCACTACCACCAGCAATAACATGCGCTAAAGTAGTTTTTCCTGTGCCTGGAGGACCCCATAAAATCACGGATTGTGGGCCAGCTGGACCAGCCGATTCTCCAGCTAAAATTCTTAAAGGAGCACCCTGATGAAGAAGCTGTTTCTGCCCGATGACTTCATCTAAGGTGCGCGGACGCATCCGCACCGCTAAAGGAGCCTGAGTAAAAGATCGAATTGGTTCAGAGGACGGTTCTTCGTTATCGTTATCAAGGGTAAAAAGAGAATCTGTCACGTTGCTATCCTACCCTTGTCCTTCGTCGCACAAAGAATTTTATAGCTCATCACTATCAAGAATGATTGTTACTGGCCCATTGTTAATGAGACTAACTTGCATATCAGCACCAAAAATTCCTTCAGAGACTTCCGCTCCTAAATCTTTGAGATGTTGGACGTAGCTATTAAATAGAGGTTCTGCAATTTCTTGACCAGCAGCAGCTGACCAAGAGGGACGTCGCCCACGACGAGAATCCGCATATAAGGTAAATTGGGACACCGCTAAAATGGGTGCACCGATATCTGAGCAGCTTTTCTCACCCTCAAGAAGACGCAATTTCCATGTTTTCTCCGCAAGTTTTTTGACAATCTCAGGGGTATCCGTGTGTGTTATGCCAACTAACGCTAATAGTCCAGGACGGCTAATAGCACCAACTTGTTCTCCACCTACACAGACCTTAGCTTGTTGTACCCGTTGAATAACGACTTTCATAAAAACCTATTTCTTCTAGCGCCTAATATTGAACAGCGCATTTTCCGTTCTCTTTTCTTGAGGCTACCGCTTTTTTAAAAACATCTTAAACATTAGTTTTCTACTTCTCGAATATCTCGAGTAGTGCCCATCGCACGACCTTTAACCCAATAGGCGTGAGAATGCATAAAAGTTTTAGAAACAGAAGCCTCTTTAAGAAGATATCTTCGGGTGGGCAAAAGAACTTTAGCCTCACAAACAAGATGAGGGAACCAACCTTGCCAATCCCAGCTTTTCGTCTTCTCCAGCATTGCCTCTGGAGTAGGTTCAATCCAATGTACCGTGATATTTTCTCCGGAGCATAACGGGATACTTTCATCACTTTCATGCCAGCGAGATAACCAAATCTGTATGGGGAAACGTCCCTCTAAACGTTCAACTACAGCATTGATATAAGGGATACCTGCAGCGTCAGCGATAAACACAAAACCTTGAGGCGTCTCAGAGGGTACCTCAAAAGGATGAGAACCATAATAAGAGAACTCAAAAGTATCCCCAACTTGTGCGTGAGTAGCCCAATAACTACCTGGGCCATACGGAGTGTGTAAAAGGAAAAAGAGGGTGAACTCCCCTGTTTGCTCATCAACGTTAGTAACCGTGTACCCGCGCATCTCTTCTTTATGGGGATTCTCTAAAGAAGGAAACCAACAGCGAAGGTACTCCCCCTGTGCAGGACGGACTTCATGAACAAAATCTGGAGAGCTCACTCTTAGAGCGAGCATACTAGGGCTATGCTGCCAGATACGACGTACCGTACATGAATAATCTCCTGCACGTAGAACTTTTAGAAGTACACCACATATACCGCGCCCCATGAGATACCCCTTCTTCTCATCATCAACGAAAGCTAATGAGTCCAGTATGCCAGAGAACAAGAATAAAAGTTAGGTCAACCTTATTTTGTGTACGAGACACAAAAACATGAGGGGGGTGGGGCACACCATAGTTTGGTGTGCCCCACCCCCCCCTCATAAAGATGAAAAATGCTTAAAGACTATTTTTCATCTTTTTTAGGTTTTGCATCAACACCAGCTTCTTTACGTTGCTGTGCAGTAATTGGTGCAGGAGCCGCTGTTAGCGGGTCAAAACCGTTACCAGTCTTCGGGAAAGCAATAACATCACGAATAGAATCGGTACCACCCAAAAGCTGCAGCACACGATCCCAACCGAAAGCGATACCACCCATCGGAGGCGCACCGAATGAGAACGCATCAAGAAGGAATCCAAACTTTTCGCGAGCTTCTTCTTCCCCAATGCCCATCACAGCGAAGACACGTTCTTGAACGTCGCGCTGGTGAATACGGATAGATCCACCACCAATTTCATTACCGTTACATACGATGTCGTATGCGTACGCGAGAGCTTCACCAGGATTTTGGTCAAAGTTCTCTAAGAACTCCGGTTTAGGTGAAGTAAACGCGTGGTGTACTGCAGTCCATGAGGAGTTCCCCAGCGCTACGTCACCGGAGGCGGTAGCATCAGCTGCTGATTCAAACATGGGTGCATCAACAACCCAGACAAAAGACCATTCTCCGTCTTTAATAAGGCCGGTCCGATGCCCAATTTCGACACGTGCCGCGCCAAGCAGAGCACGAGAGGCTTTAGCTTCACCTGCAGCGAAGAAGATACAATCGCCAGGTTTCGCGCCAGTAGCTTCTGCTAGACCAGCACGCTCCACTTCAGTGATGTTCTTTGCAACAGGGCCCGTAAGTTCACCGTCTTCTTGAATTAGGACATAAGCTAGTCCCTTTGCGCCACGTTGTTTAGCCCACTCTTGCCATGCGTCAAGAGTGCGGCGAGGCTGAGAGGCACCACCAGGCATAACAACAGCACCAACATAAGGAGCTTTAAAGACTCGGAAAGTCGTGTCTTTAAAGTAGTCTGTTAGTTCTGTTAGTTCCAGACCGAAACGTAAGTCGGGTTTATCTGAACCGTATTTTTCCATAGCGTCTTTGAACGTAATACGTTCAATAGGACGTGGAACTTTGACGTCAATGAGGTTCCATACGGCTTCAACGATGCGTTCACCAAGATCAATAATATCTTCTTGGTCAACGAAAGATGCCTCAATATCAAGCTGAGTGAACTCCGGCTGACGGTCTGCACGGAAATCCTCGTCACGGTAACAACGAGCAATTTGGTAGTACTTTTCAATACCGCCGACTTGCAAGAGCTGCTTAAAAAGTTGGGGAGATTGGGGAAGCGCATACCAAGATCCAGGTGCTAGGCGGGCTGGAACGAGGAAGTCTCGGGCACCTTCTGGTGTGGAACGAGTCAGAGTGGGAGTCTCAACTTCAGTGAATCCATCTTCTGCAAGAACATTACGTGCAACACGGTTTGCTTCAGAGCGTAGGCGCATCAAGCGTGCTGGCTCGGGGCGACGCAGGTCAAGATAACGGTATTTAAGGCGAGCTTCTTCACCAACTTCTACGTGTTCGTCGATTTGGAAGGGTAACGGCGCAGCAGTATTGAGAACTTCGGTTTCTTTAACTTCAACTTCAATCTCGCCGGTAGTTAGCTGAGGGTTCTCGTTACCTTCTGGACGTCGGGTTACTTCGCCAACAACTTTAAGAACATACTCGTTACGGAGGTGTTCAAAGTCCTGTTCATCGTGGAAAACGCACTGTGTAACGCCCTCACGGTCGCGTAAATCAACGAATGCGACACCGCCGTGGTCGCGACGGCGTGCTACCCATCCGGTTAGGGTGACGGTTTGTCCAATGTGTTCGGCGGTTAACTCGCCGAGAGTATGTGTGCGTAGCACTCGATTCCTTTCCACGGGGTATCACCTAATATTCAGGTGATATGTTCACGAAGATGTGATAGTCATTCTAGTCGTAATCTTAATATTCCTCAGCGAATGAAGAACTGAAAAATATTCAAAAAGTTATTTCTATAGAAAACTTATAGGACGTACTGTATTTAAGCGTTTTCTGTGGCAATTACGCGTACTTTAAGGTCTTCATCCGCAGGGCTCCATTGCAGGGGATCTGCTGAAACTTGTTCTCCAGAGCGAATATCTTTCACTTCATGAGTCAGTTCACCATGTTCGGATTCATATGTGAACCAGACGAACGGGATGCCACGTTTTTCTGCGTATTTAATCTGTTTACCAAATTTGGTTGCTTGTGCAGAAACTTCGCAAGCAATGCCTCTTGAGCGTAGCGCCACAGCAACATCTTGAGCTTCAGACCACATCTCTTCATGGGTGAGAGCAACGAACACAGCAGAAGGAACTTTACGGGTTGGTTCTGCCATTTTCTCTGCGATGATACGTGAGACAAGGCGTGTAACACCAATAGAAAGTCCTACTCCAGGGAAGGTTCTCTTGCCGTTAGAAGCTAGCGATTCGTAACGCCCTCCAGAACAAATTGAACCGAGCTTTTCGTGCCCAACAAGAACTGTCTCATAAACAGTTCCGGTGTAATAGTCCAGACCGCGAGCAATCGATAAGTCTGCTATCACGCGGCCAGGGGCACGTTTTGTCGCTTCTCCAACAACTTGCGCTAATTCAGTAAGACCTTCTTCGAGAAGCTCATGGTCGACACCTAAAGCGCGCACTTGTTCAACGAATGATGTGTCTTCTGCGCTGATTTGAGCTAATGCTAAGGCAGCTTGTGCTTGTTCGTCGCTAGCGCCAAGCTCATCTTTGAGCAGCTGCGCTACTGCATCTGCACCAATTTTTTCGAGCTTGTCGATAGAGCGGAGCACCCCTGCTGTGTCGTCAAGTCCGATACCACGATAGAAGCCTTCAGATAGTTTTCGGTTGTTGACTCTGAGCTTAAAGTCTCCGATATTCAGCTGCGATAGGGCGTCAACGACGACTAAAGCGAGTTCTACGTCGTAGCGGAAAGGTAGGGTACCGTCGCCTACAACGTCTACGTCAGCTTGGGTGAATTCACGGAAACGACCGTCTTGTGGTCGTTCTCCTCGCCATACTTTCTGCATCTGGTAGCGCATAAAAGGAAAGTTGAGGTATCCGGCGTTCTCTACAACGTAACGAGCAAAAGGAACGGTGAGGTCAAAGTGAAGAGCTAGTTTCTCTTTATCTTTTTTTGTGCCGTTATTTGAAGCGTCATCTTCAAGAAGTCGAGAGATACCATAAACTTCTTTGTCGATTTCACCTTTACGTAGTAGCTGCTCCACGGTTTCTACCGAACGAGTTTCAATAGGCGAGAATCCATGAAGCTCGAAAGTGGCACGGAGAGTATCCAATACGTGATTCTCTACCAGGCGTTCTTCCGGAAGAAATTCGGGAAAACCAGATAGCGAAGCCTTGCGAGCCATGTGTTACTCCTATATATACGAGAAGATGAAGTCGGTGGTATTTGTTAGTTCTTCATTCTAGGGTACTCGGTTGTTTGCTATCCCCCAACATCAACAGGAGCCATCTGCCTAAAATGTAGTTTGAAACTCATTCTCATAGAGGTTTTTTCACGTGTTGCGTTGCTAGTTTTTAAAGCTGAAGGTATTCTAGAGAGGTACGCATTCGCGGTGATGTGCGCCTCTGATACGCAGAGGAACTAGCCGGAGAATGCGGCTTTTGTTTGTTTAACGCGCTTGTGCGCCTCATGTGAAAGAGTTATAGCGGTGACCACACAATCCGACGACAACACCCCAGTAGACCTCGATAAAGCACGCCAGTTTGGCCGAGTATCCGATGATGGACACGTTTTTGTCATTGTCGAGGGAGAAGAATACGCTGTCGGCCAGCTTCCAGAAGCTACCCCCGACGAAGCCCTCGCATACTTTGCTCGCAAGTTTGAAAATATCCAAGCTCAGATTTCACTTCTTGAAGCACGTGTTGAGCATGGTGCGGCTGTTTCTGATTTGCAGAAATCTGTAGAGCAGCTCGGCGCTCAGGTTGCTGTTCGCAACATGGTTGGCGATTATGCAGACTTGCAGCAGCGCCTTATTGCTATTACCGGAAAAATTGCTGAACGTGCAGTTATTGAAAAAGAAGAACAGGCAGCGGCACGCGAAGCTGCTCTTCAGGCTCGTGAAGAAATTGTGAGCGAAGCAGAGTCTATTGCTTCTCAAGATATTGAGAAGACCCATTGGAAGAACTCTCATGCTCGCATGAACGAACTATTTGATGCGTGGAAAACTACTCAGCGCACTCACCATCTACCCAAGAGTGTAGAAGATAGCTTGTGGACTCGTTTCCGTTCTGCTCGTACAACTTTTGACAAGCATCGTCGCGCACATTTTTCCTCTCTCGATGAGGCGAATGCTAAAGCTAAACGTATTAAAGAAGCGCTCATCGCAGAGGCAGAAGAACTTTCTACTTCTACCGATTGGGCAGCTACTGCAACAAAGTACCGTGACCTCATGGACCGTTGGAAGAGCTCCCCGCGTGCTTCTCGCCGTGAAGATGACGCTCTTTGGACTCGTTTCCGTGCCGCACAAGATCGTTTCTTTGAAGCTCGTAAAGTAGCTCATGCAGAACTAGATAAAGAGTTTGAAGCTAACCTTGAAGTCAAGGAGAAACTTCTAGAAGAAGCACGAGCCATTTTACCAGTCACTGATGTGAAAGCTGCAAAAGCTCAGTTCGAAGCTATTGCAGACCGTTGGGATGCAGCTGGTCGTGTGCCTCGCCATGCAGTACGTCGCATTGAAGGTGAACTTAAAAAGGTTCAGGACGCTATCTACAATGCGGAACATGCTAAGTGGTCTAAGAGCGACCCTGAGAAGAAAGCCCGTGCAAACTCCATGCTTGCTCAGCTAGAGGATTCTATCGCAGGTCTTGAAGAAGATCTTAAGAAAGCAGAAGCAACGGGTAATGCTCAGAAGATTAAGAAAGCTCAAGAAGCTCTCGACGCGCGTCGTACATGGTTGAGCACGTTACAGGCATCTTCTGCAGATTTTAACGCCTAAAAAATAGTTTTCTGTACGAGAGTAACGGGCACACAACACCTCCGAAAACCCATACCGAAAACATGCACCGAAAAGGCTCCCCAGTAAACATACAAGGGGAGCCTTTTCGCGCGTGTTATCAAATGACACTATTAAATATCATTTATATGGTCTTATGGGCGATGGTGGGGTCTAGTCGTCACGTGTAGGCCCCACCATTACCCATAGGTAGAAAAGAAGATATCCACAGATCTTTTTCTACTCATAGTTTCGCTCAGAACCACCACATAATAAGTGTATGAGCAAATCACCGACCTCTTCTCAATCTTCTGTTTCCCTTCTTCAATCATTGCCCTGCCCCTTGTTCGTCGAGAAACACCCACGACATGTTTTAGGAATAGAACATCAACAAGGTCTTAGATCTCCAACAACACCTATAGTTTGTTCTTCGCTAAGTTCTGAGCAACAAATGAAATTATATTGTTCTCAACTTCTCAATAAAGATACGTTTAACGGCACTCTGCAAGAGCTAAGGGTTTTCGCTCAGGAACATCGCTATCAGGAATTACTCCCCCATATTTACGCTCCTTCAGCTTTACGTCTCACCCCTTTATTGAGAGTTAGCGCGCTGAGCTTAAAAATCCCCCATCGATATTTTGCAAGAGGCAGAATATCTCGTTATAGTGCAGCTTGGGTATGGGGTTGTGTGACCTCTCCTTGTCATGATATCTATATAGATTTTGATTGTCGTTCAAGAATCAATACTCGTAAAGCTCAAGAAGAGAACATTATCACTCATCAAAACCAGTTCTCGACCACCGACTACTTGGCTTTAGGACAAGTGCATGTCACTACCCCACTACGAACTGCACTAGATTTAACGATTCATCACCACGACGAGCCCATTGCCCGTCGCAGCGTTGAACAATTCTTATCTGCACCATCTTTTTCAGGGTGCACAGTCGAAGCCATGCACACGTACCTTGAGCATAAGAAATATCTTCCTCACCGTCGAAAAGCTCAACAGGCTCTTCAACAAATATCCCAGAACATCCCGACCTCACATCCTATGAAAGTTTAACTGGTAGAAGATTTTTCGTGTACGGGCTTTGCTCCTGTGAGACGATACACCTTATAGACTCCTTCAACATTCTTAAGAACATTAAGAACATGATCCAACATATACCGGTCACGTACTTCCACCGAAAAACGGTTAATAGCGAAGCGATCTTCACTTGTCATCACTCGAGCATGACAAATATTAATATGGTTCTCACCGATGGCTCTGGTCAGATCCATCAACAAGGATTTACGGTCTATCGATTCAACCTGAATATTGACCCGATAGACAGCCTGAGAACTTGACGCCCACTGAACCTCAGTTACTCGTGGTTCGTCCCCCATATTGCGCATATTAGGGCAGTCTGTTCGGTGAACCGATATTCCGCTAGTACGCGTGACGACACCAAGAATTTCATCCGGTGGGACAGGGTTACAGCACTTAGAAATTTTCGTCAAAATACCATCTGCACCGGGAACAACGATTCCGTTATCGCTGACTGTGCGACGAGAAGAGAACATATCTTCATCAAAATCGGATGGCAATACCTCAAGGTTATCGTCCTCATCGCCATAGTAGATATTTACGAGGTTTGAGATGACATCTTGAGCTTTGATATTTCCTTCGCCAATGGCATGGTACAAAGAAGCACCATCATTTTGGTGGAAAGTATGGGCTACTTGCATCAATAAATCTGCAGTCAGCATCTTTTGCAGAGGCAACTCATGCTGACGCATTGCCTTAGTTAATGCGTCGCGGCCTTTATCAATAGCTTCTAATCGACGACCTTTAGCAAAATACTGACGAATTTTTTGGCGAGCTTTAGAAGAACGCACAAATTTTAGCCAGTCTTCACTGGGTTCTTGCTGAGGGCTCTTTGACGTACGAATCTCGACAACATCGCCAGAGTTTAATCCCGTATATAAGGAAGCTATCTTTCCGTTCACGATAGCGCCAACAGTTTTCTCGCCAACCTCAGAATGGATAGCATAGGCGAAATCTACCGGTGTGGCTCCAACAGGTAAGATAATGCCGTCACCATTAGGGGTCATCACCACAATCTCGTCAGTCTCTAAGTGATAAGCTAACTCTTCAAAGAACGCTACAGGCTCTGGTGTTGAATTCGATATCTCTGCGATATTTTGTAAAATTCCAGCATTAAAAGTAGAAGATTTATTCTCTGATTTTTTACGACCAGAAGCATCAATTTTTCCAAGATCTTCACCACGAGAAGCAGCCTTATATCTCCAGTGTGCAGCAACACCATACTCTGCTTCTTCATGCATCTTATAGGTTCGTATTTGAACCTCGAGAGGAAGATTTCCTGGACCAACAAATGTTAGATGTATCGATTGATAATGATTATTTTTAGGAGATTTAATATAGTCCTTAAAGCGTCCCTGATCCGAGGTCCATAAGGACATTACGTGCCCTAATACGCCATAACAAGTGTCTTCATCATCGACAAGGATACGAACAGCTAAGATGTCATGAATTTCGTCAAAACTCTTATTCTTCGACTTCATTTTCTGATGAATAGAATAATAATGCTTAGGACGCCCATGAACAGTAGCTTTAATACCAACTTTGGCAAGACGCTGTTCAATCGTCGTTTTGGCTTCATCCAAATATTTTTCGAGTCTAGGTGTACGGTCCCCCACCATGCGCACAATTTCACGATAAATCTCTGGAGACATCGCAGCAAAAGAAAGATCTTCTAGCTCCCATTTAAGAGCACTCAAACCAAGCCGGTGCGCTAAAGGAGCATAGATTTTTAGAGTCTCTTCAGCTTTTTTAGCTGCAGAGCCAGAAGGAACAAAACGCCACGTACGAGCATTATGCAACCTATCAGCAAGTTTGATCAATAAGACGCGAATATCTTTACTCATAGAAAGCACTAATTTACGAATCGTCTCTATCGAGGCGTATTCCCCGTAAGTTACTTTGTCTAATTTCGTGACGCCATCAACAAGATAAGCAACTTCTTCCCCAAAGTCTTCGATGAGTTGTTCTTGCGTATACGGAGTATCTTCTACGGTGTCGTGTAGTAGCCCAGCCACAAGAACAGGACCAGTGGCTCCCATCTCAGCAAGAATTGTGGTGACGGCAACAGGGTGAGTAATGTAGGGGTCACCGCTTTTACGTTTTTGCCCTTGGTGATATTTATCGGCAACGGTAAAGGCCCGTTGTATTACATCAAGATCCTCTTCGGGATGAAATTTTTTAACAGTGCGAATCACTGGAGCAAGTACTGGTGAATAACGTGTAGGACTTGTTCGTGAAGTCTGAACAGAACGTCCGAAAACATGACGAGTAGGAATACGCTCTGAGGCAGACATCACCCGATGTGATCCTCCAAGAGTCGTAGGAAGAAGGTTACCAACAACCTTTTGTGAAACAATATCTTGTGCTGTGTGTGCTGAATCCGCCATAGTGTTCATCCTTCCAAGGCTAGTATGGCTATTTTAGCCTTATATTGTTCGCACTATAACAAAAATAAAAAATCGGTAGCTATTTCTTTTCATAGCTACCGATTTTTAACAAAAATTATAGTTATTGTCTAATCAACGTTAACGATCCAATGAAATCGTGTTGACTTCAATGCGTATTTCGTTGAGAGAACTCTGCTCAGAAGTCTCAGAAGCATCTTCTGGTTCAATAACTTTTCCAGAACGAATATCTTCTACCATCTGTGTATGCTCACGAATTTCTTTCTCACCTAGACGCAACGCCGCATACATTGGTGCAGAAACATAGAGTGTTCCAATCGTTCCCACAATAATGCCGACGAATAAAGCTAACGAGAGGTCTTGCAGAGTTCCAGCACCAAGCATGAACGCACCAATGAAAAGAATTGCACCAACGGGTAATGCGCCCACAACAGAAGTATTAATGGAACGAACGAGAGTTTGGTTCGTTGCAAGGTTAATCTGTTCACCGTAGGTGAGGTCACGGCGTTTTTCAATGCCTTCGGTATTCTCACGAATCTTATCGAAAACTACCACAGAGTCATAGAGTGAGTAGCTCAAAATGGTTAAGAAACCGATGATTGCGCTAGGAGTCACTTCAAAGCCTACTAAAGCGTAAATTCCGATTGTCACGATTACGGTGAAAAGCAATCCCGCAATAGCAGATAGAGACATCTTCCACGTACGGAAGTATAAAGCCATACCGATAAGAGCAAGAAGGACGAACGCGACAAGTCCGTAAAGTGCTTGTCTGGTCACATCGGCGCCCCACCTTGGCCCGACAAAGGACGAGGTGACGTCGTCTGCAGAAACACCGTACCCCTCTTGAAGGGCAGTTTTTACCGCAAGAGTCTCTTCATCGTTAAGCTGGCTCATTTGCGCCCTGATAGTTTTCGCAGCGATATGAGTCACTCGAACGTCAGAGGCTTCAGGGGCGTGCTCTGCAATAATTTTTTGCCCTACCGAAATATCGGTATTTGAAGTATCAGAAATCGTAAACTCTGAACCGCCTCGGAACTCAATACCTAGATTGAACCCTCCTTTGACGACGGGAATGAGAAGGGACAAAACAACGAGAACCATTGCAATGCTTAACCACAATCTACGTTTTCCAACAAACTGGTATGAACGCTGTCCAGAATGTAAATCGTTACCAAAACGAGCAAGTGCGTTAGCCACAATTACCCCTCCTTCTGTGTGCTCTGAGAAGCCTCTACTTCTTGAGCGTTTTCTTGGGCGCGAGCAGCAGCTCGACGACGTTCAGCGATACTCATATGCTCAGATTCTTCTGCAGTGCGCAAACGACCAGCGCCTCGATATAACGGTGTAGCACCAAGGGCAACAGGATCTAGGCCAGAGAATCGTCCGCCCTCACCAAAGTATCTGGTGCGAGCAAGAAGCGTCAGAACAGGATGTGTAAAGAGGAACACAACGATGAGGTCGGCGATAGCGGTCAAACCTAAGGTGAAAGCAAATCCACGAACCGAGCCGACGGAGAAGATGTACAACACTACTGCTGCAAGGAGGTTGACTGCTTTAGAAGCAAGAATCGTGTGTTGAGCACGACGCCAGCCATGATCTACTGCAGCGGGGATAGTGCGACCCCCACGAATTTCATCACGGATACGTTCAAAGTACACGATGAAGGAGTCAGCAGTCTGCCCAACAGCGACGATTAAACCAGCAATACCGGCAAGGGAAAGACGATAGTTAATAGACCACCCAAGCAAAATAATTGCCAGATAAGAGATAACACCAGCAACAATCAGCGATGCAATTGTGACAAATCCTAGTAAGCGGTATTGGAAAAGTGAATAGACGAAGACCAATAGCAAACCGATGACACCAGCAAGTAGTCCCATCTTGAGCTGGTCAGAACCTAATGTTGCAGAAATCTGCTGTTCGGATTGAATGGTAAAGCTAATAGGTAGAGCCCCGTATTTGAGCTGCTGGGCAAGAGACTGTGCACTTTCTTCTGTGAAGTTACCGGTGATTTGCGGGTTACCGTCGGCAATCACTGCTTGAGCTACTGGTGAAGAAAGAACTGCGCCGTCGAGCATAATCGCAAAACGGGCACGTGGGTCTTGCTGGTTTTTTCCGTAGATTCCATAAAGACGAGTAGTGATGTCTTTAAACTTTTCGCGGGCCTTTTCATCAAAGTTGATGTTAACGCCCCATTGTCCCGTTGATACACCATTACTATTGGTCACTTGAGATGCTGTCGCATTCGCAATATCTGAACCGCTCAATTCGACAGGTCCAAGAATATATTTTTCATGCCCAGATACTGCACAAGCCACAATAGCTTGGTGAGGGTCTTGGTGTTCGGCGTTAGGACTTTTCCCGCTTGTGCAGTCAGTTGCTTCATATTCACGCCAGAGTTCTGGGGTGACCCACCGTATATCGGAACCGTCTGTTGCTTCGCCTTCGGGGTGGGGAAGTTTATCGTCAGCGAGTTTCTTCTCGTCTGTAACAGGCTCTGGAGAAGTCGAGTAAATTACTGCACGAAAATCCATTTGTGCAGAGGCTTGGATGAGCTCACGTGTTTTCTGATCAATGGTTCCTGGTACTGAAACAACAACATTACGCCCAGATTGGGTCGTCACTTCTGCTTCGGACACACCGGATCCGTCAACACGTTGACGGATAATTTCAACAGCTTGTTCTAGTTGTTCAGCAGAAACTGTTTGGTCTTGTGCCCCGTTGACTTTAGGCGCAAGAATCATTTGTGTTCCACCAGAGAGGTCTAAAGCAAATTTAGCTCGCCATGACCCTCCGTAGGATGTGCTAGCAAAGATTCCAGCACATAAAGCCACGACTATCACAGCCATGGCAATCAGCGCTCTACTCGCTTTAGCTCGTTGGCTTCGCTTAGCCATACCGCCCCTTTACTCTCCCGACCTACATGCGTTAACTTCTTGATACTCAGCAAACGATGTGCTCAACATATTTATTCGTATTTGGTAGAACTTTTCTTCTGATGGTGAGTATCTACAATGTTCGATAACTGTGCATGTCATCACTGAAACCAAGAGGTATTTATCAGAAAATACTTCTTGGCAGAAAAGTTTCCACGCTCTATCGTAGTTCACGAACGAATAATCCGCATAGGTTGATGAGTCTACAGGGCATAAATTCAGACATATTTATGAAGATATGGCACCATTCATCATTTGTAACTACTGGTGGATACAAACATATAGGAGCAAGGATGACAATATATCAACGCTTACCACAGTAGAGTGATGACTACATGATGACCACTACGACAGTGATCAAGGCACCCATACTCGTAGAAAATCAGCCATACTGTAGCTCATGATATTTTGGAGGAATCATGGAAAATCACGAAGGTAATAACATACCAGTTCTGTGGCAAATGTCCGATATTGCTGATTATGCAGGTTTTACTCGTAAGAATGTGAGTGTTCATATGAAGGCTCGCCCGTTAAAAGCTGATTTCGTGTTACCTAACGGTAAAGCACTTTATTTGCCTGAAAATGCGAAAGAGTGGATTGATTCTCAGCCAAAACGTGGGAGCTATCGGCGATAATATTTTTTATTGTCCCTTTTACCATCAAGAAGACTAAATAGAAAAGTAGGTAACAAAAACCCTCCCGCTCCTGAATAACCGAACTAATCAGGGGCGGGAGGGCGTTACCCCCGACTCTATCACAAAGGAAAAACATCATGACAGATAAACAAAAAATTGCATTATTTGCAACCATCGGCGCAGTAGCATTTCTCATCCCAGCCGTACTAGGTCACCCCTGGTATTTCCTCCTATCAGCCGTCATGGGAGGGGTCGCCTACACCGCCCTAAAAACCAACAAATAAAAAAGAGGCGGGGCTGAGCACCACACAAAAGTGATGCTCAGCCCCGCCTTATATATTAGCCAAGCTGAATAACAATAACCTGACCAACATCAATAACATCAGGATTAGCAATACCGTTAAGCTCAGTAAGGCAATTGGGTAAAACCACATATTTATCTTATGAGAGTTGTTCTGGAGGTTCTATCCCCAGATGCTCCCAAGCAGCTGAAAGCGCTACTCTGCCTCGGGGTGTACGACCAATCATCCCCTCACGGACAAGATAAGGTTCTGCGACCGTCTCTACTGTTTCAACTTCTTCGCCTACGGCAATAGCAAGAGTTGACAGCCCAACAGGACCACCACCAAACTTATGAATAAGAGATTCAAGGACGGAACGATCTAAGCGGTCAAGCCCCCGCGAGTCTACTTCATACATGTCAAGAGCTCGTCCAGCTTCTACGGCGCTGATATGAGGGATGTCGTGCACTAATGCCCAGTCTCGTACACGACGCAAAAGACGATTAGCGATACGAGGAGTGCCACGAGAACGTCCTGCAATTTCCGCAAAACCTTCAGCGCTAATATTCATATCCATAAGTCCAGCGGAACGGCGCAACACTTTTTCCAGTTCTTCTGTTGAGTAATACTCTAAGTGTCCGGTAAAACCGAATCTGTCTCGTAGAGGCCCCGGCAAAAGACCAGCCCGAGTAGTTGCCCCCACTAACGTAAACGGTGGAAGTTCCAGAGGAATAGACGTAGCGCCAGCACCTTTCCCGACCACAATATCCACACGAAAATCTTCCATCGCCATATACAGCATTTCTTCTGCTGGACGAGACATACGGTGTATCTCATCTAAGAATAAAACTTCACCGGGAGTCAAAGAAGAAAGAATAGCAGCCAAATCTCCGGAATGTTGGATGGCTGGCCCTGAGGTAATACGCAAGGGCGCGTCCATTTCTGCGGCAATAATCATCGACAAGGTTGTCTTTCCTAAACCGGGAGGTCCAGATAACAGCACATGGTCTGCTGACTTACCGCGCAGTTTTGATGCTTTGAGAAGTAGTGAGAGCTGCTGTCGGACACGTTGCTGACCTACAAAATCATCTAATGATTGGGGACGCAAAGCGGCTTCAATCATTTTTTCTTCAGGTTCTTCTTCTAACCCGACGAGCCGTTGCTCTCGATATTCAGGTTCTGTTGCGCGATGGTTCACCAAAGTATCCGTTCTTCATTCTTGAGGCGATAATGTTCGTGAGTGCTAATGACGGGTGCTGTGTTGTTGCCCTAATGTTGCGAGGACTTCTTTGAGGGCTTGTGGCACAGATAGCTTCTCAGGATGTGCACTCTTTTTTAGATACGACTCCACCGAACGTTCTGCGTCTTTTTCGCTCCACCCTAATCCTATGAGCGCTTCGAGAACGGGAGATTTCCATGCTATGCCAGTGTTAAGCGGTAGCTGATCGGTGTCGGAGTTCGCGTTGAGAATCAGCTTTCCGGCAAGTTCTAAAACAATTCTTCGAGCAGTTTTAGGGCCGACACCAGGAACTTTAGTGAACGCTTTATCGTCTCCTGTGGCAATAGCTCGTTCAATATCTTGGGCCGTATGCACCGACAATGCTGCTAAGGCGATACGCGGACCGATACCAGAAACTGATAGTAAAAGGTCAAAGGCTTCACGCTCAGCCGGTTCTAAGAAGCCGTAAAGAGTCATGGAATCTTCACGAACGATAAAGCTTGTTAAAAGAGTAGTTGTCTCCCCTTGCGAAAGCTGAGAGAGTGTTCGAGCTGGGGTATGTACCATCAGCCCCCAACCATTGACGTCAAGGATGAGGCTATTGAGGGAAATCTGAGTCACGGTTCCCGTGAGGGTGCTAATCATAATCTCTATCTTATTCGAATATATGTACTATTTCCATTGTCCTCGCCCACGACGAGCACTTTGAGCTTCTGCCGCTTTCCACGCTCTTTGGGCTGGGGTTAGCGTACCCATCTGAGGGCGAGGCCGCGAACCTTGATGAGTTTGCACACCAGCGCTCATATCAATACCAGAGCCGACCGTTGCACCACGCCACCCATGACAAATAGCAATAGCTAAAGCATCTGCGGCATCAGCAGGTTGAGGTAGCCTCTCTAATTTAAGGATACGCGTGACCATTCTTCCTACAGAAGCTTTATCTGCTTTACCGGAACCAGTTACAGCAGCTTTAACTTCTGAAGGAGTATGAAAATATACGGGAATGGAACGTGCAGCAGCGGCAGCAATCACAGCACCAGAAGCATGAGCCGTGCCAATCACCGTATTGACTTGCTCTTGCGCGAATACTCGTTCAATGGCTAAAGCATCTGGCTGATACACCTCTAGCCATTCTTCTGCTGCCTGAAAAACAGTGAAAATACGTTGGTCAAGTTTCTGGGCGGGGGCGCTTCCTGCCACACCAACTTTCACATAGCGGGCTTGGCGGTTAGCGGTCATGTCGATAACACCAAAACCGCACCGTGTCAGCCCTGGGTCTACTCCAAGAATACGGGCAGCGCCCGGAACTCGCGGAATATTCGCAAGTTTCGGGCGCTGTGTTGTGGATAGGGGCATTGTGCCTACTATCTCCTTAGTCTGCGTTAAGTTCTTCCATAACAGCTTCGTTAATATCGGCGTTAGAATAAACGTTCTGAACGTCGTCAAGTTCTTCAATAGCATCTGCTAGTTTAAGGAATTTGCGAGCACCTTCAGCGTCAATTTCGACATTCATGGTAGGACGGAAAACAGGGTCGTCATTGTTATATTCAAGTTCTGCTTCAGTCAGTGCTTGGCGGATGGCTGGAAGATCAGTTGCTTCTGATACGACAGTAAAAATATCGCCTTCATCAATAACTTCTTCAGCTCCAGCATCAAGTACTGCCATGAGGACGTCGTCTTCGGTAAGACCTTCGGTTTTGGTCACTTCGGCAACGCCTTTGCGTTCAAAGAGGAACGCTACAGATCCCTGATCGGCCATAGTGCCACCGTTGCGAGTAACGGCAGTACGAACTTCTGCTGCTGCACGGTTACGGTTATCGGTCAAACATTCAATATAAAGAGCTGTTCCTTGAGGTCCGCGGGCTTCATACATGATTTCGGTGTAGTCGATGGTTTCACCGGTGAGACCAGCACCACGTTTGATAGCACGGTCAATGTTGTCGTTAGGGACAGAGTTTTTCTTAGCTTTAGAAACAGCGAGGTCTAGTGCAGGGTTACCGGATACGTCTGCTCCACCCATACGAGCTGCAACTTCAATAGCTTTGATAAATTTGGCAAATGCTTTTGCACGTTTAGCGTCGATAGCTGCTTTTTTGTGCTTGGTTGTTGCCCATTTGGAGTGACCTGACATACGTTGTCTCCTTTTGTTGCTGTGCGCTGATGTGGCTCATCAGCGCAGGTTCTCTTTAGATACTAGGTTCTATTGTAAACAGTTTCAATGACACCGCATTAACGGGGTCGATTCATGGCGCTTTCACGTGCACGGTCAATAGTCGTGTCATCTATTGTTTGAGGAATAAATTCCCCATATTTTTTCTTGGCAGCTTCTGCAATTAAGAAGTCAGAGACGGCAGGGTTCTTCGGCAAGAGTGAGCCGTGTAGATAGGTGCCGATGACATTGTATTTGCGAGCGCCTTCGGTGGTGTCGGTGGTGTTGTTTCCTTCGCCTTTGGTGACGGTGGCTAGGGGGCGGGTGCCGTCGGAGAGTGTGGTGATTCCGGAGTGGTTTTCGTATCCGATGAGTGTTCCGAATTCTTCGGATTCTTCGACGATATTTCCAATCAGTCGTTCTTCTCCGCCGATTGTGATGGCGTCAAAGATGCCGATGCCTTGGAGTGTTTCTCCTTGGTTGGTGCGGAATTCTTGTCCGAAGAGTTGGTAGAGTCCGCAGATGACGAGCATGGGTTTGCCGTTTTCTGCGAGTTCTTTGAGTTTGGGGGCGATGGCGTGAAGGTCCTCTTGGATGATGCTTTGTCCGGAGTCTTGTCCGCCTCCGCCGAGGATGATGTCGGGGTTTTCGGGGAAGGTGTCGGAGGGGTTGTAGTCGATGATTTCGGGGGTGTATCCGTGGGCTTTTGCTCTACGTGCTAGGGCGAGGGTGTTGCCCCAGTCTCCATAGATGTTCATATCTTGTGGGTAGAGTTGGACGATGGTGAGTGTTTTGTTGCTCATTAGGAGATGTCCTCTACGTTGGTGATTTTGGAGAGTTCTTTGCGGATGGCAAGCATTGCGGTGTAGGTGCAGAAGATGCGCATGGGTTTGCCGTGGGAGTTTTTGATGAAGTGTTCTAGTGCTTCGGTGAGGTTTTCTTCGACGTGTTCGGTGGTGATTTCGTCGTGTTCTAGGCGTAGTGCCATATCCCATGCGCGGGTTCCGGAGACGGTATTGACTCCAGTTTTTTGTAAAGTATGGAAGTCTACGTCCCAGAGCCATGAGACGTCTCTGCCGTCTGCGTATTGGTCGTTGATGGTAATCATGGTTGCGTAGTCTTGTGCGTCTGCGCTGGCGAGGGAGAGTCTAAATCCTGAGGGGTTTTTGACGAGTAGTAGTTGTAGTGTTTGGCCGTTGATGGTGAGGGTTTCGCCTCGTCCAAAAGCGGGTGTGATGTGTTGGAGTTCTTCGATGAGTTTTTCTTCGTTGAGGTTTTCTCCCATGACCGCTTGGGTGAGTGCCATTGCTGCGGCGGCGTTGTAGATGTTGTAGACGCCGTAGAGGTTGATTTTTCCTTGTGCGGTGTGTCCGTTGAGGGTGAATGTTGCGTTGGTTCCGTTGAAGTCGTTGAGGGTGACGGTGGCTTCTGGGAGGTTTTCTTTAGTGCTGGTGCGTTGTTGCGAGCGCATTTCGTCGTCGGAGGGGAACATGGTTCGGAGTTTTTGGCTGAGTCCGAAATAGTTGGTGTGTGTTCCTGTTTTAATGTGTTCTGCGATGCTGAGGATGCGTGGGTCTTCTCGGTTGAGTACGACGGTGTTGGTGGTTGCTTCTGCTACGGTGGTGAGCATTTTTCGGGTGGTGTCGATTTCACCGAAGCGGTCGAGTTGGTCGCGTAGGACGTTGAGTAGTAGTGCGTAGTGTGGTTTGACTTTTTTGACGAAGTGTACGGCGTGGGCTTCGTCGAGTTCGAGGACGGCGATGTCTGCGTCGAGTTTTCCGGTGAGGCTCATTTCTGCGAGGAGTGAGGCGGCAACTCCTCGAACGAAGTTTGATCCTGTTTTGTTGGTGAAGACTTTGAGCCCTTGGGCTTGGAGTAGTTGGACCACCATTTTTGTGGTGGTGGTTTTTCCGTTGGTTCCAGAGACGACGACTACGCCGTGAGGTAGTTTTGCGAGTTCTTCGGGGACGAAGTTGGGGTGTAGTTTTTCCATGACGAGTCCGGGGAATGCGGATCCGCCTCCGCGGAGTTTGGTGGCGTAGCGTACGCCTTGGCCGATGAGTCGTGTTATGGGTCTAGACATGTTTTTTATTTTATAGGTGTTTGGTTGAATCCTCCGGTAAGGGATAGGGCTGTTATGTGTGGTTGTTGTTTTTTGAGGGTGTGGACGATGAGTGCTGAGCGTTTTCCGCTGGCGCAGTAGAACACTGGTGTGGTGTTGTTTTTGAGGTGTTTGGTGAGGGTGTTGTTGATGTTTTCTAGGGGGTTTGGAGTGTTGTTGATGAGGGTGAGGAGTTCTTGGTGTGGGATGTGTGCGTGGTCTTGGTAGTGTCCGTTGTTACGTTCGTGGTGTTCGCGTACGTCGATGAGTGTGTAGTGTTCGGGGTGTTGGTTGATTTCGTGGAGTGTGATTTCGGGGACGTTGAGGGGTTGTGGTGTTGATTGTTGTATTTGTTGGAGTGTTTCGGTCAGTGGTGTGGGTGTGCGGTGTGGGTCGGGTGTGATGTTGAGGGTTTTGGTGGTGTGTGTTCGGCTGTTGTACATCCAGAGTTTTCCTAGGAGTGGTTCGGGTACTCCGGTAATGAGTTTGATGGCTTCGGTGGCCATGATGGAGCCGATGGTTCCGCAGAGGGATCCGAGTACTCCTGATTGTGCGCAGGTAGGGATGGAGTCTGCTGCTGGTATTTGTGGGTAGAGGTCTCGGAGGGTGGTTCCTTGGGTGTGTTGGGTGGTGTTGAGGTGTTTGGGGTGTGCCCAGAAGAGTGAGATTTGTGCGGTGTATTGGGAGATACTCCCCCAAATGAGTGGTTTGTTGAGGTGTTCGCAGATGTCGTTGGTGAGGTATTTGGTGGCAAAGTTGTCGGATCCGTCGATGATGAGGTCGTAGTTTTTGATGATGTATTCGGCGTTGTCTGCGTTGAGTTTTTCGTGGTAGGTGTGGACGTTGGTGTGTGGGTTGAGTTCGTGGATGCGTTGTTGTGCGGAGTGTGTTTTGGGCGTGTTGATGGTGTTGTTGTTGTGGATGATTTGGCGTTGGAGGTTGCTGTATTCGACGGTGTCGTGGTCGATGATGCCGAGGGTTCCGACTCCTGCTGCGCTGAGGTAGAGCAGTAGGGGTGAGCCGAGTCCTCCGGCTCCGATGCTGAGGACTTTTGCGTTGGCGAGTCGTCGTTGTCCTTCTTCTCCGATACCGGGCAGGGTGAAGTGTCGCCCGTAGCGGAGTTGTTCTTGTGTGCTGAGTTGTTTTTTTGGTGTGGTCAGTGGTGCCAGTGGCATGGTTGGGGTGCTTTCTTCGTTGAGGTTAGGTGGTGAGGTCTTCTTGGGTGGGTGCTCCGGTGAGGATTCGTCCTTCGGTTGGTGATGAGGCCTGCGCGTGGGTTCGGGTGGGGATGCGTCCAGCATGGTAGGCGTGGTATCCGGCGTGTACTGCGTATTTCATGGCTTCTGCCATTGCTACGGGGTTTTGGGCTCGGGTGACGGCTGAGGCGAGGAGGACAGCATCGCAGCCTAGTTCCATTGCTTGTGTTGCTTGGCTGGCTGTTCCGATGCCGGCGTCGATGATGACGGGAACGTCTAGTTCGCTGGTGATGAGTTGGATGTTGTGTGGGTTGAGTATTCCTAGTCCTGTGCCGATGGGTGCGCCGAGGGGCATGACGGCGCTGGCGCCTGCATTTTGTAGGTGTCGTGCGGTGATGGGGTCGTCGTTGGTGTAGGCGAATACGGTAAAGCCTCGTTCGGCGAGTGTTTCGGTGGCTTCGATGAGTTCGTAGGTGTCGGGTAGGAGTGTTGTTTCGTCTGCGATGACTTCTAACTTAATCCAGTGTGTTTGGAGTGCTTCTCGGGCAAGTTCTGCGGTTAGTAGTGCGTCTTTTGCGGTGTAGCAGCCTGCGGTGTTCGGCAGAATTTTGATGTTGTTGCGTTTCAGAATGGAGTAGAGAGATTCTTTTCCGCTGGGGTTGTATCGTCGCATGGCGACGGTGGTCAGTTCTGTTCCTGAGCTGAGGAGTGCTTCTTCGAGGTGTTGTAGTGAGGTGATTCCTCCGGTGCCCATGATGAGTCGTGAGTTGAGGTCTACTCCGTCGATGTTCAGTGGTGGAATGTTTGTTGGTGTCATGTTCTTTTTATCTCGAGTTTGTTGTTTGTGCTGGTGGTGTTATCCGCCTTGTACGGCGGTGATGATTTCTAGCCTGTCATGGTGGTTTGCGGTGGTGTGTGCCCATTGGTTGCGTGGTAGTACGGTGTCGTTGAGTGCTACGGCGATGCCAAGGGGTGTTCCGTCTTGGGCGTTTCCTTGGTCGTTGAGGGCGGTGTTGATGGTGTCTTCGACGAGTTTTTTGATGGTTTGTGGTGTCGTATAGGTGTGTTCTGCACCGTTAATTGTGAGGGTGATGTTCATTGGGGTTTTCCTCTGTTGGTTTAGGGTTTTGTTAGGTTGGCGTGAAGCGTTGTGGACGGCAAGCGTAGAGGTCTTTTCTGTCGTCTTCGGTGAGGGTTTCGGTGATGAGGTGTTCTACGAGTTCTGCTGCTCGTGTTGAAAGCAGTATTCCGTGACGGAAGTAGCCGTTTGAGAGGATGAGGTTTTTGAGTGCTTTACCGTGGTGTTCGATTGTGCCGATGAGGGGCAGGTCGTCGGGTGTTCCGGGGCGTGCTCGTGAGATTATTTCGTAGAGTTCGAGTTCTGTGATGGCGGGGATAAGTTCTCTTGCATCACGTAGTAGTTGGTATATTCCGCCAGCGTTGATACCGGGCATATGGTCTTCACGTGATGTTGCACCGATAACGACGGTGTTGTCTTCACGGGGAACGATGTAAACAGGTTGGGAACGGACGATACCGCGAATTGTTGAGGTGATGAAGGGGCGCTGGTTTTCAGGTACGCGGAGACGAAGCACATCACCGTAGACGGGCCGTAAAGGGAGTTCTTTGAGCGCCGGTATGCCTTGAAGTTCTAAGGTTCCGAGGCCGTTAGCGACGATGATATATGTTGCGTGGAGTTCTCCGGTGTGCTGTTGCCCTGTCGTGGGGTTTTGGTATTCCCAGTAGATGCTGCGGGCGTGTGTTTGGTCTGCGTCGAGAAGAATTTTTTGGGCTCTCACAGGGTAGAGCTGTTCGTGTAAGAGGTGTATGAGCCCTTGGCAGTACCAGCGCGGGTTAATCTGGTGGTCGCCGGCTATTTCCACGACTCCTGCAAGACGCGATGAGAGGCTTGGTTCTTGAGAACGAGCTTTTCGGATGGATATTTTTTGGGTTTCTAAACCTAGCTCTTGTTGATATTGTTGGAGGTCTTCTAGAGCATTTTTATCAGCATGATCGTAGGCGCATACGAGGGTTTTTGTTTCTTGTCTACCGACATGAATACCGGATTCTTCTTGAATATGTTGTGCAAATGATGGGTATAGTTGCGCTGCCCGTTTCATCAGTTGAACTAATGGTTCTTGGCGAAATTGTGTTTCAGATGCTGGGGCAAGCATTCCGGCGGCTGCTCGTGTTGCTTCTGAAGCGGGTTGTGGGTCTAAGATAGCAACGCTATACCCTATTTTTTGGAGACGGTACGCGGTCGATAATCCGATAATTCCTGCACCGATGACTGCAATATCTACTGTTGAGGGTGGTTCTTTGGATAGTTCGGGTATATATTGATGAATAGTTGAATCTTCATCGTGCGGGTTAAACAACGTCGCACCCATGACGAACACTTCCTTCCGGCGGCATAACCCGCATCAAGTAAGACGGTCGGCTCTCTTAGCCCTCTCAGCGTCGTGAAGATATATCTACTGTGATATGGTGCGATATATCTGACGCTCCCGTAGGTCACTCTAAGTATAAGCCTCAATCTTTTTGATACAAGGAGACCTCAAAACTATGTCCGTTTATGAACAACAGCCTTTCGCCACTTCTTTCGTGGATTCTTCTTCAACGCTTCGTCGCGAGCGCCTTGAAAAGCTTCAAAAAGCACGCTTGTACTTGTGTACGGATGCGCGTTTATCTCGTGGAGATTTAGAGTCTTTTCTGGATGAAGCCTATAGTGGCGGTGTCGATATTATTCAGCTGCGTGATAAGAAGATTTCTGTGCAACAGGAGCTAGCAGCTTTAGAGGTTCTCAAAAAGGTGGCACGTCGTCACGATAAGCTTTTTGCGGTCAATGACCGTGCTGATGTTGCTGCTCTTATGGGTGCTGATATTTTTCATCGAGGTCAAGACGATCTTTCTGCGGTGCAGGCGCGCAGGTTGTTAGGTGCCGATGTTCTTGTAGGTGCTTCAACACATGGGGTGTCTCAGGGGCAGGAGGCTGCTGTCGATAAAAATATTGATTATTTTGCGTGTGGGCCGGTGTGGCCGACGCCGACGAAGCCGGGGCGTGCAGCAACAGGCGTGGAGTATCTTGAGCAGGTTGCTCAGTTTGCCGGTCAGAAACCGTGGTTTGCTATTGGTGGCGTTAACGTGGATACGGTGTCAGAGGTTTGTCAGGCAGGTGCCTCACGTATTGTTGTGGTGCGTGCTTTAACCGAAGCTGCTGATGTTCGTAGCGCAGCAAAACAGCTGAAGGGTGCGTTAGAAGTTGTTTAGCCTTCTCTAAAGAGTTTTGGCTGTCGTTGAAAGGTATTCTTCCCACCCTTGTTTTACGAGAGTGTGTATCTGTCCTAGTGTCTGTGACATGGTTTTTGTGTGGGCGATAATCGGTAAGAAATTGGTGTCGCCGGACCATCGTGGGAGGATATGCTGGTGTAGGTGATCGGCTATTCCGGCTCCCCCAATTTTGCCTTGGTTCATCCCAATGTTGAATCCGTCTGTTTTGCTGACTTGACGTAGCACACGCATCGCTTGTTGGGTGAGAATCCCTATTTCGGTTAGTTCTTCGACGGTTGCGTCATCGTAATATGGGATATGCCGGTAGGGCAGAATCAGCAGGTGCCCTGGGTTATATGGGTAGAGGTTTAAGATGGCGTATGCGTATTTACCTCGATGAACAATCAGAGATTCTTCGTCGGAGCGTTCGGGAGCACTACAAAAGGGGCACGTCTGTTCTTGGTAGTCTTTTTGCCCTCCGCTGACGTATGCCTTACGGTGAGGTGTCCAAAGCCGTTGGAAAGCATCTGGGACTTGTGGCAGTTCAAAGCTATCGGTGGTGTACTCCATGGTCTTTAGTGTACCTGTAGGCTCATACGCTCTATGTGAATGTTGCTAAAAGATTCTTGTGGATGCTACCGGATAAGTCTTTTCCGGTAGCATCCACACAGATTATACGAGTGTGATACTCCTAGCAGAATAGGTTCTAACTATTCTTCAAGTAGTCCACGTCGACGTAATAATGGTTCAATTCGTGGGTCTCGTCCTCGTAACTGTCGGAAGGACTCTGCCGGGTCTTGGCTATTTCCTGTTGCGAGAATAGCGTTTTTGAAGGTTTCACCGTTGTGGCGGGTTGCTCCCCCGGATTCTTCAAACCAATCAACAGTTTCTGCGTCCATCATCTCGGAGTAGATGTAAGCATAGTATCCGGCGGCGTATCCTCCACCAAAGATGTGTTTGAACATTCCGGTAAGGTAGCGCGGAGATACTGGGTATTGGTCGAAGCCATAACGTTTGAGCACTTCATCTTCAAAGGCTTTAGCATCTTCACAACTGTCGATGAGCCCGTCTTCAATGCTGCGGGTGTGCCATGCCATATCGAGGAGGGCGGCTCCTAGATATTCGCTGGTGGCAAATCCTTCTCCCCACTGTTCGCTAGCGCGTAGCGCATCAATATGTTCTTGTGGGAGTGTTTCTCCTGTATCAATATGGCGTGCGTAGTTCCCTACTACTGCTGGGTGGAACATCCACATCTCATTAACTTGTGAGGGATATTCAACAAAGTCACGGGGAACGTTCGTACCAGCAACAGAAGGATACTTAGCGGTACTTAACAAGGAATGTAGTGCGTGGCCAAATTCGTGGAAAAGTGTCCGTACATTATCAAGGGTTAATAATGCCGGCGTACCTTCAGCAGGTTCTGCAATGTTGAGGGTGTTGAGCACTACTGGCACTTGTTGGATGCGTTCATCACGTGGTACGAGGTCGTTCATCCATGCTCCACCTTGTTTGGTGGCGCGAGCATACGGGTCAAGAGCAAAAATACCGATAAGAGTGCCGTTCTCGTCTTTGACGTCCCACACCCGCATATCAGGGTAATAACTCGATAGTTCGGGGTGTTCGGTGAAGCTGATTCCGTAAAGAGTTTCGGCGGCGTAGAAGACGCCTCGTTCTACTACAGAGTTAAGCTCAAAGTAGGGTCGTAGAGCTTGTATATCGACACGATATTTTTCTTCTGCCACACGTTTGAGGTAGTAAGGTACGTCAGCAGCATGGATGTCTTCAACAGGCACTCCCGCAACTTCTGCCATGGTTTCTAGTTCTTTACGGAAGTTTGCTAATGCTTGTGGCAACATTTTTTCAAGCATCGCTAATGCTTCATCAGATTTTTGTGCCACAGCTCGGCGAATGGTCAGTTCTGCGTGGTTCTTTGCTCCGAAGAGTGCTGCTCGTTGCGCTCGCAGGTATGACATTTTTGCGCCAGTTTGGATGGTTTGTGGTGTATCTGCGCTACCGGCATCGCGAGTGTGTGCTCGTCCACGGTTGATGGAGTTTGCATAATATTTTTCGCGGGTCGCGGGGTTCTCTAGTGATTCAAGAAGTGCCGGTGCTGCAAAGAGATCTTGAGGTAGAAGGAACGCTCCTTCGTGTCCGTTCTTTGCGGCGTTGAGGGCAAGACGTTCTCGGGTGCTTTCGTCGAGTCCTGCAAGTTCTTCTTCGTCGTGAATGAGAAGTGCTGCTTGTTGCGCTCCGGTCAGCAGTGCTTTAGAGAATTCTGCACTCAGTTTTGCTAGTTCGGCGTCGAGTGCTGCGAGCTGTTGTTGTGCATCTTTGCTGAGGTATGCTCCTGCGTCGGTGAATGTTTCTTTCCAGAGCTTGAGCACTCGTTGTTGTGCCGAGGTGAGGTTTTGCTCTTCGACGTTGGCGATGCGAGTAGCAAGAGGCTCGTTATTCGCCATGGCGGTTGTGTGTTCGGCGAGTTTGGGTTCCCAGTATTCGCTGAGTTCTAGTATTTCTGGTGTTCCCATAGAGGACAGGTACGTGTAGTAGATGCCTGTTGCTCGTGAGAATTCTCGGTAGCTGTCTTCTAACGGTTCAATAGTATTTGCAAAGGTTGGGGTTTCGCTATTTGCACAGATGTTGTTCCACGCAAGTTTTTGAGCCTGTACGGCTTCTTCTAACGCTTGGTGTATGTCATAGCTGGTGGTGGAGGCTAGTTGTGGGTATCCCCCGATATCTGATGATGCTTGCAATAGTTTATGTGTCATAGTTCTCTATTTTAGCGGTGGTTTTTTCCTCCTGTCTGCTGTGTTAAAGCAAACTGTCGCTATTGTAAAGTTTTTCCTTGTCGGAAGGATTCTTTACAAGAGCGACAGTTTCAACACATGAGATGTCTTGGCTGTATAGGTTTTTCTTCTATTCTGCCGGTGTTTCAGTTGTTGCGCGAGGGTCTTCGTTCACACGGTTCTTGATGTGTTCAACAATGCGTTGGATAGCTTCTGCTACGGGCACACCATTTTCTTGGGAGCCATCACGGTAGCGGAACGACACTGCCCCATTTTCTGCGTCTTCTCCACCAGCAATGAGAATAAAGGGTACTTTCTCTTTGGAGGCGGTACGGATCTTCTTGGGGAATCGATCTGTTCCGTAGTCGACTTCTACGCGAACCCCTTCAGCTCGAAGCTTGGTAGCAATATCTGCCATGTAATCGTTAAAGGCTTCTGCCACTGGCACAGCAATAACTTGTACGGGCGATAGCCATGCGGGGAATGCACCTGCATAGTGTTCGGTGAGTACGCCAAGGAAACGTTCAAAAGATCCAAACTTTGCAGAGTGAATCATGACAGGTTCTTGACGTGTTCCGTCTGAGGCTTGGTATTCTAACCCGAATCGTTGTGGCTGGTTGAAGTCATATTGAACAGTAGACATCTGCCAGGTACGGCCGATGGCGTCTTTCGCTTGTACGGAGATTTTAGGTCCGTAGAATGCTGCTCCACCTGGATCTGGTACAAGTTCTAGACCGGTTTCGGAGGCGACTTGTTCAAGGACTGCTGTTGCTTGTTCCCATTGTTCGTCGGTGCCGATAAATTTGTCTTTTTTATCGCCTTCTGTGTCTCGGGTAGACAATTCGAGGTAGAAGTCTGTCATACCGAAATCTTCTAGCAGGCTGAGCATAAATTTGAGCAGATGACGAATCTCATCGGGTGCTTGTTCTTTAGTGACGTAGCTGTGTGAGTCGTCTTGGGTAATCATACGAACTCGGGTGAGTCCTTGTAGTACACCTGATTTTTCGTCACGGTAGACGGTTCCAAATTCGAATAGTCGTAATGGTAGCTCTCGGTAGGAGCGTCCTCGTGATCGGAAAATCTCATTGTGCATGGGGCAGTTCATGGCCTTGAGACGGTAGTTTCCGTTATCGAGTTCCATGGAGGGGAACATACCGTCTGAGTAGTATGGCAGGTGCCCAGAGGTGTAGAACAGGTCTTCTTTGGAGATATGAGGGGTGCTGACGTATTGGAAGCCTTCTTGGATGTGGCGTGTGCGTACGTAGTCTTCCATCTCACGTTTGATAATGCCACCTTTGGGGTGGATGACGGGTAGACCGGGGCCGATGTTTTTAGGGAAGGAGAAGAGGTCTAGTTCTTCTCCTAGTCGTCGGTGGTCGCGTCGTTCAGCTTCTGCGATACGTTCTTTGTAGGCTACAAGCTCTTCTTTGCTAGGCCATGCAGTTCCGTAAATGCGTTGGAGCATGGGGTTTTTTTCAGAACCGCGCCAGTAGGCTCCACCTGCACGCATGAGGGCGTACCCGTTTCCGATAAGTTTTGTGTTGGGTAGGTGCGGGCCACGGCAGAGGTCACGCCATACGGTTTCCCCAGTTTTGGGGTGAACGTTGTCGTAGATGGTGATATCGCCGGCGCCGACTTCTACGGAGGCGCCTTCTGCTGCGTCAGCCCCAGAACCGGGACCTTGGCTGAGGCTCAGCAATTCGAGCTTGTAGGGTTCTTGCGCCATTTCTTGCGTTGCTTGTTCTTGGGTCACAACGCGGCGTACAAATTTTTGTCCTGATTTGATGATTTTGATCATCAATTTCTCAATTTTTTTGAGGTCTTCAGGGGTGAAGGGGTCTTCAACGTCAAAGTCGAAGTAAAAGCCGTCGGTAATATATGGTCCGATGCCGAGTTTTGCGTCTTTTCGGTACTCTTGGACTGCTTGAGCCATGACGTGCGCGGCGGAGTGACGGAGGACTTCTAGACCTTCTTGTTCGTGGATGCTGACGGGGACGATAGAGTCGCCCTCGTGTAGGGGTGTTGAGAGGTCTACGAGTTTGTCGTTAATACGGGCAACGACAATATCACGGTCTTCGGTGAAGAGTTCGGCGGCTGTAGTGCCGTCTTCAATGGTGCGTTTTTCTCCGGCAACGTCTACAGAAATATGTGCGACAGACATCTGTCTCCTTGTTTGTGTGTTGTGCACGCCCGTACTAGGGGCATGCTCGGTATCTACTGTGCGCGGTACAAGAGCGCACATTGTCTTTAGTGTACATGCGTTTTTTAGTGTTGTTATAGCTCTTAGTTCATGTGATAAGGCTAGTGTCTTGTGGAGTGTCTAACATTTATAAAAATTTTTTTATACATTATCGAACAACCCCTTGACCCACAAAGAAATCTTTATATAAAATTTCTTTTATGGATAGCGAGAAGACGTGGGAAACAGAGTACAGTGGCTCCGTTGCACTCTTTGCAGCGTTAGCACACCCTTTGCGTTTAGCTTTGACACATCATCTATCCAAAGGGTCACACACCGTCAGCGAACTCTTCACCTGTATGGGAGTCTCGCAACCTCTCGTCTCCCACCACCTCAAAATCCTCAAAGAAGCTGGAGTTATTACCAGCACACAGACAGGACGTAGCATCATGTACGAAGTAGCGGACCATCACGTCACGCACATCATTAACGATGTCTACGAACACACCAAGGAGAATAACTCATGAGCACCGCAACTTTACACCGCGAATCAGAAGCACATGCACACACCCACGGACCAAACTGTGGCCACCTCGCAGTCATCCACCACGACCACGTAGACTACATCCACGGCGACCATGTACACCGTGAACACGATGGACACTACGACGAATGCGTTACCTGCGAATGTGGCGACTGCAACGACAGCTGTGCAACCTGCGAATGCGACAACTGCAACTGCCCCACATGCAACCACGCAGCATGTGAATGTGGCGACTGCTCAGATGCTTGCGTCAACTGCGTCTGCGAAAACTGCCAGTGCGCAACATGCAACCACGCAGCATAAACATATAGCTAACACACATGCTAAAACGTGGTGGGTGATAAGGACTTAGTCCTTATCACCCACCACGTTTTAGAATCACGAAGACACCACCGATGGGCTATTCCGCTTAAGAGAAATATCCGTTAGATTGTTTACATACATGACGTTGCCCACAACATTTAGGACTTGCCATGGAAAAGTACATCACCCTCATCACCAACACCATCACTCCACTGTGCAAATCACCTCAGCGTCTCAACCTACGCCCTACCAGCCAAGAAGATTATGAAGCCATTGCGCGTCTCCTCTTTAGCGCATACGATGAATCAACTTTCCCCACCCAAGAAAACGCCCAACACTACGTAGAAACGATACTCAACGGAACACACGGAGAGTTCTACCCCGAAGCCTCCCCCATCCTCATCGACGATAACGGTCGAGCAGTTGCTGTTCTCCTCAGCCTCAAAAACCGTCTAGACCACAACGGTCCAGAAAACACCCCTACGCTACTAGAACTTATTACTGCACCTTCACGACGCCGTGAAGGAATTGCCGAAGAACTCATTACCTATGCACTTGATGTGATGCACACGCAACATCATGAGGCTGCAAGCACCCACATCAACGAAACAAATGCTGCAGCGCTTGCTCTCTACCTCACCCTTGGATGGCAACGCTGGACACCTCAGGACGACACATTCCTACCCGCATAAGGCAAACGCATTCTATGAATTACCCCATAATCTTATAGCCTACGGGATTCAATAATGCTTTCTGTCCAGAACTTCTCATACCCTTCAAGGACAGCGTCCTCAACATCTTCAACCTTGATTTGAGGAATAACATCGCTCAACGCCCCGACAGTATTCGGCTCTAAAGGTATCGCTAAATGCCGGTAGACTTCTGCGGTAACTTTTCTCAACGGAGCAGAATCTTCTACCACGATCCCTGTGCTAAACCACCATGCGCCAGAAACAACGCGCTGAGCTGTGCCAACAATTTTGAGACGCTCTCCTTCTCCAGCATGGATAAACACTGAATATTCTCCAGGGCAATACTCCCCCGGCAACTCACCCACTTCTGCACAAAAACCTAACGAAGAAAGTATTTGAACAAAAAATTGTGCAAAAAACTCAAAACGACGATTGTTCCCACTAATAGCATCAGCAGAGGGCGCAAAATGGTCAATCACTAAAGAACCCGCATGATAAGCAGCAGCATGACCGCCCACAGGTCGCACCTGCGGTAAAAACCCTAAACGGCGAGAGGCTTCAGCTGCATCCTCAAAAGAAGGATTATGTTTGTCTCGTCGCCCAAACGCCATATTTGGTGCAGGACGATAGAGGCGAAGTGTCTGTTCATCTTCTCCGCACGCAACACGTCGTAAGAACTCCACGGACTCTGAGAACGGATGAATATGTTCTCCAGGGCGTTCAGTATCAAGAATAATACGCACAGCACAGACCTCTTAACCTCATATCAACAATATATTTATCTCTATCATCGCTGATAAAACGCATGGTGTCTTCGGGCAAGACACAAGATATCCGATGTCTTCTGCAGATTAAGAAAAGTGGTGTGCTTTCCTCCCGTTCAGATAGAAAGCACACCACCATGAGTTTTAACCTCTTCAAACTGGTTTAGAAATCCCAGTCATCGTCCTCAGTGTTAACAGCTTTACCAATAACATATGAAGAGCCAGACCCAGAAAAGAAGTCATGGTTTTCATCAGCGTTAGGAGACAGCGCCGAAAGGATAGCAGGGGAAACATTTGTTACCGATGCAGGGAACATTGCTTCGTACCCAAGGTTCATCAACGCTTTATTAGCGTTATAGTGCAAGAATTTCTTAACATCTTCGCTCAAGCCCACAGAATCGTAGAGAGAATGAGTGTATTGAACTTCGTTCTCGTACAGTTCATAGAGCAAGTCAAAGGTGTAGTCCTTGAGTTCTTGCTGACGCTCAGGAGTTTCTTTTTCTAGACCGCGCTGGAACTTGTAGCCAATATAGTATCCGTGGACGGCTTCATCACGGATAATCAGACGAATCAAATCAGCAGTGTTCGTGAGCTTCGCGTGGGAAGACCAGTACATCGGAAGGTAGAAACCAGAGTAGAACAAGAAAGATTCTAGCAATGTAGAAGCAACTTTCTTCTTCAAGGGGTCTTCACCTTGATAGTAGTCCATCACAATATTTGCTTTTTTCTGCAAGTGTTCGTTCTCTGCAGACCAGCGGAACACCTCGTCAATCTGTTTAGTTGAGGCAAGCGTCGAGAAGATTGAAGAATATGATTTCGCGTGGACTGATTCCATGAACGCAATGTTGGTGTACACCGCTTCTTCGTGGGAAGTCACAGCATCAGGTAGCAAAGAAACTGCACCAACAGTACCTTGAATGGTATCGAGCAAAGTCAAGCCTGTGAAGACTCGCATGGTGAGTTGTTGTTCTTCAGGAGTGAGCGTCTTCCACGACTGAACGTCGTTAGAAAGTGGAACTTTCTCAGGCAACCAGAAATTAGCGGTTAGGCGATCCCACACTTCAAGATCTTTTTCGTCTTCAATACGGTTCCAGTTAATAGCTTCAACGTGGTGAATCAGTTTCACCTTTTCGCTCATCATCATTGTGTTCTCCTTATCGATGAACTGTTCTTCACAATCTCATGTGATGTATGTGTTGTTGCTCTGGTGTGGGGCAGTTCGAGTGCTACTACCCCACACCATCATAGTTTATGCGCGCACAGCGACATTAGAGCATGCAGGAAACGCAACCTTCAACTTCTGTTCCTTCAAGAGCCATCTGTCGGATACGTGAGTAGTAGATCGTCTTGATGCCTTTACGCCATGCGTAGATTTGTGCCTTGTTCACGTCACGAGTGGTAGCTGTATCACGGAAGAACAGCGTTAGTGAAAGGCCTTGATCGACGTGTTGTGTTGCCACAGCATAGGTGTCAATAATCTTTTCGTACCCAATCTCGTATGCGTCCTCATAGTATTCGATGTTCTCGTTTGAAAGGTAAGGAGCTGGGTAATAGACGCGCCCAAGCTTACCTTCTTTACGAATCTCGATTTTTGAGGCGATTGGGTGGATGGAAGATGTTGAACCGTTGATATATGAGATAGAACCTGTAGGCGGAACAGCCTGAAGATTCTGGTTGTACATACCGTATTGTGCAACATCAGCTGCAAGAGCTTTCCAGTCCTCTTGGGTGGGGATGCTGTGTCCTGCAAAAAGTTCACGCACGCGTTCAGTTGCAGGTTCCCATTCTTGTTGGATGTACTTCTGGAAGAACTCTCCGCTAGCATATTTTGATTTCTCAAAGCCAACGAAGGTTTCTTGGCGTTCACGCGCAATTTCCATTGAGGCTCGAATCGCGTGGTATGTGACCGTATAGAAGTAGATATTGGTGAAGTCTAGAGCTTCTTCTGAACCATATTTGATGCGTTCACGGCCAAGATAACCGTGCAAGTTCATCTGGCCAAGTCCCACGGCATGGCTCATCGAGTTACCGCGTTCGATAGAGGGCACGGAACGAATATCTGAAAGGTCAGATACTGCGGTAAGAGAACGAATTGCCGCGTTAACGGTTGATCCGATGTCTTTGCCGTCCATCGTCAACGCAATGTTGAGAGAGCCAAGGTTACAAGAGATGTCTTTACCAATGGTCTCGTATCCTAGGTCAGCATTGTAATAGGACGGTTCTGATACCTGAAGAATCTCTGAGCAGAGGTTTGACATGATGACTTTACCGTCAATGGGATTTGCACGGTTAACGGTGTCTTCATACATGACATAGGGGTATCCGGATTCGAACTGTACTTCTGCGAGAGTTTGGAAGAATTCACGGGCGTTAATCTTGGTTTTCTTAATGCGGGCGTCATCGACCATCTCGTAGTACTTTTCGGTGACAGAAATATCAGAAAGTGGTTTGCCGTATACTCGTTCAACGTCGTACGGAGAGAAGAGGTACATGTCCTCGTTCTTCTTTGCCAGCTCAAAAGTGATATCGGGGATAACAACACCGAGAGAGAGCGTCTTAATACGAATTTTTTCGTCCGCGTTTTCACGCTTGGTGTCAAGGAACGAGTAGATGTCGGGGTGGTGAGCGTGCAGGTATACTGCACCAGCACCTTGACGAGCACCTAGCTGGTTTGCGTAGGAGAAAGAATCCTCAAGAAGTTTCATCACGGGGATGACACCAGAGGACTGGTTCTCAATCTTTTTGATAGGTGCACCAGCTTCACGAAGGTTTGTCAAGGCGAAAGCAACACCGCCGCCACGTTTAGATAGTTGCAAAGCGGAGTTGATGGAACGTCCGATGGATTCCATATTGTCTTCAACACGAAGGAGGAAGCAAGAGACGAGCTCGCCACGCTGTTTTTTACCTGCGTTTAAGAAGGTTGGGGTTGCTGGTTGGAATCGTCCGGAGATGATTTCTTCAACAATTTTGACGGCTAGTTCTTCGTTACCTTCAGCAAGGAGCAATGAGACCATGACAACGCGGTCTTCGAAGCGTTCTAGGTAGCGCTGACCGTCAAAGGTTTTGAGAGCGTATGAGGTATAAAACTTGAATGCACCCAAAAAGGTAGGAAACCGAAACTTTTTGGAGTACGCCAATTTAGAAAGAGATTTAATGAACTCGAAGTCATACATCTCAAAGATGCGTTCTTCATAGTATTGGTGTTTGACGAGGTAGTCCATTTTTTCTTCCAAGTCGTGGAAGAAAACGGTGTTGTTATTGACGTGCTGGAGAAAGTATTGGCGTGCGGCTTGACGATCAGCGTCAAACTGAATTTGTCCGTCTTCATCATAAAGGTTGAGAAGAGCGTTGAGTTCGTGATATCCAAGTCCGCGGAACTTTTCTGGCACGGTGGGATCTTCGTGTCCAGGTTCGTGGCTCATGCCGGGCACAGGGAGTTTTGAATCCAAAATTTTTCCAATCCTTCTTGAACGTTAGTGACGTCTTCGGGTGTTCCCATCAGCTCAAATTTGTAGAGGACAGGAACCTGACATTTTGCTGACACAATATCTGCGGCGACGCAGTAGAGTGAACCAAAGTTGGTGTTTCCCGCTCCTATGACTCCGCGCATTAGGGCACGGTTTTCTGGAACGTTAAGAAACTTTGTGGCTTGCGGTGGAACAGAGCCTGATCCGCCGGGTCTGCCGTAGCTCGGAACGCAGAGTACGTATGGTTCGTGTACTCGTGGTGTCTCTTCGCTAGTTTTTAGAGGTAAGCGTATAGCTCGAACCCCTGTTTTGAGAATAAATTTATGAGTATTTTCAGAAACCGATGAGAAGTAAACAACCAGAGGGCTACCAGATGTGGTGGTCACGGTGGAGTCTGCTTCGCGTGTTTGTTGTTCCATGAGAAGCTCCAACCTTATCTATGCGGTTTAGGGTGCGGTGATGAGCCAGAGGTGATGCGAGGTTCAAAGGTTTATGCGCTCAAGGAGCTGATGAGATCTGGGCGGAAGCCTGACCAGTGTTGGTCTCCAGCAATAACGACGGGGGCTTGGAGATAACCGAGTTTTTTGATGTCTTCGAGCGCTTGCTCGTTTTCGGTGATGTCTACGATGTTGTACTCGATACCGTTTTTCTCTAGTGCACGATATGTCATATTGCACTGCATACAAGCCGGTTTAGTGTACACCGTTACTGACATTGTTATCTCCTTGGTATCACCAGCAGGTGGCGATAGGTTCTCGTCGTAGGGCTATAGATTATGGGTTCGTTGTGGTGAGCTCTTTGAAGACTAGTGTTTATCAAGTCGGTGAGCAACGAACGGATTAATACTACATCTAGTGTGCGAGGACTTCTAGATACCCTAGATAGTGTGGTCTACTCGCCATTTCTCTTAATCCACAGCATTTTTCGCTTATTTATAGGGCTTATGGCAGTTATCCACAATTCCATTTAAACACCTGTCTAGACACCCTCCTTTTGGAGGTCTCTAACACACCGGCAAAAAGGTGTCACCAATGCGCCCCGTGTTCTCAACGGAGGAGATTCAACCCAAACCTGAACTTTGCTGTTACCGGCACTTCTGAGAGAAATTTTTAACGCTTTTTTGCTCTTGGTGTGTCGCCTAGGATGAAATATCACATCCCCCGTTGAGGGGTCAAGCAGCCTTTTACAGGAGCTTCTTAACCCCTCTTGTAGAACCTTCAAACACGACTCAACGCCCCAAATACTAGGTAGCTCGAATTGCACCTCTAGTCTTTGAGAAGCCCTCTATTTTGCAATTCACGAATAAGGCTCGCTCCGTCATTAGCTTCAGACCAACTCTTACCTTTAGTAATTTCTTGAGCGCGACTATCCCCCCATACCCGCCCAGAAGCTAAGACAGACTCACCAATCGTCAAATTACGAATCAAGATAGCGGCAACATTCTGAGGGTAACGCACCGCAAACCCGCTATAGATCTCAGGATCTCTTTGCCCATCATCCCCAATAAGAATCCACTTCATCTCAGGGAATTCTGCAGCAAGACGCTTAAGCGAATCCACCTTATGTTCTGTACCGGAACGGAACCAATATTCAGGGGTCGGGCCCCAGTCAGTTAGCAGAAATGTTCCTTTAGGGTAAGCGTTACGGGACAGGAAACGTTGTAATGTAGGCGTAATATTCCACGCCCCCGTTGATAGGTACATAAACGGGGCATGAGGATGTTCACGGTGGATACGATCTAAAAGAACAGACATACCGGGAGTTGGAATACGAGCGTGCTCATTCAAAACAAAAGAGTTCCACGCAGCTAGGAGCGGACGAGGAAGAGCTGTCACCATGACAGTGTCGTCGACATCGCAAATAACACCAATTTTTTGGTCTGGTGGAACAACATACACAGTTGTTTCTGCGCTCTCTCCCCCAAGAACTGACATAATCACCTGATGTAAACCAGGTTCTAGAGAGATTTCTAGTTGTGCGTCTAGTACACCGCCACGGTCTGTTCGCAATAAGAATGTCTGTGAACCAATCTGAACCGACACTTCAGCATGAGCAATCGCTATTGCGGTGAAAGAACGCCAACCACGGATTTTTTGTTCGGGCGCATCATCATGCCCTGCATCAAAAAACTTTTCGAAGAGATCAGTTTTATAGAGTGCTCGCCCTAGGACACGAACCCAGCGTGTTGTGCCATAGCCAACGCTAGGAACAAAAACAGGTTCTTTATCTGCTCTGCGCGCTCGTTTTTCTCTCCATTGGTGGATATAACCCGCCATACGATATCCCAGATGAGCAGCACCATCAGCTGCTTCACTCGCCATCTGACGTAGGTCTTGAGTGCCTAATGAATCCATACCTCTAGTTTTTCACATTAACGAAACAATGGTGTGAAGATTCGTCTTATAACGAACCTTCACACCATTAAAAAGTTTTTCTTTTAGTGCATTGTCAAAACACAGTGGGCAGCACCTTCACCTTCTGCTTCAGCAGATTCTACAGGCTCAAAAATTCCCATCGATTTGATAGCGCACCGAACAGTCTCTTCAGGTGTTTTAGCATAAACAGATACCGCAATAACATGACCTGATAAGTCATGAATGTCGTCTGCGTTAACTCGGTAGAAAGTTGGCTCTGCGCCAAAAGAATGTTCGTTACCAGAGAATTCTTTCTGATCGATAAAGAAACGCGCTGTACCAGGTTGTGGCTTTTCACCGATTTCTGCATTGCCAGTGACCACTTCTGTCTCAATAACCACGAAGTCACGATTTTCTTCGAAACCTGAGGTCTTTTCGATGGTAAGACCAGGAACTGATCCTTCAGCGCAACCACTAAGTAGAGCCGTTGCGACCAATGCAATTGAAGCGAAAACTGATTTATTAGCCATACCCAAAAATATAGCGTGTTCCGAGTAAAATACGGGGTATATTTCAGGTATTTTGCGACAGTTCGTCAATAAATTTTACTTTTCCCACGTCAAAATACTTGTTTTTACACTAAAAATATAACCAAATGCTAGTAAGAAGTAACCCATTTGCAAGTCAAAGTAGCTGACCACTCTTTTGGTACACCTTGAGGGGTAATTGGAACTTTCACTGTCTCAAGTTTAGCATTTGCACATTCCTTACGAACCTCTTGTACCGTTTCACTCCAAGAAGGACCTCGAGTAGACCACTCATCACCTCGTGAATCCACTAAAGATCCGACAACCAGCAAGCCACAAAATACTATTTTTGATATTTTCTGGTACAGCCCTTCTTCCGCCCAACTCAATAGAATTAAAATAGAAGCAGGAACGAATATTGAAGCAATTAATGAATAACGAGAGGCTTTTGCTACTCCATTGTTCACAGAAATAATATCTAAAGTTGCAAAATTCATTGTTGCCGTTAGAAATAGAATTCCCGCAGAAAACAACAGGAAAGACATAATTTTTGTTGGCAGGGGAGCCTGTTTATAACAAGTCCAAACCGTGTAGACGAAGATAGTTACTGTAGCTAGAGAAGTAAGGAAAGCCCCAACTAATAGCACCGAAAGTTGAGCAGCTGATTCTCCAGTTAAAGGAACTGTCATTCCACGTACAACTAGAGCATTTAGAAAAGTTATAGGAGCCGACAATAAGTCTAGTATCACTGAAGTCCTAGCATGCGGTTCTAGTAACATAATATGAATCAAGATTATAGGGAAGAATACTAGCGGAACTATTTTTGCCCTAGCAGGAAGAACAATAAGACGCCAAAGAGCGATAGGAAGCAAAGCAATGGTTAGGGGGTCTGAAAGGGCTCCACCAATCATGAGAAATAATGCTAATAGAATTCCAGGTATCGTTGTAAAACTTCCCAATAGTGCTGCCGTGGCTCCTACGTCTAAAAACCACCTAAGATTTGTAATATTACCAAGAACTTCTTGCTGTCCAGATCCACCAAATATAACTAAAGCTGCGGCTGCAATTGCCCACCAAACATTTTTTACATAAGGGTTCAAAAGCATCAGTAAGAGGAAGAAGAGAGCAACACGTATAGCAGCAACCGAGAGCGCTGTACAATGTGAGAAGTATTCAGGGTTGTTCAAACTACAAATGTTAGCAATCCCTCGCGGGTAAACATGGAGGTATCCTGTATAAACGTTAAACAAATCACCTCCATTTTTTAGGGATTCGCTAAGGAAGATGCTTCCATCTTCTTTATGTAAATGGTCGATATAGACACCTTGAAGTCGAGGGGTAAGCAACCAAAAGAATCCAATGAGAGCAATAACAAAACTCCAAATTCTATATTTTCCTCTTGGAAGACAACTAGAAAGCTGAGGGTGTTTTAATAACGGAATCAAAGTCTCCCCTAAAATAACTTCTAAAATGCGAATCAGTACTGAATATAGACGGGTTATCTAAATAAATTTAGACTTACATTAAGTGTATTTTATATAATATATATGCTACAGAATAAAAACATTCCAATTTATATTTATTACCATATAAAACAACGTTTCGATAGCTCAACAACACTTTACATACACAAATAATAAATTTTAAAACTAAGCCTTGTGCGGGTAACTACTTACCTCGCAGCAAATAACACCCATAAATTAAATAGACTTCCCAAAATATTTTATACGCGCTTCAATAAACTGATGTAGCTAAATCATAAACTAGTGGAGATAAGGGGACTCGAACCCCTGACCCCTTGCATGCCATGCAAGTGCGCTACCAGCTGCGCCATATCCCCATATATATTTTTCTTGTACCAAAGTACTCATCTATCATACACGACAAAAAAGATAGGAGGCAAATATCTTGAGAAGATTTTTGCTATGATTCTTTGTCTCCAAAGACCCTCTTACAGAAGCTAAACTACCTCAAACTGTATGCTTGCTCTACGTTTAGCCTCTGCAAGAAAGATGACATCAAGCTTTAGAGCTCATCCTCACGAATCATTTGCTGATCTTTTTCTTGGTCGACCTCTTCTAACGCTGGCGCTTCGCTTTCTAACCCAAGGGGAATACGCGGAGCGTCAGACCACAAACGATCAAGAGCATAGAAAGCACGGTCTTCTTCATGCTGAACATGAATCACGATATCTTCAAAATCTAGAAGAACCCAACGCCTACCAGAACGGCCTTCACGCCGAGTGGGCTTCATGTCCATCTTTTCACGAAGGTCATCTTCCACTGCATCAACAATGGCGTTCACAAGGCGCTCATTATGCGCAGAAACAACAAGGAACCCATCAATAAGGCCCATTCTCTCGGCAGTATCTACAGCAAAGAGGTTTGTCCCTTGTTTGTCCTCAGCAGCTTGAGCCGCAATTTTCAATGCTTCGACGGATCGAGGGGAAGCAGTCATCGTGTCCTTTCATGACACTTCATATCCACTAAAACCGAGGATACGAATCATCTAAGAATAAAAATTACTGAAAGAATACAAACCATACAGCAATAACAGCCACAAGAACAAGAGCCAGCACAATAAAGAGCCAAATCTTAGAAGAAGACTCTACTTCACTCTCTGCATTCTCAGGTGCTGAATAATCCACATTCTCGGAATCTTCTACATTTACTGGCGAGGAAGCGTCATGATGATGTTCCGCACTTGAAGCAGCAAGCTGTTCACGAATACTCAATGTCTCTTGCTCTACAACAGAACTCTGACTAAGAGCTTCTTGCCCTTTAGCTGTTTTCTGAGCGATAGAGGCAACGTCGTCAGCAAAGTTTGTTGGTTCAGAGGAAGTATCTTTCCTTGCAATAGGAAGGACTCCCACAAAACTTTCCTCTTCCTCAGACTCTACAGTATCTTCTAGAGTCAAGGCTGTTTCTTCAGCCCCAGCAGAATCTACGGAAGCTTCCTGCGCAGAAGACGAAAGAGTACCTTCCCACGGAATAGAAGTATTAGAATCTTCTGTCTGCTGCACAAGAGAATCCTCTTCCCCAGCAGAAGAGACATCTTCTGACAGATGATAGTCACAAGATTCTAAATCTAAGCCGTGTGCATCTACCGCTGCCACCGGCTTGGGCAGGATTGGCTCTTCACGGTATTCTTCTACTTCATCTTCAGATGTTGATTCAGATAAAGCGTCTGAAAGAGAAGGCTCGTCAACATCCGCCACTAACGCATCAGTTGTTTTGGAGTCATCAAAATCTTCTACGCTGACGAGTTCATCATCAAAAGAATAGTCACTTGCAGAAACAGCATGCGTAGAAGCATCAGGGGTATCTTCTTGCTCGCCTTCTGATGGCAAGGAAGAAACCTCTTCACCGGGAGTAGCTGCTATCACGCCAACATCTGCACGCGTATCATTCTCGCCAGTGAACTGTTCGCCGTTTAAATCATCATGAGCGCGAATGTCACCTTGTTCAGCTAACGCAGAAAAGCGTTGTTGAACAGACAAAGCCTCATCACTAATCGATGTTTCAGGTGAGCTAACCTTGGTAGCTGGCATGTATGCAACAGGTTCTTCAGGCAATTCAGTTCCGTCGCGTAAAGCACGCAAATATGCTGCGGCATCAATGCGATAACGCGCAAGACGACGTGGCCCCATAGGGCGAGTAGGAGGCGGAACCTCAATTCCGTCTTCGGTCACAAAGGATTCGAAGAGGTAAGAGTCCTCGACTGAATCTTTCTGTTCCTCAGCGTTATGTTCTGTCACTGATTCCCCTCAAACTATTAGCATCAAATAGATAATATTCTTTTGAAGATTTTACCAACTACTATAGTGCAGCACGATCTTTATCTCATTATATGTTCATAAGAAAAGAACAGCTGCTACTTCTGTGTTGGTGTCTTGTTTATTCTCTTGCGCAATACTGAACAGTAAAAGATACCAACATTTTAGAAAACCTATGGTGAAGACCAATTCTCTGCACGATAACGCATGAGCAGAATTCTTTTACGGTTCTAACGTATTCTTTTCATCCAAAGATTTTCCATCATATAGATGATGTTTATCGATATATCGCACAACACCGTCAGGAACCAGATACCAAATAGGTGCTTGCGCCATCGCCCTATCCCTAATATCCGTTGAAGAAATGGCCAATGCAGGAACTTCCATCAACGCATAGTTTTGTTGATCAACCTTTGGTTTTTCTAGCTCATGACCAGGACGGGTCACCCCCACAAAATACGCAAGATCCCATAACTTATCTGCGTCTTTCCACGTCAAAAGTTGGTTCATAGCATCAGCACCAGTGATAAAGAACAAATCACAATCAGGACGTTGTGCTCGTAGCTCCGTCAACGTATCAATCGTATACGTTGGGCCAGCTCTATCTATATCAATCCGACTCACCGTAAACATAGGGTTAGAGGCAGTCGCAATCACCGTCATTAAATAGCGGTCTTCGGGAGGAGTTACCGTCCGCTGCTTACTTTTCTGAAGAGGTAACCCCGTCGGAACGAAAGTGACTTCATCTAAATCTAAACGAGCAGCAACCTCACTAGCTGCCACCAAGTGACCATGATGAATGGGATCAAAAGTGCCACCCATAACCCCCAGCCGAGTACGGCCGGGGACACGAAAATGCATATTTTTTGGGGCTGGTTGACCAGCATTTTCCTGCTGCACAGGACTCCTTGAAATGAAAGCTATGCTTCATCAGCTCGAAAGCTACACCAAGTTATAGCTCATGAGCCAAAGACGCAAAGACTAGTGACCATGCTTTGCGTGATAATCAGCAAGTGCTTCAACTTCATCGCTACCAATATGGTTAGGAGCATGTTCAGGACGAACAAGACCACGACCACTAAAAGAAATGCAAATAAAGAACATTACGGTAAAGGCAATCACAGCTAATGCTAGATACACATAGGTTGGGATGCCATATACAAGATGTTCAGCGTGTTCGCCGTGTTCACTCGCTAAAATTAGTGCCTCACGCATATTCGAAGTTCCTTCCATCAAAGTATTATTGTGCGGTGCAGGCTCAAAGCCCACTCATATGCTACCTGTTATCTCACTCTTAATGTGAGATAACACCAATGAGAAAATAGAATCTTAGCAATTATGCGCTCTGCGAAGACACTCTTATACGACAAAGAAAGCCCAGAAAATTAGCTATTTTTTTTCTTAGCATCAACAGATTCTGTCCAAACCCCCGCTGCTCTTTCAGCCTCAAGCTCTGCACGAGCAGCAGCCTTAGCGTCCATACGTTCTTTGTACTCAGCTCGTTTCTCAGCACGGGTCGGACGAACAATTTCTTCAAGACGCACATCGGTTCCACGAGGAGAGGTCAGAAGTTCTGCACCGCCAACCATCGTAGGTTCCCAGTCAAAGATAACAGAATCGTTTGATTCTCCAATCACAACAGCATCTCCAGCGCGAGCACCCTGTTTGAAGAGTTCTTCCTCAATACCCAGACGAGCAAAACGATCAGCAAGGTAGCCGACAGCTTCATCATTATTAAAGTCTGTCTGTAAAATCCATTTTTCAGGTTTCTTACCAATCACACGGAACAATGGCTCAAGGTTTCGTTCTTCGCGACGAATTATGAATTCTTGCTGTTTACGATGGCGGAATCCTTTAGGACGAATCACCGCGATATCTTCACCAGCTTGTTCTTTTTCTGCAGCTCTTTGGTCTCTATCTTCTTGAACAATTTTTGCCATCGCAAAAGTCAGTTGACGTAGCCCCTCATGCGAGGCAGTAGAAATCTCAAATACTTCGTAGCCGCGCTCTTCAAATTCAGGACGAACAAAATCAGCCAATTCACGAGCTTCAGGCACATCAATTTTATTCAACACAACGATTTGAGGGCGTTCGTGCAAAGGAACTGTCACACCAGCGGTCGGATCAACTTCGTAGTTTTCAAGTTCACCGCAAATAATGTCAAAGTCAGAGATAGGGTCACGGCCCGGCTCTAAAGTGGCGCAGTCGATGACGTGAACAAGAGCAGAAGAACGTTCAACATGGCGCAGGAAACGATGTCCTAACCCTTTACCATCTGAAGCACCTTCAATGAGGCCAGGAACGTCCGCTACCGTATAGCGAACGTCACCAGCTTGTACTACACCGAGGTTAGGAATAAGGGTGGTAAAAGGGTAATCAGCAATTTTAGGGCGAGCAGCAGAGATAGCTGCAATCAGCGAAGATTTACCCGCTGATGGAAAACCGACAAGGGCAATATCTGCAATTGATTTGAGTTCGAGAACGATATCGCGTTCTTCACCGGGGATACCCAATAAAGCAAATCCTGGTGCTTTACGCTTTGCTGACGCTAAGGCAGCGTTCCCTAGTCCGCCTTGTCCCCCGCGGGCAGCAATAAATTCATCGCCAACGTGCAATAAGTCCGCAAGAACGTTGCCATCTTTATCTTTGACGACGGTTCCTTCAGGTACTGATAGTACGAGATTTTCCCCGTTAAACCCATGGTGCATATCGCCTCGTCCAATATCTCCATGAGGGGCACGCTGGTGTGGAGTATGGTGATATTCCAATAAAGTAGTGGACTGCCCGTCAACGGTGAGAATAACGTCTCCGCCGTTACCGCCGTTACCGCCGTTAGGCCCACCCAGTGGTTTGAACTTCTCGCGACGAACAGATACGCAACCGTTGCCACCATGGCCACCAGATACATGTAGTACAACGCGGTCAACAAATTCTGCCACGAAAAATTCTCCTTGTTTCGTTGAGACACTATTTCTCGTATATTTCGCCTATTGACAATAGTGTCTTGATATTTAACGCTATACCTCTGAAGGTTAACAGCTTACTATATGCAAAAGAGGGCAAACACAAGGTGTGCATGCCCTCTTCTATTCATTCTGTAATAGCTAAGATTACTCAGCTACTTCGAGAATGTTGACAACTTTACGGCCCTTACGGGTACCGAACTCAACCTGACCTGCTGCCAAAGCAAACAGAGTATCATCTCCGCCACGGCCAACATTGTTGCCGGGGTGGAAATGGGTGCCGCGCTGGCGGACGATAATCTCGCCTGCGTTGACGGTCTGACCGCCATAGCGCTTAACACCGAGGTACTGGGGGTTAGAGTCACGGCCGTTGCGGGTGGAGCTTGCGCCCTTCTTATGTGCCATCTGTGCCTACCTTAGGTAAAAGATTATGTGAAAATCCGGGACGTTGGGAACTTACGCGTTAATCGCAGTGATTTTAACGGTAGTAAGTTCTGCGCGGAAGCCCTGACGCTTCTTATAACCGGTCTTATTCTTGTACTTCTGAATAACGATTTTAGGACCGCGGAGGTCTTCAATCTTTTCAGCAGTTACCTTGGCGGAAGCCAGGGTCTTTGCATCTGCAGTGACCTTGTCCCCATCTACCAGCAGCAGTACAGGTAGCTCAATGGTGCTACCGGGCTCGCCAGCGACGCGGTCAAGGGTAACGAGGTCTCCTACGGAAACCTTTTCCTGGCGGCCGCCAGCGCGGACAATCGCGTATGCCACTTGGGAACTCACTTCTCTCGACGTCTTTATATTGAACAATTTTTCGAAAGAGCGCAGATCCTGGTACCAAAACATGTAGTGCAACAAGACTCTGAGAAGATTTCTCGTTGAATCTTGAGCTTTCTAAGGATTCGCGCTCATCGAGCATATCTAGTAGTTTCCTACCAGTGGTATCTCCCTCAGGTTCGAACGTGTAAAACGAACTTAAGAAGCACCGAAAGACAAGACTACGACAACTACCCCCGCAAGGGCAAGTGACACGCCGAAATTGGTTCTTCAAAGAAACGTAGCTCTAGCCAACAAGCCCTCAAAAACGCGTTTTTCATGCAGATAAGCTCGTAATCTGGCACTATTCTAGCTATTTTGTTGACGAACTTCACAGCCTGCTGAGCTGATGTCTGAAACTCCTCCGAAGAGTACGCTTCAAGCCATTCCCCGTAGGGGTGCTTTCCCTCATACTCCTGATAAGCAGTATATAAGTTTTTCCCAATCTCAGCGTATAACCAATAGCACGGTAGAACAGCAGCCGCACCAACACCATAACTTTCACCAGTACGCGCTAGAAGAAAATCGGTATAAGCCTCTGTCGTCGCACTTGGGATACCCGTAACATACGCAGAATCACTAAAACGGCTCACCCAGCGACGATGCAATTCAGATTCAACTTCAACAGCCTCCACCGCCCCATGAGCAAAGAACATCCGTGATTCAGTATCTGACGCAGCGATACCAACCTGACCTAACGCCCGAGAATATTCCTTAAGATATAAACCATCTTGGTCTAAATAATAAATAAAAGCGTCCTGAGATAAAGACCCATTACCAAGACCTTCAACAAAAGGACAGCTGTTAACCTGTTCTCTGATAGAGGTACTTAACTCCCATACATATTCAGAAAAGCTCTCACGCAACCGAACCATATCGACCTCCTGTGCATGCAGAAGGTACCTATCAAGGTCGCTTAGTCGCGCACTTTGTTCAGAGATTACAGAATGAACATGATAAAAATGGTCAATCGGCCCGTTGCCGCCACCAACATCAAGTTTTTCGCCATTTTTAATAGCCCCAGTAATCCACCGCTTGACGCGTTCCAAGGCCGTTTGCCAACATCCTGTACGCGCAAGCTCGGTAGCCAAAGCAGCAGAGAAAGAACAACCAGTACCGTGTGTCGTGCGAACCTGCACACGTTCAGAGGATCCAACCCATACTGGTTCACTATGACCTGGCATCATCAGCGCATCAGAAGTCCACTCCCCTGAACAATGGCCACCTTTAACAAGAACTGCAACCTCATGACGATCAGCTAGGCGCTGCCCCTGAGAACATAGCACTTCCCATTGCTCCGTAGCGTCTTCACCTAAAAGGACAGCCATCTCATGTGCATTAGGAGTGATGACATCAGCATAAGAAAATAATGAAGAAAGCTCTGATACGGATTCTTCTTCTGCTAGAGAATCTCCACTTGTAGCTACCATGACAGGATCTAATACCACAATAGGAGGACGATATTTCTGTAACCATGAACGAACCGCAGTAATAACCTCAGAAGTTCCCAACATGCCAATCTTGACAGCATCGATATCAATATCAGCGCTAATTGCTTCTAACTGTTCGGATAGAAACTGTGCAGGAGGGAAAAAGGCCTGTTGCACACCACGAGTATTTTGAGCAGTCAACGCAGTAATAGCGCTCATACCATACCCGCCATGGGCTGCAATAGATTTTAAATCGGCTTGGATACCCGCCCCACCGCCAGAATCAGAACCGGCAATGGTAAGCACCCGTGGATACTCACGTTTTTGGGTAGAAAGACTATGTGATGTTAAAGTGTCGCCCATAAAATCGACATCCCTTCGCTTGTACTAACAAGAGCAGGTTCTGCGGGTTTTTCTCAGCTCTCAACAGAGAGCACCCCGTGTCCTGATATTCACGCACCTATAGTAAAAGTGCTTAAACCTAGCCTAGAAAAAATAGCTTCTACCAGCTAGAGTTTTCAGCGAAGACAACGATTATGACTCTTCTTTACAAGCAGATAAAACAAAGGTGGTGCGCTCCATCTGAAGCACACCACCTCTTTAGCGTTTTAAAACGATAGGATTATTGTCCCTCACGCTTAATCTGGTCAGCTGAAACACCAACACCAAGCATTACCGTATGCTCTTCGTGCGATGAAGTCGTTGAAACTTCGGTGACAGAAGCAACAACACTTTTAGCTGCATGCCCTTCTGAGAGTTCTTGACGCATAACCGCAGAACCTACACCAGCACTTACCACACGACGAGAACGACGCTTCTTGCGAGGTGCTGGCATATTCTCAGCAGATTGTTCAGAAACTTTGCCCTCTTGAGCAGTTCCTTCCTCAACAGACTGTTGGCGACCAGGTTGGGCAACACCAGTGACTCGAGGCTCCTGAACCTCTTGTGCTTTAGCCCCCGTAGATACGCTCACTGCCACCGATGCTCCAGCAGAAGATACCGGTGCAGAAGCACGACGAGAACGACGACGCTTCACCGGAGCATCGTCTTTCTGAGCAGAGTCTTGCTCTTCTTTACGTTGCACGTCTCGTCCAGCTTTTTGTGCCGCACGAGCTCGCGCCTCCCCCGCCTGAATGGCAGCTAAACGCTCTGAGTTTTGAGTAAAACGGGAAGAAACGTCTTCATCATTGTCAGACTCATTGATATCAGTGGAATTAGGCTGTTGCCCCTCTTTAGAGTCAAAGATTTGTTCCAAAGACTCCAAGGTGAAGGAGGAATCTTCCGGTGAAGACTCCTGTTCTTCTACATGATCATGCGCATGAGGAAGTTCAACGACTTCCCCACCGATAGTCAGCACCAACTCTGATGAGTCCTCTAACGGTTCGGTATTCTTCGTATCCTCATCACGGCGTGAGGCTTTACGACGTTTCCGTTTACGATGATTCTTAGGTTCGAAGGATTCTTCAGAAGAGTCATTTTCATGTGTTGCAGCAGCAATAGAAGCAACTGCGGCGCGACGAGACTCTTCACGATGTTCCTGTTCAAGGTTGGACTCTTCTGCAGGAGTCTCAACATGAGATTCGCGGATACGCGCAGACTTCTGATGACGAGCACGGCGACGATCTTCACGATCGGTACGTTCATAACGATGAATATAGTCTGATGCGCCGCCGGAGCGTCCTTTAAGAGGTTGGTCATGAACAAGTAGTCCGCGTCCAGAGCAGTGCTCGCAAGCTTCTGAGAACACTTCAAGTAGCCCAGTTCCCATACGTTTACGTGTCATCTGTACCAGACCCAAAGATGTCACTTCAGCAACTTGGTGTTTGGTGCGGTCACGGCCAAGGCACTCTACCAGACGACGCAAAACCAATTCGCGATTTGATTCTAGAACCATGTCGATGAAGTCAATGACGATGATTCCGCCGATATCACGCAAACGTAGCTGACGAACAATCTCTTCAGCTGCTTCAAGGTTATTTTTCGTAACGGTTTCTTCGAGGTTTCCGCCAGAGCCGATGAACTTTCCGGTGTTAACGTCAACAACCGTCATCGCTTCGGTCCGATCGATGACCAAAGAACCGCCAGAAGGCAAGAAAACTTTACGATCGAGAGCTTTATGAAGTTGTTCTTCAATACGGTAGTGCTCAAAAACGTCTTCTTCGTTATCCCAGCGTTGTAGACGGTCTACGAGATCCGGTGCCATATAAGTTAAGTAAGCTTCAATAGAGTCCCACGCAGAGTCTCCTTGAACAACCATGGCACTAAAATCTTCGTTGAAGACATCACGAACGGTCTTAATGGTCAAATCTGGCTCTTGATACAACATCTCAGGAGCCAAGGTTTTGGGCGCTTCAGCAAGGTTCTTGATATCTTCCCATTGAGCACGCAGACGATTAATATCGTGTGTGAGCTCATCTTCAGAAGCTCCTTCAGCAGCAGTGCGCACGATAACGCCGGCACCTTCGGGGAGTTTATCCTTGAGAATTTTCTTAAGACGAGCGCGTTCGGTATCGGGCAGTTTACGGGAAATGCCGGTCATAGAACCGCCAGGAACATATACCAAGAAACGTCCTGGTAACGATACCTGGCTCGTCAAACGAGCGCCCTTATGGCCTACAGGGTCTTTGGTGACCTGTACAAGTACGGAATCACCTGATTTGAGGGCATTTTCGATTTTTCGTGGAGTGCCTTCTAATCCGGAGACATCCCAGTTAACTTCGCCGGCGTAGAGTACTGCATTTCGTCCACGTCCGATGTCGATGAAGGCTGCTTCCATGGAAGGAAGAACATTCTGAACCTTACCAAGGTAGACGTTACCGATGAGAGAATCTTGTTGAGTTTTTGAGACAAAATGCTCTGCTAGTACACCGTCTTCGAGAACACCAATTTGGATTCGGTCATCTTTTTGGCGGACAATCATCTGGCGTTCAACAGATTCACGGCGCGCGAGGAATTCTGCTTCGGTGATACCGCGTTGACGACGTCCTGAATGGCGTGATTCACGGCGACGAATCTTCTTAGCTTCAAGGCGAGTAGAGCCACGGACTCCGGTGACACGGTTGGTGGTGTGTGAGTCTGATAGGCGTGGAGTGCGTACCTTGGTGACGGTGTTTTCAGGATCGCCTTCAGTACCACCTTCAATTTCGATATCTTGCTCTCCACGGCGGCGACGACGCCGCCGCCGCGAAGTAACTTCGTCGTCGTCAAGATTAATTTCTGCGAGTCGACGTTGACGGCGTTCTGCTTCAAGCGCTTCACGGCGAGCTTCACGTTCTGCACGCGTCTTTTCCGCAATTTCTTCAAGATTTGGTGAGAAGAACAGCAGATTTGAGGTTGAAGCTGCAGCAGTAAGGTTTTTGAGTTCTTCTGCGAGAATTTCTTTTTGTGTTTTAGGTTGAGATTTTTCTTCTGGCTCAGCTTCTGTTTCAGAAGAATCTTCTGCTTCAGAATTCTCAAGTTCTGAGGTGTGTTCTTCCTCAGTCTTGGGAGTTTGCGTTTCAGTTTCAGAGGTTTCTTCTGCTACTGGAGTTTCTTCTAAATCCAGTGTTAACGAGTTATCCTCTGACACGGTTTGTGATGATGAGTCCGCTTCGGTTTCATTCACCTCAACATCATTTTTGATGTTTTCACTCATAGTATGTACATTCTCCTGCATAAGGAACTAACCGCATTTAGTTCTTACGCTTCAGGTGAGAAAATCTCACAAAAGCTTATTCTTACTCAGCTCATTTCAAACGTTATAGCAACGCTATTATTCGTTATGTGATACAAGGTCTAGCGTGTCATATCTTCACCTTAGAACACGTCTGAAGGCATATTACAGGTTTTCACGCTATGAGCTGAGCCAGTAGTTTCCCCGAGTCTGTGCGTTGTGCACTGAACTTTTAAGCGTTATGTCTAAAACTGATTAACGCAGTGTCGGTACCACCTACTGGATAGCTACTTCTGTATGCGGGCAGAAGACTACCACTGCTCATTCTCTCATATACTTCCTAAAATAAGTGCCCTTAAAGCATTCTTTCGAGAAAAGAAAAGCCAATATCTAGATTCACACAGTAGGATAGTTAACGTTTTGTACCCCCATGTGGAGACTCCCATGACCTATACCTCAGAAGAAAACATGATCGATAACGGCTCTTTAACAATGAACGCCACAGAACAGGCAAATTTTGACCGTAGACTTGCCTTTTTGATGCTGATTGCCGGTGCAGCTGCTTTTATATCTTCATGCATGCTTGTTTTCGAACGTCTACAAATTTATATCGACGCTTCACATGTTTCTTCCTGCGATGTTAACGCGCTACTCAATTGCGGCACGGTCATGCGCACACCCTATGCTGAGGCTTTTGGGTTTCCTAATCCATTTATTGGGTTAGTCGGTTATGCCATTGTTCTTACTATTAGCACCGCTATTTTGGCAGGTGCCCGTTTTCATCGCTGGTACTGGTTAGCCATGAATATCGGGCATTTATTAGCAACGTTCTTCGTCTTTTGGCTCTGGTATAACACCACGTTCAAAATCAATGCTCTGTGTCTTTTCTGTATGTTTGTGTGGGTTGCCCAAATAATCATGACAGGTAGAGTTACTGCACGAAACGTTATTGCGGGGGTTATACCAGCTCCTTCTCATTTGCGTGAGAGCGTCGCTGGATGGTCTTGGTTTGCTATCATTTTAGTTTTTGTTCTCATCTTCGGAATCATTTTTATCCGATTCTCCGACATTATTCTTGGAATGTTCTAAAACGTTACCAATACCGATATACAAGAGCGGGTGGGGACAACCAAAATTTTGGTTGTCCCCACCCGCTCTAAGGTTATTAGCACGATACTGGCTTAGGAATTAAACCAGATAGCAATCTCACGCTCAGCAGATGCCACAGAGTCAGAACCATGAATTAAATTCTGTTGCACAGAGGTACTCCACGCCCGCCCATAATCTCCACGAATCGTTCCGGCAGGGGCACTCACGGGGTTAGACGGTCCCATGATAGTTCGGATAGCTTCTACAACCTCATCACCTTCAAAAACAGCTGCTACCACAGGCCCAGAGAGCATAAACTCTAGAAGCGCCGGATAAAACGGTTTTTCAAGGTGTTCACTATAGTGCTGTGCCAAAAGACTTTCAGTAGGCATGAGCATTTTCATCTGAGCTAGAGTGTATCCTTTTCGCTCAATACGATGAAGAATCTCACCGACCAGTTGACGTTTAACACCGTCAGGTTTAATCAGAATCAGAGTACGTTCGCTCATGAACAGAACCTTCCTTGTGAAGCAACATCTTGCAACCTAGTGTAACAGGGGTTACAGGTTTTTCTGCTGCTTCTCCCATTCAAGCTGTTCACGTTCACGCTCTTTATTCTCACGGTCAAGACGCTCCCCCGTACGTACCGCATACCAATACGCAGCCGTAAAGCACAACCCGATAAATATCAAAGACGGCAAAGCCACACCAGCAAGAATCAACAAACCTTGCAAAGCCCAACCAAAGGTATAGCCCCACGGTTTACATAAAAACGCTGGCGCAGCTAAAAATGCGCCAATCAAAGCAAGACCTAGCACCCAGATTATGATTTTATAGATGAGAGGGCTATTAAAATTTAGTCCAAAAATCGCCAACGTCGCAAAGAACGCCACAAAAGCTTCCAGTGTTAGCACCGTAGAAGAAAACATCACTTTAATAGAGCTTGGTTTCTTTACCTGCCTTGGTCGCCACTGGCGTTGAGCCTTTGTCAAACGAACCATTATGATCCTTCCCCATCAGGTAACCATGACGAACGCACCTGACCGATAACGGTAATTGAACCGGTAATAAGAATCGCTGAAGAATGCTCCTCATGCTCTAGACTCTGGTCCACCGCGGCACTCAAAGCATCGTCAAGGCACTCGTATGTCTGCACATCATATTCTGATAGACCAGCGTCAAGAGCCATATCTTTAAGGGTTTCTACGTCAATGGCCCGAGCAGATTCAGATGCGGTGAGGTATAGCTTCGTCTGGAAATCAGCAGAATCAAAGTATTCTTCACGAATCGCTTCAAAAATACCTACTGCGTCTTTTTCTCGTAAAATGCCGATGACAATACCCAAAGAACCGACAGCAAAAGATTCTTTAAAAGCGTGGGCAGAAGCCCGAATACCATGAGGGTTATGAGCTGCATCAAGAATAATCGTTGGAACAGTTTTAAGAACCTCCAGACGTCCAGGAGAAGTCAACTCCTCCCATCCTTGTCGAATCAGCTCAACGTTAAGAGGCTTTTCAGCTCCTCCCAAAAATGCCTCAACAGCTGCAATAGCTACCGCAGCATTCTGGCTTTGGTGCTCGCCAAAAAGAGGAACGGGAACATCCGTATACGTATCTGCTAATCCACGGATATCTACCATTTGCCCACCAACACCAGGGCGACGAGCAAGAACACCGAATTCTACTCCCTCAAAACGATAGCCAGCAGAAACTTCTTGAGCACGTTCTAAGAGAACCTGAGCAGCTTCGGGGTCTTGCACAGCGCTAATGAGCGTACCTTGTTCTTTGATAATGCCGGCTTTTTCAGCAGCAATATCAGCCAATGTTGACCCCAAAATATCAGTATGGTCATAGGAGATAGGTGTTACGACAGAAACTTGAGCTTGCGCAACATTCGTAGCATCCCAAACCCCACCAATACCTACTTCAAGGACAACCACGTCCACCGGCTCATCAGCAAAAATAGCGAAAGCAAGAATAGTCAACGCCTCAAAATAGGTGATACGAGGTTCACCAGCAGCACTCAACTGGGTGTCAATCATATCCAGATACGGGCGAATTTCTTGCCAGATACGCACAAAAGTTTCATCTGATACCGGACGGCCGTCGATACTAATACGTTCTGTTACTTTGCTCAAATGCGGGCTAGTGTATCGCCCTGTTCGTAAATCATGAGCAATTAACAAACGCTCAATCATCCGAGCTGTCGATGTTTTGCCGTTCGTGCCGGTGATATGAATAACCGGAGCCGCCTGATGAGGCGCACCCAAAATATCTAGGGCGTCCTGAACGGCGTTCAACCTTGGTGCCATCGCATTTTCGGGGGCTCGAGAGAGTAACTCTTGATAAACGTCCTCAACGCCGTAGCTACCTTCATCAGAAGTAGCTACGGCGTTTGAGGTGTTCAACAAGGATTGAGAATCCATGTTTTCTGACAAATTAGGCCTTCTTCACGGTAATAGAAAGTTCTGAAGCGTCCTGATAGTGTACCGAAGTTGCAAGGGTCTCACCAGCAACTAGCTGTTCAAAGCTCTGAATAGCTTGGCGAGTTCTCTCGGGTGCGGCAACAGTTAGCTCGATACGGTCAGAAACTACGAGCTGGGCATCCTTACGAGCCTGCTGAATTGTACGAATCGCATCGCGAGCAATTCCTTCTGCTTCAAGCTCTGGAGTTAACTGAGTGTCGAGAACGAGGAAACCACCACCAGGAAGAACAGACACTGCTTGATGGGACTGCCCAGCCGTTTCATCCACAATAGTTTGCAACTCATACTCATGAGATTCTAGTGCGATAGACCCTCCAGCTACAGTGACTGTTCCGTCCTCTGCAACGGACCAGTCTCCGGTTTTAGCCGCCTTAATCGCTTGTTGCACATTCTTGCCAAGACGAGGCCCAGCTGCACGAGCGTTAACCTTAAGCTGCTGCGAAATACCAAAATCTGTTGGTTTCACATCAGCAGCATCAAGAAGTCGCACTTCTTTCAGGTTCAGTTCATCAGCAATGATGTTCTCATAGACACCAGATAGTGCTGCACCGTGAGTGACGGCAACAGTCATTGAGCGTAGAGGCTGACGAACACGTAGTTTATGAGTCTTACGGAGGGATGAACCTGCCGAGCAAATCGAACGAGTCGTCTCCATGAGACGAATCAGATCGCTTTCGTCAGTGAATAATTCTGCCTCTGGCCAGTCGGTGAGGTGCACAGAGCGTTCCCCAGTGAGCCCACGGTAAATTTCTTCACTAACAAGTGGCAATAAAGGAGCAGCCGTTTTCACCACAGTGGTTAGTGCCGTGTAGAGCACGTCAAAAGCAACGGTATCTTCTTCAAAGAAACGTTCGCGTGAACGGCGCACATACCAGTTGGTGAGAGTGTCCGTGTAGTGGCGTAACGCTTCAGTTGCACCGCTTACATCATAAGAATCCATCGCCTCGGTGACGGTTGTGATAAGTTCACGAGTTTTACCGAGGATGAAGCGATCCATCACATGTTCAGAGGTATAGCGTAGCTGCGCCTGATATCCGGCACCTTGGTGAGCGGCGTTCGTATATAGAGCAAAGAAGTGGTAGACGTTCCACAACGGAAGCATCACCTGACGTACACCTTCGCGGATGCCTTCTTCTGTCACAATAAGGTTTCCGCCACGCAAAATAGGTGAAGAAACTAGGAACCAGCGCATTGCGTCAGAACCATCACGGTCCAGAACTTCAGAGACATCTGGGTAGTTTCGTAGAGACTTCGACATTTTTTGTCCGTCTGAGCCAAGCACAATGCCATGAGAGATGACATTCGTGAATGCGGGACGGTCAAAAAGCGCTGTAGCGAGAATGTGAAGGGTGTAGAACCAGCCACGAGTCTGACCGATGTACTCTACGATGAAGTCAGCGGGGTTATGGCTGTCAAACCATTCTTTATTTTCAAAGGGATAGTGTACCTGCGCATAAGGCATAGAACCCGAATCGAACCATACGTCAAGGACATCCTCTACACGACGCATCGTTGACTTTCCGGTGGGATCATCGGGGTTGGGACGAGTCAATTCGTCAATGTATGGGCGGTGTAGGTCTGGTTCGCCATTTTTGTTCAGAGGCAGACGTCCAAAGTCAGCTTCGAGTTCAGCTAATGAACCGTACACGTCCATACGAGGATAATTTGGGTCGTCTGAAACCCACACGGGAATGGGTGAACCCCAGAAACGGTTTCGGGAGATGGACCAGTCACGAGCGTTCTCTACCCATTTTCCGAATTGTCCGTCTTTAACATTTTCAGGAATCCAGTTAATCTGCTGGTTCAGTTCACTCATGCGATCTTTGAAGTCAGTGACTTTGACATACCATGAGGTGATAGCACGGTAGACCAACGGTGTGCGGCAACGCCAGCAGTGGGGGTAGGAGTGCACATAGGATTTTTCACGCAATAAAGTACCTTGCGCTTTGAGCGCGTTGATGATGGTACGGTTCGCCTCAAAAATTTGTACGCCAGCGATTTCGGCAAGATCATTCTGCCCGCTCGGAGTTTTTTCGCCAAAGAGAGGTAAGAACTTTGCGCCCTCATCAATAGAGAGGATGACGTGAATACCGTATTCTTCACAGACTTTTTGGTCATCTTCACCGTAGGCGGGTGCTTGGTGAACAAGGCCGGTACCATCGCTTGTGGTGACGTATTCAGCGACGAGAATTTGCCACGCTTTATGGGTGTTCCATTTTTCGGTATCGGTGAAATAGTCCCATAGTGGCTCGTATCGTAGACCTTCTAAATCACGACCTTGGTAGCGGCTAATAATAGCTTCTTGTGCCTCTTGAGCCTCATCGTAGCCGAGATCTTTGCTGTAGTTGTTGAGCAAGTCTTCGGCGATAAGGAAACGACGTTCTGAGTAGTTACCGGCGCCAGCGACCACCACATAGGTGATTTCAGGACCAACTGCGAGCGCTTGGTTCGTTGGTAGGGTCCATGGTGTGGTTGTCCATGCCATGGCTTCTACCCCAGCGAGTTCTTGTGCGATGGTAGGGTTCTTCGCTAGTGAGGTGTCGTTGGTAATGGTGAACGCTACGGTAACAGATGGGTCTTGACGGTCTTTGTAGACGTCGTCGTCCATGCGGAGTTCGTGGTTGGATAGCGGTGTTTCGTCTTTCCAGCAATACGGCAGGACGCGGAAGCCTTGGTAGGTGAGGCCTTTGTCGTAAAGTTGTTTGAAGGCCCAAATCACCGATTCCATGTATTCGATGTTGAGGGTCTTGTAGTCGTTTTCGAAGTCTACCCAGCGGGCTTGACGGGTGACGTAGTTTTGCCATTCATTGGTGTATTTGAGCACGGAGCTTCGTGCGGCGTCGTTGAAGCTGTCAATTCCCATGTCGAGAATTTCTTGTTTATCGGTCATTCCCAACTGTTTCATTGCTTCAAGCTCGGCGGGAAGTCCGTGGGTGTCCCAGCCAAATCTGCGTTCAACTTTGTGGCCTCGTTGGGTTTGGTAGCGGGCTACAAGGTCTTTGACGTATCCGGTGAGCAGGTGTCCGTAGTGTGGTAGTCCGTTGGCGAAGGGAGGTCCGTCGTAGAAGACGAACTCGTTGGAGCCGTTTTCTCCTGCTTCACGGTATTTGACTGATTCGGCGAAGGTTCCGTCGTTTTTCCAGTATTCGAGGATGGATTCTTCAAGTGCGGGAAATGAGGGAGAAGCTTCGACGTTTTGTGCGCCGGATGCGCTAACGCGTGGGTAGATGTTGTTCGTGGTCACGAATGATCCCTTAAGTTTTGTCAGTTTATGGGTCGTGCAAGGACGCCGTTCAAGGTCTCTTGATATGGCGCGGTACCACCTTGCTTACTGATTTTACTTAACGTGCATTGTCTCCCCAACAGTCTACTGTTGGGGAGACAATGCAGTCGAGCGTTTATCAGTCGCTTCGTGACTGCTGTGACGGGCTTACCCGTCCGGTTCTACTAGGGCTGTATCTATTCCGCAGTCTATCCTCGTCGCAACGATATAGTGGTTAGGTGCAGGTACGGCCTGTTCTTCCGGATTGCTCGCCGGTGATGGCCGGGTCTTTGCAACTACCTTAATTTTAGGCAGGTTTTGGGAGTCTGTCTAACAGGGTGTTTTCTGAAGTGTTCACCTTTCTGGAGGTTATCCACAGCTAAATAGTGTTTTTGAGGTCTTTTAACCCCATATCTTGTGTCAAAGCTATGTTCGAACGCTACATAATGGTGGTTATGGAGTTTTTGGTGGCGAGCAGACTCACCCAAATTACAATTTTTGTTCTGGCGCGTTGAGCACTTTCTTGAGAAGTTTAAGAAAGATGACGAATCACTTTATATTGTGCAGCTTGAGCTACTGGGCGCATCACCACTCGGTCTAGATTGATATGGTGCGGAACGTTGACAGCAAAAGTTACGGTTTGTGCAACGTCTGCTGCGGTCAGAGGATTCTCGACACCTTCATAGACTTTTTGGGCAGCTTCAGCAGAGCCTAAACGCTTAGCAGAGAACTCTTCGGTGCGAACCATTCCTGGGCTAATTTCAATGACTCGGATATTGTGTTCTGCTTCTTCTAGACGGAGCGCTTCGGTCAGTCCACGTTGCCCAAATTTTGCGGCGTTATATCCGCCGCCACCTTCATATCCAGCTTCAGCAGCAGTAGATGTGAGGTTGAGGATGGTTCCTTCTTCAGACTGACGCAGTGCTGGTAAAAACGCTTGAATCATGTTTAAAGTACCCAAGACGTTCAGTCGATACATAAAGGCCCAGTCTTCGGGGTTGCCCTCAGCGACGGAGTCGACTCCTACAGCACCACCAGAAATGTTGACGAGGGCGTGTAGCTTTCCGTCAGTTTGTTCAAGGACCTGTGTGCGAACAGTCTGAACGGCTTCACTATCGGTAATATCTAGTGGGGTGGGGATGGCTCCAGTGCGTTGAGCGAGTTCTTCAAGACGTTCAACACGACGTGCGACGGCATATACTGTCCATCCGCTAGCGCACATCTGTTCGACGGTGGCTCTACCAATACCGGAGGAAGCGCCGGTAACAACAGCAATTTTCCCGTGACGGGCTTGAGCATCAAAAGGATTTTGAGGAATATAAGTCTCTACCATATTTCCAACTTACCGACAGATAGCTCATCTTCGGAAGTTATTCCTTAAAAATGACAGAGTATTTTTTCATTTTTTGGGGGTTCACCTGCCGATATCACCTCAGATTTCCCCCAGAACAGAACCAGAGCATGAGAGAATTACCAGCATGGCTGAAAATAACCAGGGCACAGACACGCCCGTAACAATTAATGTTCCTGACCGTCCCGGCTTAGAAGGTCTCGAAAAGAAACTTTCTGAACGTTGGGCTAACGAAAAAACGTATGCTTTCAACCGTGAGACAACACGCGAAGAAGTATATTCTATTGACACCCCACCACCGACCGCATCGGGTTCTTTGCATGTGGGGCATATGTTCTCTTATACCCAGACTGACGTTATTGCCCGCTATCAGCGCATGCGTGGAAAAAATGTTTTTTACCCATTGGGTTGGGACGATAATGGTCTGCCAACTGAACGTCGCGTACAAAACTATTATGGTGTTCTTTGCGACCCAGCTATCCCCTACGACTCAGAGTTTGTAGCACCGGAAAAACCCGCAAAAAATCAGCGTGACTGGCCACGTATTTCGCGCCAAAACTTTATTGAATTATGTGAGACTCTAGCTACTGAAGACGAAAAGGTCTTTGAGCAGCTTTTCACCACATTGGGGCTTTCTGTTGATTGGTCTCATACGTATCGAACTATTGATGCTCATTCACGTAAGGTCTCTCAGCTTGCGTTTCTTAACGACCTCAAAAATGGCGATGCCTATATGGCAGAGGCACCTACGATGTGGGATGTCACGTTCCGCACGGCAGTTGCACAGGCAGAGTTAGAAGATAAAGAACGTGAAGGTGCATATCATCGTATTTCTTTCCACCGCCCCAATGGTGAAAAAGTGTGGATTGAAACGACCCGCCCCGAATTGTTGCCTTCCTGTGTAGCTCTTGTAGCTCACCCTGATGATGAACGGTACCAAGAACTTTTCGGTACTACTGTTACTTCACCGCTATTTGGTGTCAGTGTGGAGGTTAAGGCTCACCCGTTGGCTCAGCCCGATAAAGGTGCGGGTATCGCAATGGTTTGCACATTTGGCGACACCACAGACGTCACATGGTGGCGTGAACTACAGCTTCCTACTCGTGCTCTGATTGGTCGTGACGGACGTTTCAGCCGTGACACCCCCGAGTGGATTACTGACGAGCAAGGACGAGCTAACTACGAACGTATGGCTGGTGCCACCGTTTTCACTGCACAGAAAACTGTTGTTGAGATGCTTGTTGAAGCTCAAGAGATGGATGGCGAGCCACGAAAGATTACTCACCCCGTTAAGTTCTACGAAAAGGGCGATAAGCCTCTTGAAATTGTGGCAAGCCGTCAATGGTATATCCGCAATGGTGGACGTGACGTATCACGTAGAGAAGAACTACTCGAACGTGGCCGTGCGATGACGTGGTACCCCTCGTTCATGCGTTCACGGTATGAGAATTGGGTGGAGGGTCTTAACGGCGACTGGTTGATTTCTCGCCAACGATTCTTCGGTGTGCCGTTCCCTATCTGGTACACGCTTGATAAAGATGGCGAACCAAACTACGACGAGCCCATTATTCCTGATGAGCAGATGCTTCCGGTGGATCCGGCAGCAGAGCCTGCCCCTGGGTTCACCGAAGATCAGCGCGGTGTACCCGGCGGATTCGTTGCAGACCCCGATGTTCTTGACACCTGGGCTACATCATCACTGACTCCACAGATTGCTACCGGATGGGCAGTAGATGAACAGCTTCATCAGGTAACGTTCCCGATGGATTTGCGCCCCCAAGGGCATGACATTATTCGTACATGGTTATTCTCCACGGTGGTCCGTTCGCATTCTTTGGAGAACTCTGTTCCATGGGCAAATACTGCTCTATCAGGGTGGATTCTTGACCCAGACCGTAAGAAGATGTCTAAGTCTAAGGGCAATGTTGTTGTCCCCAATGAAGTCCTCGAAAAGTACGGTTCCGATGCGGTGCGTTATTGGGCTGCTTCTGCTCGTCTTGGTGCAGATACCGCCTATGACGAAGGACAAATGAAAATCGGTCGTCGTCTTGCCATCAAACTGTTGAACGCTTCAAAGTTCGTGCTCGGTCTTGGCGCTACACAAGATTCTGTATTGACTACTGCAGAACAAACAAGTGTTCTGACCAACGCTTTGGATCGTTCTCTTCTGGCAAAACTTGCACAGGTAGTAGAAGAAGCCACTCTTGCTTTTGAAAAGTACGAGTATGCTCGTGCTCTACAATTATGCGAGACGTTCTTCTGGTCTTTCACCGATGATTTTGTAGAACTTATTAAAGATCGTGCCTATGGTTCTCGTGGTGAAGAAGAACAAGCTTCTGTCCTAGCGGCTTTGGCAACAACTCTTGACGCACTATTGCGTCTTTTTGCACCGTTCTTACCCTTTGCTACTGATGAGGTGTGGAGCTGGTGGCGTTCAGGTTCAGTTCACCGTGCTTCATGGCCAACATCTGAAGGTTATAAAGCGGTGCTCGAGAACGCAGATGTTCAGGTTCTGCCTACCGTAGGTCTAGCCTTAGGTGGTCTACGCAAGGCAAAGTCTGAAGCTCAAGTTAAACAGCGTACCGAAGTGGCTACCGCAACTATTTCTGCATCGCAAGAAGTTCTAGAACAGGTTAAAGCTGGTGTCGAAGATCTTAAGGCTGCTGGAAATGTGCGAGAGCTTCAATTTGTTGTCGCCGACGTCGAGCTCGCCGTCTCAAAAGTTAAGCTTCTTACAGAAGAGACCGAAGCTTAAAATATCTCTCACGTTACCGCACCTATCCGGTTAACGAGAAGATGGGGAGAACACCGCGTTTTAGCAGGTGGTGTTCTCCCCATCTTTGTTTTCTTAGTTCTTTTCAAAATTTTGGATTTTCTTATGTCGGATTTTTCTCCTCGCCCTTTTGATGCGCAGTACCCCAAATATCGTGGAGATCCCAATAACGTCAGCAAACAACGCTATTTTATGATGAATATGGGAAAGCGAGTTCTGGAAGGGTGGGCCGATAAACTTTATTTTGTGTTTGCTGGAATCGCCTCTATCTGGCTTGCGGTGGTAGCGCTGATTGATTCGTGGTATCACAGCTGGTGGGGTATTCTCATCGCCTTTGGTTTTTGGTTCTTCTCTGCTTATCTCACGTTGCCTCGTTTTCATCGCATCATGACAGACCTGTATGTTCCCGACTATTTTATTGGACGAACTCGCACAGGTGATGGTCTTCTCGGAGACCCCGTCAATATCGGACTCCGTGGAACAGCAGACGAGATTCATACTGCGATGAAAAAAGCAGGATGGGTCAAAGCAGACCCCGTTACGTTGGCATCCTCATGGCGTATTATCGTCAATACGCTCAGGAAGCGTCCTTACCCGACGGCTCCGGTTTCGCCTCTTTATTTATTTCATCGTTCTGAGAATTTTGCCTATCAGCAAGAGGTAGATGGCTCCCCTAGCAAACGTCACCATGTTCGTTTTTGGAAAGCACCTGAAGGCTGGAAATTGCCAGGTGGCGAACCCGTTGATTGGCTTGCTGCAGCAACTTTTGACAGAGCAGTAGGACTCTCCCTATTCACTTTTCAAATTACTCATAAGATTGACGCTGAGACAGATAAAGAACGTGACTATGTCGTTGAAACAGTGTTGTACTGTAATCAGAAGGCACGCTCTGATCTTATCGAGGATTTCTCTTCTGGGTATCATTCCCGTAACGGTGGCGGAGACACCATTCTTACCGATGGGGATTTGCCTATCCTCGATTTGACGTCGGTATGCAATCGTCAAGATGAAAGTCACAACGCCCAACGATATGAGCGCCTGCATCGTCGTAGGCCTTGGGAATTAGTAGAACAAGCGCCGTTGAGTGTGTGGCTTGCTTCTGCTTTTACATCTTTAGTGATTCTTCTGCAAGCATTCTTGAGCGTTACACATTTAGGTGTTCTGATTACCCCGAAAGATTCCTTTGAAGTAGATGTTCAAAGGTTCTGGCAGATATACATTGCGCCGGTTGTTATTGTTGTTATCTTATGCATCACAATTATTCAGATTTTCCTCGTGGTATGGACGATTCGAGGAAGTCAGTTAGCACGTAAAATTCTCCTCGCATTATTGTGTTTTTCTTTTATCTCTAATGCGTTGAGTCTTGTTTTTGGTACGGAACAAGATATTAGTACTACCTATACCATCTATGTGCTCATGGCATCTCAAGTGTATGCACTCTTAGAGTTCACCTCCGATGGTGCAGTAAACTATACCTTCAATATCACTCGGCAGAAATCTCGTCGTTAAGACAAAAGTGAGGGGTTGGGGCACAATATCTTTTGTGCCCCAACCCCTCACCTTGAGGAAAGTCGTGTTACTGGTTATTGAAAATTGGCCCGACAGTGCGAGGGCGCTTCAACTCAAAGAAACCTGGATAAGAAGCTAAGGTGAGGGCAGCGTCAAAAAGCTTTCCTGCTTCTTCTCCAGTAGGTGCGGGGCTGATCACTGGCCCAAAGAAGGTTACTCCGTTAATGCTCATCAGAGGAACACCGATGTCGTCTCCCCCAGCATGTTCTAGCCCACGACGAGTAGAAGAACGCATCTGCTCATCGTATTCGTCATGATGGGCGTACTGCGCGTAGTCTTCGGGTAAACCGACAACGGCTAAAGCAGCAACAATAGCTTCTTCGTAGCGGGTACCGCCATGGTTCTGTTGGTGATGGATTTGTTCACCTAAAGCGGTGTATAGTGCATCAACTTCTTTTTGAGAGTAGTTTTCAGCGACTGCAGTGACAACTCGAGCTGGGCCCCATACTTGTTGCATGTGTTCATGGTATTTTTCGGGAAGTTCACGTCCCTCATTTAATACTGAGAGAGAAAAAGGGTTCCATACGATGTCGATGTCACGAACCTTTTCGACTTCTTTAATCCAGCGTGAAGTAATCCAGCACCAAGGGCATGTTGGGTCAAACCAAAATTCTACGGATGCTTTATCTGCCATGATGACTCCTTAATGTTGAGAGATAAGGTTTAGTCCTTATACTGTAGTCTTCTCGTTTTAAGAGAAAAATTGTTTGAACTCTTAGGCTGATTTTTGAGAGTTATCTCCTGCACCAAGCACTATTATCGGTTCTTTATCCCCTTGAACGACTTCAGCATCAATAATGACTATCGATACGTCCTGACGTGATGGAATATCGAACATGACAGGAAGTAAGAGTTCTTCCATAATTGCGCGTAGCCCACGTGCACCGGTCTCACGCTCAATTGCTAATCGTGCAATAGCCGATAGTGCAGAATCCTCAAAAACAAGTTCCACACCGTCCATGGCAAACATTCGCTTGTATTGTTTAACTAAAGCATTTTTAGGTTCTATTAGGATTCTTGTCAGGTCTTCTTCGTTCAAGGTGTTTAAGGTAGCAAGAACTGGTAGACGACCAATGAATTCAGGGATTAGACCAAATTTGAGAAGGTCTTCTGGCATCAGTTTTTGGAGTAAGTCGGTGTCCTGCCCAGCATTATCGATGCGTGCACCAAAGCCGATGCCTTTTCGTCCAACACGTCCGCTAACAATCTCTTCAAGCCCAGCAAATGCGCCAGCAACAATAAACAAGATATTTGTTGTGTCAATGTGCATAAAGTCTTGCTGAGGGTGTTTACGTCCTCCTTGTGGAGAAACTGCTGCTACCGTTCCTTCAAGGATTTTCAGTAACGCCTGCTGAACTCCTTCTCCAGAAACGTCTCGAGTAATTGACGGGTTATCAGCTTTTCGTGAGATTTTATCGATTTCGTCAATATAGACGATACCCTTTTGTGCTTTTGTGATGTCTCCATCGGCGGCTTGGATGAGTTTAAGCAAAATGTTCTCGACGTCTTCGCCGACGTATCCAGCTTCGGTAAGGGATGTTGCATCAGCAACAGCAAAAGGAACGTTCAGTTTCTTCGCGAGGGTCTGAGCAAGATAAGTTTTTCCAGAACCGGTAGATCCCACCAGAAGAATATTGGATTTAGCGATATCAACGTCTTCCCCATCGGTTGCAAGAAGTGTGTTTGCTTCGGTAACGGGGTTTTCCATCATACGGATACGTTTGTAATGATTGTAGACTGCAACAGCGAGGACTCGTTTAGCAGCTTCTTGTCCAACAACATATTCTTGAAGATGATCAAAAATTTCTCGTGGCGTGGGTAGCTCCAGCGGTTCGTTATCTTTGCGAGTTTCTGATAATTCTTCCTCAAGGATTTCATTACACAGCTCGATACATTCATCGCAAATGTAAATATTTGGCCCCATGATGAGTTTGCGAACCTGTTTTTGGTTTTTGCCACAGAAGGAGCATTTGAGAAGGTTGGTTGCCTCGCCGATTCTCGCCACGCTGCTGTTCCTTTCCGTCGGATTCTGTCAGTCTCTAGGCTACCTTGATTCTCTCAGAGTCCAAATTACACACAGTTTTAAGTCTTAACTACGGTTGTATTACAGAGTCTTGACTTCTATCATAACGACGCTTGAGGTGTTTGACGTAAGACTATACTATTGTTTTCTTTTTTATTGTGAATAAAGAAGTGAGCCCCTTGAACACTCATATCAGGTTGAGGGTTCAAGGGGCTCAGCACAACTTGTTAGCTGTAGTCTTCTGCAGTATTAAATTTTGGTTTTACGGCTTTACGTGATTCAAGTACTTGATCGACGAGACCGTATTCAAGGGCAGCTTGCGCTGTCATGATGTTGTCTCGTTCAATGGAACGATCTACTTCTTCGGGGTCTTTATCACAGTGTAGTGCGAGAGTGTCTGCAAGCCATTGGCGCATACGCATTACTTCGTTAGCGTGAATTTCGATGTCTGAGGCCTGTCCACCTTGTTGTCCACCTAGCGCTGGCTGGTGAATCAGCACACGAGCGTTAGGAAGAGCTAGACGTTTTCCGGGTGTTCCAGCAGCTAGGAGCACAGCTGCTGCAGAAGCTGCTTGACCTAGGCAAACAGTTTGCACCTCAGGGCGAATGTACTGCATGGTGTCGTAGATTGCTGTCATTGCGGTGAAAGATCCACCGGGAGAATTGATGTACAGGGTGATGTCACGGTCTGGGTCTTGGGATTCGAGTACGAGCAGCTGAGCCATAATGTCATCGGCTGAAGCATCATCGACTTGGGTTCCAAGGAAGATAATACGGTCTTCAAAGAGCTTAGCGTAAGGATCTTGACGCTTGTACCCGTAGGGCGTGCGCTCTTCAAAATTTGGCAGGACGTAACGGTTGCTAGGCATGACGTGAGCAGGCATTGATGTGGGATTATAATTCATTTTCTTCTCCTCAAAATTTTGTTGATACACAATTATTTTTGTGCTGAGACCTGTGTTCCTGCGCTGGTAGCAATATGGTCAAAGAAACCGTAGGCAAGACCTTCTTCTGCGGTAAACCAGTTGTCGCGGTCATTATCTTTGAGGATAGTTTCCAAAGTTTGTCCAGTGCGCTCTGCAGTAATCTGCGATAGGCGTTTTTTCATGTCCAAGATAAGTTCTGCTTGAATGCGAATGTCTGAGGCGGTACCTCCTAGACCGCCGGAAGGCTGGTGCATGAGGATTCGAGCGTTAGGAGTTGCATAGCGTTTTCCTGGTGCTCCTGCGGTCAGGAGGAACTGCCCCATAGATGCAGCCATACCTGTTACAACAGTTACGACGTCGTTAGGGATTAGTTGCATGGTGTCATAGATTGCCATACCTGCAGTAACAGAGCCGCCGGGTGAGTTGATGTATAGATAGATGTCGGCTTCAGGGTCTTCTGCAGAGAGTAGAAGCATTTGAGAGCAGATGCGGTTTGCGTTGGAGTCACGAACTTCAGATCCAAGCCAGATAATACGTTCTTTGAGCAGACGGTTATATACGTAGTCGTCTTGTCCCCCTGCGGGAGTTTCGGCATGTGAAGTAATGCCAGCAGAGAACGACGGCAGAGGCAAAATATGAGACATAAGTTCTTTTTCCTTACTCGCTGATACCGAATGCGTCCGGTTCATTGAAAATATCGGTTACTTAGAAGATTAGCGAACTTTTCATCACTTCGGGTGTGAGTTCACGTTCAACGAAACATCTCGTGTCATGCCTGAACTGTTCATACTAATGTTTTGGTGGTGGTGTTTAGAGAATACGCTTGTGGGGCACCCTCCCGAAAGAGAATGCCCCACAAGCGTATGAGAAGATTATTCTGCGTCTTTCGCAGTTCCTAGGTAGGAAGACAAGTCAACGACGTTACCCTTGGTATCTTTAACTTCTGCTTTTTCAAGTACAGAAGCAAGAGCCTTGGAACGACGTACTTCGCCAACCATAAGACCAGCTTGACCAGAGCCTTCTAGCATCTGAGCGAACTGGTTTGGATCCATGCCGTATTGAGAGGACATGGTAATGATGTAGTCGATGATTTCGGACTGTTCAACACCGATTTCTTCAGCCTCAGCAATAGCATCGAGAACCATTTCGTTCTTGAATGCTTCGGTTGCGTTCTTGCGGATTTCTTCACGGTGTTCTTCGTTATCGTGGTCAGCTTCAGTACCAGCAGATTTGAAGTGCTGTTCTAGCTGATCTTCGATGACCTTCTCAGGGACAGGAACTTCCGTTAGTTCGACAAGTTGAGCGAGAACTTTGTCGCGAGCTTGCGCGCCTTGTTCTGCAACCTTAGAGTCGAGGGCCTGCTTCTTGAGGTCTTCTTTGAGTTCTTCAATGGTGTCGAATTCTGAGGCTAGCTGAGCGAATTCGTCATCTGCTTCTGGAAGTTCACGTTCCTTGACTGCGGTTAGCTCAACTTTGACAACAGCGTCTTTACCCGCGTGCTCACCACCAGCAAGTTTGGTCTCGAAGGTTGCGTCCTCGCCAGCAGAAAGTGCAGTGAGAGCTTCGTCTAGACCTTCAAGCATGGTTCCTGCACCAACCTGGTAAGAGAGGTCGTTTGCAGCGTCTACTTCTTCGCCGTCGATAGAGGCAGTAAGGTTGATGGTGACAAAGTCTTTGTCTGCAGCGGGGCGGTCGACAACTTTGAGGGTGCCAAAGCGTGCGCGAAGATCGTCAAGAGCTTTCTGCTCATCTTCTGCAGAAACAGTTGCTTCTTCAACTTCTACGCTTAGACCAGAGTAGTCAGGAAGTTCAATTTCAGGGCGAACGGTGACCTGAATGGAAAGTTTCACATCGTTTTCGCGCGCAGATTCCTCTGGTTTGCTGATGATTTCCAATTCTGGCTGAGCAAGAGGGATAAGACCGTTCTCAGCGAGTGCTTTCTGGTAAAACTCATTGAGTCCTTCGTTGAGAGCGTTCTCTACAACAAAGTCGAATCCAGCGCGCTGTTCAATAAGCGCACGAGGAGTTTTGCCCTTGCGGAAGCCGGGAACCTGGATCTGCTGAGCCAGAGACTTGTAGGTACGGTCAAGATAAGTCTTGAACTCTGCGAAAGGAACCTCGACCTCAATTTTTGCGAGGGTCGGGTTGATCTTCTCGACGGCAGTTTTCACGTCCGCTGATCTCCTGAATATTTAGTCGGTTATCCGCAAGTATTGTTGACTCGCAGATTCTTGTAATGGTTCTTATGATAAAGCAAAACCCGTCGAAAGAATACTTCGACGGGTTCTGCTAACTCATGTCGGGGTGACAGGATTCGAACCTGCGATCTCCTGCTCCCAAAGCAGGCGCGTTAGCCAAGCTACGCCACACCCCGTTCAGCACAAGGCGTTATCCAGTGTATAACAGTTTTTTAATCCTCGCTACTCGAAAAACTTTTTTAAGCAGTTTTTAACCCCCAAAAACACCAAAAATAACTCCCGAAGACCATCATTTCCACTAGTAAAAAGCACTTTTCTACCTCGTGAAAAAATCTCAAAAAAAATTTTCTACAACCCCTCAAAGACCCTCTTTGAGAAAAGAATCAAAAAAAAATTCCCTTTTCGAGTTGACAGGGCATCAAAACTAGTGTTTACTAGATTGAGTCCCACGGGGATGTAGCTTAATGGTAAAGCCTCAGTCTTCCAAACTGATTACGCGGGTTCGATTCCCGTCATCCCCTCCATATAAAATATCCTGAAGCGATAAAGCTTCAGGATATTTTTTTATGCACGGAAACCTTTATACTCTCAAGCAATCATAAAATCCCCTACACAACGCTCATAAAAGCGCTATGCAGAGGACCAAATCAACCCATCTTTACCGATAGTTTTCATCAAAAAATTCGTATTCACGATCAACAGCTTCACACCACCGAGCAATAATCTTCTCGTCAGCGCCACCACGTAATTGAAGAACACGCTCTAACTCATCCACCAAAAATTGTGCCCACTGCGCAAAATCTTCACCACGATGCAGCTCTATCCAGCCACGATGCAAACGACGTTCAGGCTCTGGAAGCCCAAGAGAACCCCAATCTAAATATAAAGCTTCAGCAATCACCAACATCACCAATAAATGCGCATAATCCTGCGACGCAACCGCAGAATACATAAGCTTCTCAAAAGCACTCGTATTCTCCGTCAGCAGTGGAGCAATACGATCTTGCTCAGAAACACCCAACTCATCAAAAGAATCCTCAAAATAAGTATTTTCAGATTCTGCCAAAAAACCTAGCTGACGAGCAAAACGCAATTTTACGGAAGCCTCATCCGCGCACGCTACGCACTCCCCCAGCATCGACAAAAAAGCATCAAAGAATTGATAGTCCTGAACAAGGTAATTTCGCAAGACCTGATCTTCAATAGTCCCCGCAAACAACTCATGGACGAAACGATGTTCAACCGTTTCCTTCCAACGTTGCGAAGTCATATCTAAAAGCTTTTGGACGTTTGCCCCACAAGTAAATGATGATGTTACGGGAACGCGACAAGACATAAATCCACCTTTATTGCCAGTAGGTACCAATACCGAAAGTATAGATTCCCTCCAACCCATAAAGAATGATCTAGGACACATAGGGGATATATGTCAAAACTATTACACCGCCAAAGAACACTGACATTGAGGACACCAATACAACTTACGCCCAGCAAGTTCTTTCATCGCGATAGAAGAGGAACACAACAAACAATTCTGCCCCTGCCTCTGATACACATAATATGCAGCGTTCGGCCACGCATCTTCTAACGGAATACCAGCACGATGCTCATCACGAGTTGTCACAATCTTCCCCAAACGAACACCGACACGAAGAAGATCTGAAAGATCCTCCCATAACAATAAGGCTTCGTCTAAGGAAAGGTCTCGAGCAGGGCGCATCGGGTCAATCCCCTGCCGAAACAGCGATTCCGCTCTAAAAATATTTCCGACGCCCGAAATAATTTTCTGGTCCATCAGCACTACCGCAATAGGGCGGGAGGTGCGTTTCAAAGACCCATAAAACGTCTCGACAGAACTGTCCTGAGAAAGAGGGTCTTGCCCTAACTCAGCACGAACGTTCGCTACTTGTTCAGGAGTCAGCACTCTGCACGTCATAGCACCAACAAGATCAGCCCAACAAGTATCAGCAATAATCCGTGCCCGAGTTGTAGGAGCAACCTCCGCAGGGGCCGTAGCAACCAAACGTTGCCCAGTCTGTTCTATCTCTTGAGCTTTACGCGGAGCACCAATAGCAGTAGAGCCTATAAAATGTTCACCACCAAAAGTCCAAGCACCATAGATTCCCAAATGGACGTTGAGTGTTAAGTCATGATCAAAACATATAAAAAGATGTTTCCCATGAGCATAAGCACCGGTGATAGTCTGCCCATCAAGCAACTGGGCACCATCACTAAAACGCCCCTGAGGACTAGTAACAGCAACAACTTTCCCCGAAAATAGCTCCGTAAATTGATGGGCAAGACGATGAATCGAATGACCTTCTGGCATAATAATCGTGCTAATTTCTCAAAACGCTAGGAGTTAATTTCTCGACCAGTAATAGCACCAGTAGCCTCGTACTCTGCCATCTGGTCGATACGGCGTTGATGACGTTCTTCACCAGTCCAAGCAGTCGTCAAGAAAACGCGAATAATTTCCCATGCTTCCTCAAGGCTGTGTTGACGCCCGCCAATAGCCACCACCTGAGCATTATTATGCTCACGAGCCAAAGCAGCAGTATCGTGGTTCCACGCCAAAGCGGCACGGATACCAGTTACTTTATTTGCTGCCATCTGTTCGCCATTTCCCGAGCCGCCCAAAACAATCCCTAAAGAATCCAGCCCCTCTTCTCTATCTTTCCGAACACCAAGAGCCGCATTAATACAGAAACTTGGATAATCATCTAGCGGATCATATTCGCTTGGACCGTGATCAATAACCTCATATCCGTTCTCTGTTAGCTTCTGAACAAAATACTGACTCATCTCTAAACCAGCATGGTCAGTCGCAATATGTACGCGCATAGTAAAACTCCTTGAAAGCGATAACGCCAGCAGAGACGAGGAGTTCTTCTGCTGTCGTGCAGTAGTTATTCAGGCAGCGCCTATTTCATCTTTGTGAACTAGGGCATTAGACTTTGAGAGGAGAGCTTCTAGCTCATAGTTCTGCTAGGTCTTATCTAATGATTCTAGTAACGATTGAGGAGTAGCGCATTCTACGCGTCTGCGTTGCACCCGTATTTTTGAAAAAGAGAGGGCTATATGCCGGGAATGAACCTTACACGCGCTGAGGCAATTGAACGCGCAAACGTTGTCACTCACGTTGATTCTTATACCATCACTGTGGATTTGACCCAAGGCGAAAGAATTTTTACTACCCACGCAACCATCGTTTTTGATGCAGTAGCTGGCGCCTCAACTTTTATTGATGCCATTACCGACACCGTTCGTTCCATTAACCTCAATGGTGTTGACCTTCCAGTAGACCTCGCTGATGGCGTGCGTATTCAGCTACCAGAACTAGCAGAAAAAAATACCCTCATCATTGATGCAGATTTCCTCTACACCAACACCGGTGAAGGGCTGCACCGATTCGTCGACCCCGCTGACCAAGAAGTTTACCTCTATTCCCAATTTGAGGTTCCAGATTCCCGCCGAGTCTACCCTGTCTTTGAACAACCAGACCTCAAAGCATCCTTCGTTTTTTCGGTCAAAGCTCCTCAACACTGGACTGTTATCTCGAACCAGCCTGAGACTTCTGTTCATGAACAATCAGACAGCACACTCTGGAGTTTCAAGCCCACACCTCGTATCTCCTCATATATCACCGCAATTGTTGCTGGCCCCTATGAAAAGGTCACAAGTTCTTTGGTCAATTCCGAAGGACGAACCATTGCATTAGGTGCTTTTGCCCGTAAATCTCTCATGCCGTATCTAGATGCCGAAGACATCTTCACATTGACGCGTCAAGGATTCGAGTTTTACGAAAAGATATTCGACACACCCTATCCTTTCGAAAAGTATGACCAGCTATTCGTGCCAGAATTCAACGCTGGCGCCATGGAGAATGCTGGTGCAGTCACCTTCTTAGAGAACTATATTTTCCGTTCAAAACCCACTGAAGCTCTTATCGAACGTCGTGCTATTACTATTCTTCACGAACTAGCACACATGTGGTTTGGCGATCTTGTCACCATGAAATGGTGGAATGACCTCTGGCTCAACGAATCTTTCGCTGAGTTTATGTGCACTCTCGCAGCAGCGGAAAATACTCGTTTCTCCTCTCAAGCGTGGGCAACCTTCGCCGCATCAGGAAAAACTTGGGCATACCGTCAAGACCAGCTTTCATCGACACACCCCATTGTTGCGCCTATTCGTGACCTCAACGATGTGCAAGTGAACTTCGACGGTATCACCTACGCCAAAGGTGCTTCTGTTTTACGTCAACTTGTTGCATGGGTTGGACAAGAGAACTTTATGTCCGCGCTCACCCAATATTTTGCAAAACATTCTTGGGGTAATACCGTCCTCGATGATTTACTCGTTGAGTTAGAGGCTACCTCCGGACGTGACGTTCGCTCATGGTCTGCACTATGGTTAGAAACCGCTGGTGTTAATACGCTAACTAGCGAAGTTGAAGAAGATGAAAACGGTAACATCTCATCGTTGAAGATTCGTCAAAGCTATGCGGAAGGGTATGAGACACTACGTCCGCATCGTCTTGTCGTCGGGTTCTATTCTTTGCGTGAAGGAAAACTAACACGTACCAAGCGTATTGAGTTAGACGTTAATGGTGAACTTACAGACGTGGCTGAAGCCTCCGGCGTTGAACGACCTGATTTGATTCTTCTCAATGATGAAGATTTAGCTTATGCAAAGATTCGTCTAGACGAACGCTCTTTGCAAACAGCTATTGACCATCTTGGTGATATCGACTCCCCCACTGCCCGCAGCGTTGTATGGGGCTCATTGTGGGATACAACTCGTGATGCGCAAATGCCGGCACACCATTTTGTTGAGCTTGTTCTCAATAACATTGGTGCAGAAACAAACTCGACATCAATGCGTGTTCAGTTGCTTAACCTCGAGAACACGCTCTCATTTTATGTTGCTCGCTCTCATGCACATGATTTACGTATCCGTGTTGCAGATCGTCTATGGGACATCACACAGAAAGCCCAACCTCATTCTGACCAGCAACTACAGCTTGTGCGCGCTTTTGCGCGTCTTGCAAAGTCAGATGAACAGCTCGATTGTGTTCAGTCGTTGATGGACGGTTCAATAGTTCTTGAAGGTATCGTCGTAGACACCGACTTGCGATGGTCTTTCATTCAGTCTCTAGCTGCCGGTGGGCGATACAGTGCAGAAGAAATTGCGCAAGCTCTCGAACAAGACCGCACATCAAATGGTCAGCAGGCTGCTGCTACTGCTGAAGCGTCTATTCCTACAGCTGAAGCTAAAGCTAAGATGTGGCATGACATCGTAGAAACCGGTGAGCTCTCGAATATTGTTCAGCGCTCTGCTATTGCAGGATTCTTTACCGGTGCGGACGAACAGCTCATGGAACCCTATGTTGAACGCTATTTTGAGGCTATTGAGCAGGTTTGGCGTTCTCGCAGTCATGAAATTTCTCAGCAAATTATTGGTGGACTATTCCCCCAGAATTATTCTGCACAATTGCTTGAACGTACCGAACAGTATTTAGCATCGTTACCAGAAGATGCGGGTTCTTTACACCGTCAAGTTGCAGAATGTCGAGATTCTATGGTTCGAGCGTTGAAAGTCCAAGAAGCAGACGCTCGTTCATAAACTCAACAGCTTTCTGATCAAAAGCTTGGTCAACAAAAGACCCCTTAACGATGATTGGTGCTTCTCTTAGCATTAGTACATTGGTTGAGGGGTCTTTTGATGTTTCAACGGTTCTTTTCTCTTGGTAGGCTAGTGAACGTGAGTTCCCTTAATCATCCAGCAGAACAACAGTCTTTTTATCATCAAGTTGGAGGCGCCCCAACTTTTGAAAAGCTCTGTTCAGAGTTCTATCAACGCGTTGCTTCAGATCCTGATTTTCGAGCCATGTATCCGGAAGAAGACCTTGCGCCAGCGGAGCGTCGGCTACGAATGTTTTTAGAACAGTATTGGGGTGGTCCGACTACCTATCAGCAAGAACGGGGTCATCCACGTTTAAGAATGAGGCATTTCCCTTTTGCTATTGGAGCCAAAGAACGAGACACTTGGTTGCAGTATATGCGGGAGTCGGTCAAGACGCTTGGGCTATCTCCTCTTCACGAAACAGTGATGCTTGACTATTTAGAACGTGCAGCCCATGCAATGCAAAACCGTGCTTAGCTCCCCCCCCCACGTGTTTTCTGGAGGTGCATCACCGAGGTAGAAAATATTTTTTATGTTTTGCTTTTTCAGAGGGTTCTAGGGTTCTAGGGTTCTAGGGTTCTAGGGTTCTAGGGTTCTAGGGTTCTAGGGTTCTAGGGTTCTAGGGTTCTAGGGTTCTAGGGTTCTAGGGTTCTAGGGTTCTCAAGAAGTTTATTCTGAACTTGCAGATTTTTTACACAAGACATGTCCCATGGGGCACGATAGTCTAATCCACCCCTCAGAATGGTAGATATAGACTGGCATATGCGCCACGGGTGGCAAAAATCCTAGTACTTCTGCAGCAAAAGCAATACCACTAGGAAGCGTATAGTTTTCTGGAGTGTAGCGGTATTCTTGATTCTCTATTGCTTCCCACGGCATAGGAGATGACCAAATACGAGAACGGACGGTTGCTAGAACAGCGTGTCCGGGGTTAGTCGGAAGAGCACTATCTACAGCATTCATTCCGTCAAGAGCTATTTTTTTGAGCTCTCCTACTGTGGTTCGACCGATTTTCGCCCAGTCACTAAAAGGCGGCAGCTGACCGCTCCATGATGCTGTTGTAACCACCGGTGGGATGAAAAGATAATTTTTCTGTTGATCAATACGAGCAAGCCGATCAAGTACCGCGCTGATTTCTACCGTTGTATCTAGTGTTTGGGCAGAAGCAATGTTGAGTGCTCTTAGCCCAAGGATGGTAGGTGTGGTATCGATGAGTGTTTCAGGTGCCAACGCACAGACATAGGCGCCGACAGACATGCCACGAGTAATGAGCCGTACTGAGGCTTGTGCATCTAAAGATTTTGCGCGGGCGAGATAGGTTTTGAAGTCTTTAATTTGGTTAACATCTACCAGCTGAAGGTACGAAGCATTTTCTGCTGTTTTGTTAAGCATTCTTCGGTTCTACCTCTTTATCATATGTTGTAGGTTCTAGGGTTTACCCTATACCGTAGTTTTAGCGCAATCCTTATCTATAAGAATATCGTGTACAGAGGATAAAGAACGAGAGTGTAGATAAGTTCTCTCAGCTTTTCTTCAGAAGAACTCTTCAAGAAAGAGGGGTGTCACAACACTATTTAGTGTTGTGACACCCCTCTTCTACAGTTCAGAGTCCATTGCTCGTTGTCTCAGAGCAGATGATGAACTTATCGAGTCAATTTACGGTGAATGACACGGTGCGGTTTTGCCGCTTCAGGGCCGAGACGTTCAACTTTATTAGCTTCATAAGACTCGAAGTTACCTTCGTACCAATACCAGTTATCTGGGTTTTCGTCGGTACCTTCCCACGCAAGGATATGGGTTGCAACGCGGTCGAGGAACCAACGGTCGTGGGATACGACAACGGCACAACCGGGGAATTCAAGCAACGCATTTTCAAGGGATGCAAGAGTTTCTACGTCAAGGTCGTTTGTTGGTTCGTCCAAGAGCAGAAGGTTTCCACCTTGTTTGAGGGTCAATGCTAGGTTGAGACGATTACGCTCACCACCAGAGAGCACTCCAGCTTTCTTTTGCTGGTCGGAGCCTTTGAATCCGAAGGCCGAGACATACGCGCGTGAGGGCATCTCTACTTGACCTACTTGAATGTAGTCTAGTCCGTCAGAGACAACTTCCCAGAGCGTTTTTTCAGGGTCGATGTTCGCACGGTTCTGATCAACGTATGAGATTTTGACGGTTTCACCAATTTTGAGTTCTCCACCGTCTAGTTCTTCAAGTCCAACAATTGTTTTGAAGAGGGTCGATTTACCCACACCGTTTGGCCCGATGACGCCGACGATACCGTTACGCGGCAGGCTGAAAGACAGTCCGTTAATCAAAGAACGTCCATCAAACCCTTTTTGAAGGTTTTCAGCTTCAATGACGACGTTACCTAGGCGTGGACCTGGAGGAATCTGAATTTCTTCGAAATCAAGCTTACGAGTTTTCTCCGCTTCAGCTGCCATTTCTTCATAGCGTGCAAGACGAGCTTTAGATTTTGCTTGACGGCCTTTAGTATTCGAGCGGACCCAGTCGAGCTCATCGTTAAGACGCTTTGCCAATTTTGCGTCTTTTTTGCCTTGAACTTCTAGGCGGGCGCGTTTCTTCTCGAGGTAGGTTGAGTAATTGCCCTCATACGGGTAGAGGTTTCCACGGTCAACTTCAGCGATCCACTCCGCAACGTGGTCGAGGAAGTAACGGTCGTGCGTTACAGCAATAACAGCACCTTCGTAGGATTGTAGGTGTTGTTCGAGCCAGAGCACAGATTCTGCGTCAAGGTGGTTCGTGGGCTCATCGAGGAGAAGGAGGTCTGGTTTTTCTAATAGCAATTTGCAAAGTGCAACGCGTCGTCGTTCACCACCGGAGAGTTTTGTTACTGGTGAATCTGCTGGTGGGCAGCGGAGAGCGTCCATCGCTTGTTCAAGTTGGGAGTCGAGGTCCCATGCGTTGGCTGCATCAATAGCTTCTTGCAGTTTGCCCATTTCTTCCATGAGCGAGTCGAAGTCTGCATCGGGATTTGCCATTTCTTCTGAGATGGCGTTGTATCGGTCAAGTTTTTCTTTAATCTCGCCGACGCCTTCTTCGACGTTACCTAGGACGGTTTTCTCTTCGTTTAGTGGTGGCTCCTGTAGAAGGATTCCTACAGTATATTCGGGGGAAAGACGGGCTTCACCGTTAGATGGAGTGTCTAGTCCTGCCATAATTTTGAGGATGGTTGATTTTCCGGCACCGTTTGGGCCGACCATACCGATTTTAGCGCCTGGGAAAAATGACATAGAAACGTCATTGAGGATGACTTTGTCGCCCACTGTTTTGCGGGCTTTGCTCATCGTGTAAATAAATTCTGCCATGGTCTCTAGGCTACCGTATTCGGGTTTTTCTTGCTGTTCTTTAGTGTCAGTGTGTGGAATGTTCTTGGGTGTTTTGTTCTATCAGCTTATGTTGAGTGTGGTGTGAGACGTTGATGAGAGAACTGCCCCAGATAGACGGTTCGCTATCTGGGGCAGTTTTGGTCGATATTATTTTTAGTATCCGGACTCTTCAAGCTCTGGTAAGTCAACTACTTCAAAGCTGAGCGTTCCTTCAGCTCGTGAAACAGTGGTATTTGGGTCTCGTGGGGAGCGTTTTGCTGCCCATGCTTGGAAACTTTCTTCATCCGCCCAGCGGGTAATGACGAAGTAGTGTTCTTGTCCTTCTCCAGTTGGACGTAACAGCTCGAAACCTTCAAAACCTGGTTCTTGATCGACAGAGTGTTTGCGTTGGGCAAATCGTTTTTCGAGTTCAGCAAAGTTGCCGTCTTTCACAGCAAGCTTGTTAATTTTAAGGATGGTCATGATAGCTCTCTTTCTTCGTTGTTGAGCTATTTCCAGTATATGCTTGGTGACAGATATTACCTATAGATTTTTCGCATTATAGGTACTTTCTTTTTGCTCCTCTACGAATCTGGATGTATCATACAGAAAGGTTATTTTTGACCTTATTGCCTCAGTAGCTCAGTGGATAGAGCAGGAGCCTTCTAATCTCTTGGTCGGGGGTTCGACTCCCTCCTGGGGCACCCAGCAAAAGAGGCCTTGCAACGCTATATAGCGTTGCAAGGCCTCTTTTCTTTTGAATGCAATACCTATTTAGACCACCATTAGGTAGGTAGCAGGTTGGCGTCTTTCCCGTAGAATTTGACGTGTTGCAGCGTCGATAAAGACTAAATAACAGGCATACCCGAAGGAAACAATGACGGCGAGAAGTCGCCCCATGTTGGTGTCAAAATCTTTGAGATAGGGTGATACGTCTAGCTGGTCACTTACCGCATAAATCATGAAAAATAGTGTGGTAATGAAGTAGAAGTCCAACTCCCAGTTGTTTTTGATGCCGGTGACAGCAAAGAACGGTATCACCCATAGTAAGTACCACGATTGGATCATAGGAGAGAAGACAACAACAAGTCCTAGAGATAGCCCTGCTCGTCGAACAACTTCAGGCCATGATTTACAGAACATGATAGCGACAGCACTTCCCATACCGATATATTTGCTGATACTGCCAATAGTGTCTTTGACGAAGTCTGCAGTTTCTGACGATGAGAAAAAAGCAACAATAGATGAACCCACTACCATAAGGAAGCCCATCGGCGAATACCAAATGTATTGACCTCCGGTCGTCGAGAGTGCACCAATCCACCCGAACCCGAAACCGCTGAGTAGCCCCATCACGGTCAGTTCTGTAAGGGAGATGACACCAACATAGAACCACGTAATGAAGATTCTTCTCCACGAGGCATCTTCTCCGGCCCAAAGCAGCCCGATAAACGGTAGGAGCACGAGAGCAATGGGTTTGATAGCAACAGCTAAAGTCACCAATGTTGCCCCGAGAATACCGCCTCGATAGTTACGGTTTTTTGTAGCGTAGTAAAATCCGGCTAGGGCGATACCTGTCATGAGAGCGTCGTTGTGCGCGGCGGTTACGAATTGAGCAATAAAGAGCGGGTTTGTGACAACAAGCCATAATGCACGTGTGTGATTGATATCGTGAAGAACTGCAATTTTAGGTACATAATAGGCAATTAACGCAACTCCGAAAAGTGCAATGAGCCTAAACAAGATAATGCCTAGGTCAATATTTGATCCAGCAATTCTGACAACAAATTCTTCAATCCACAAAAAGAGCGTCCCATAAGGTGGTGGCGATTGCGCCCAGAGGGGATCTGCCCCGTATTGGAAGAAATTGTTGATGGTCGAGACGCCGTTTTCGTAGGGGTTTAGCCCGGCAAGCATGACTCGTCCTTGCGCAAAGTAGGAGAAAACGTCTCGACTGAAGAGTGGGAATGCAAATAGTTGTGGCGTTGTCCAGCAGATAATGGCTCTCCACGTCCATTGGCTGGCGTCACCGTCCCAAACTCCAAGCTTTTGAGAAAGCCTGAGCCATTCCCTGCACATCATCATTCCACCGACTGCTAATAGCAAGATACAGGTGACAATGCCTGCAACGTTATATCGCAAGGCAATAATCAGCGGCTCTCTGTTCAGAGGTGATGCGTCACTAATCCAGCCAACACCAAAGGAACCTATTGTCATAAGCATGGAGCCTATGGTTCCCATGATGATCGTGCGCATTGGGTTTTTATAGACGTAACGTTTTCCGAGATTGCGCCGATACTGACTAGATGCGCGAGAAGGTTTTTCTACTGTTTGATTCATAGGGTTCCTGATAAGGGGTGCCGGTTATTGACGTTAATTTTACCTGTTATTTGTTTTTTGGCAGTATGGGCTACGAGATGCGTCAGCTAATTCTTGAGAAGTTTTTAGTTAAGGTTTTCTTTTTCTTCGTTCTTGAGAGTAGATTAGAGTTTGTGTCTATTTCTAATGAACGAATTGTATGGATTGATTGTGAGATGACAGGACTGTCGTTGCAGCAGGATGCTCTCATTGAGGTAGCGGTTATTGTTACTGATGCTGAGCTGAATATTGTTGATGACGGGTTAGATGTTGTCATTAAGCCTGAACCAGAAGCACTTGAGCAGATGGATGATTTTGTGCGGAATATGCACGAAAATTCTGGTCTGCTTAAGGAGCTTAGTTCTGGTCTTTCATTGAGTGAAGCTCAAGCTCAGGTGCTTGAGTACATTAAAAGATTTGTTCCGGTTGCAGGCAAAGCTCAGCTAGGTGGCAATTCTGTGGGAACAGATAAGGCTTTTTTGACCCGCGATATGCCAGAGGTCATTGAGCATCTTCATTATCGGGTGATTGACGTATCTACGATTAAGGAACTTGCTCGCAGGTGGTTCCCTGCTGCTGCGTATAGTGCTCCACAGAAGACGGGGAATCATCGCGCGTTGGGCGATATTAGGGATTCTATTAACGAGTTAAGGTACTATCGCCGAACAGTTTTTGTTCCAGCTCCGGGCCCTGATTCCGTGGAATCCGCCAAAATTGCTCAAGAGTTTTCTTCGCAAACCCCTAAACAGTGTTAAGCATCACACTGTTTCAGTTTTGGTTTTATCGTATTAGTCGGTAAGCTATTACCTGTTGCTAAAACAAAGTCCTCACAGAGTATTTTGACTTAGTAATTTATGGTGGTCGTAGCTCAGTTGGCAGAGCGCCTGGTTGTGGTCCAGGAGGTCGCGGGTTCAACCCCCGTCGATCACCCCAGAGAAAGGGTCGTTATGGCATTAGCCGTAACGACCCTTTTACTATATGTCGCTATTTTCTAGGATTCCACATTAAGGAGTTTTGATGACAACCCTTCCCATTGTTATTCATGGAAACCCTGTTCTACACCGAAGAGCAGAGCCTGTCACAGCATTCGACGACACCTTAGCCGAGCTGATTGACAACATGTATGAGACTCAAGAACTTTCTCACGGTGTTGGGCTCGCTGCCCCGCAGGTTGGCGTAGGACTCAGACTTTTTACTTATAAGTTTGATAATGACGACGGAGTCCCTCCCCTAGGTGTTGTTATCAATCCGGTACTAACTCTTGGAAAAATTTCCTCTGCTGACCCTGACCCTGACGAGGAAGAAGAAGGCTGCCTATCATTTCCTGGATATGGATTCCCTCTCAAAAGAGCAGAATGGGTAGGGGTTCGAGGTCTTGACGCCCAAGGTCAGCCCCTTGAGTTTGAAGCAACTGGCTGGTTTGCCCGGGTGATGCAACACGAAACAGACCATCTAGATGGCAAACTATATGTCAATCGTCTTAATAAGAAGTGGACAGCAAAAGCTAAAAAAGTTATTAAACGTGAAGGGTGGACTGTGGAGGGGAATTCATGGCTACCAGGGGTTGACCCAGATCCTTTTGGCCATTAAAAGTGGAAATCCAACCATCTGAGAGGGGTACGAACGGGACGCTCGATAAGCCGGGTTTTGTACTTAATACATCCTGTGTTAAGCGGCAATTATCCATCTAGACCTAGAATTGCTTCTAGGCTCAAGCAGCTTACCCGAGCACTTCAGCGCACTACTTACTACGTGCTCTATTTAGCCTTGCTCCGAATGGGGTTTACCAAGCTGTTATAGTCACCTATAACACTGGTGGTCTCTTACACCACCTTTTCACCCTGACCTAGAGTTCTAGGCGGTCTATTTTCTGTGGCACTTTCCTGCAAGTTACCTTGAGTCGACGTTATCGACCATTCTGTGCTATGGAGCCCGGACTTTCCTCGTGGTGGTTTACCACGCAATTGCCTGAACGTCCCGTTCGTACCTTGATTCTACTACACTTAAAGCATGCTTATTTTATTTCCTCCTTCAGAAGGCAAAACAGCTCAAAATACAGATCGAACTGTCGATTTAGCGGATTTGAGTTTTCCTGAGCTCACTCAGTCACGTGAGGAGTTGATGCAGCAGCTCCAGATAGTCAGCGATTCTGAGGATGCTTTGGCTCAGCTTAAGGTAGGGGCATCCTTGGCTCAAGAAGTAGAGCGCAACACACGATTATGGCGAGAGCCTGCAGCTCAAGCGTCTGAAGTTTATAGTGGCGTATTATTTGAAGCTTTTAATTTTTCTTCTCTAGATGAGCAAGCTCAAGAACGCGCTATCAATTCTGTGGTGATTATTTCTGCTCTTTGGGGAGCTGTCCGTTTCTCGGACGTTATTCCTGCATATAGGTTGTCTATGGGTGTAAAGCTTGGTGAGATTGGAGATCTTGCAAAGTATTGGAAAGGTGAACTTCCAACAGTCTTGAACCGTCACTATGACGGCGAGTTGGTTATCGATTGTCGATCTGCAGCATATGTGAAGGCTTATCCTACGCCGGTAGAGCGGACTTTAAGCGTTCGTGTTGAGAAAGTTCTTGAAGGCAATGAACGTAAGGTTGTCTCCCACATGGCTAAGCATTATCGAGGTGAGCTAGGACGATACCTTGTCCAGAAAGGCTTAACTGAGATTAATGTCCTAGACGAGCTGATAAATGAATTGTCCAAGGACTGGGAAATTGAGTTTTCCCCTGCCACAGCAAAGTCTGCAGGTATTCTCACTCTCGTAGTTCGCTAGTTTTCATGGGATAAAACACACCAAAAGAACATATCTGTTTTTACCGGACAATTTTAGTTCGAAACTATAGAATCTAAGCTTTAGTTAAGTGTAAGATAAGGCTGTCCTTATCCTACACATTTCTAAAGGTAGATCCATTTTGCCTCACTCATTCTCTTTTAAGAACTTTCAGCGCAGAGCTTGTGCGCTGAGCCTTGCTGGAGCTCTTCTTGTCCCCGCGGCTGCGGTAGCATTCGCACAAGAAAACGCCCCCGCAACAGCAGTTATCGCCAGTGACGCCCAAGTTCAGCAACTTGGTGCGATGCACTGGGGAATCCGTCCTTCATTTATCTCTTATGTTGGAGGACACTACAGCATCAGCGACGATGTTACTGAAGAAAACGGAATCTACAACTTCCCATTTAACGAAGTTGAAGAAAAAGATGGTGTAACAACCATTACTGGTTCTGGTCAGGTTCGTTTCGCATCTCATTGTTCAGATACTGACAATGTAGATACCTGCGAATTGGATCTTTCTCTTTCTGAGCCTCAGATTGTGCTCAACCCAGAAGGAACTTCTACACTCAGCTTTGTCGTGCGTACCCGCAATTATCAGTCCAAGCAAATTGAGGGCCCTTCTCGCATTGTTATGGCAGACCTCAAACTGGATGGCGCAACACAGTCTGAAAATGATGGTGTTGTCGTTTGGGATAATATCGCAACGGAACTTACTGAAGAAGGTGCTCACGCATTCTCCAACTTCTACAACGCGGGCACCGCTTTGGCTCCGTTGAGTTTTTCTTATCAGGGAAAGACTGTCAAAGTTGCAGAATCAGACTACTCTATTGGCAAGAGCTGGAATACTGGCCTAGATTACAGTGACGTTCACAAAGCTTCACGCATTGGCAAGTACGTCGTCCATGGATACGCAGAGTATTGGGGAGATTCCGCTCCTAAATTCACGGTTCTTGATACCGAAACTATGGAGCCAGTATCTTCAATTGAGGTTCCAACTGTTAAATCTTTGCCGTTCACCACTGATGCAAATCGTGGAATCTTCTATGTAGTTAACTCCGAAACTCGCGCAGTAGACAAATTCGTTGTTAATGAGTCCGGCACACTCGTAAATGATGGTGTTGTTGATGGACTTGTTGCCCCTGAAAATGAGCGTGTCTCTGCTTTGGGTTACAATCCTTTCAACGATAGTTTAGCTTTGCTCACTGTTGATGATGAAGGTAGCGGAACCATCCAGTTTGTGGATACCTCTGGCACTGTTTCTTCTCACAAGTTGCCTGACCCTTACGAGGTTTCTCCTGCACTTAAAGGTGTAAAGGCATATTCTGTCAAAGATTATTACGGTGATAAGTGGACTAATAATTCACGCATTCTTGAGCCTCTAGCTGATGGTTCCTTCGTTTTTTCACCTTCCACCAGTCTTTACGAAGAAACAGGTAATGAGTACATTCTTCGTGGACACATTTTGCAGTTCTCTAATACAGATACCCCTGTATATGAGATAGCAGAAGCACAGCCTGCAGAAGGTCTTGGAGCGAGCATGCGCAACGTTCGAACTTCTGATGATGGAAAAACTATTTTCCGTTGGAATGGTTTCTGGGGAAGTTCTTCTCGTTGGCAAGTACTCGGTTATGAAAATGGCCAGTTCTCTGTTATTAAACCAACTGAGGTTCCTCCTGTAGATATCTCTTCCATCGCGTCAGTATTCTCTGACGGCGATCGTGTTGCTGTCTTGGACGGAACTCATAGCAAGGTTGTTTGGTTTGATAGCAATTATGAGCCTGTTATGGAGTTAAGCGTTCCTAATATGGAGCGCACTGCTCAGGATAATCCTCTTACTGTAGTCATGGAAAATGGCGACATTATTATGCCAACTGTTGTGCGTAATAGTGATTATGATGATGAGCAGTTCTTGACTCGTCTTGTCAAGAATCAAGAAGCCGTAACACCTACTGAGCCAACTCAGCCAGCTGAACCAACTGAACCTGCTGAACCTACTGAACCTACTGAGCCTGCTGAACCTGCTGAACCTACTGAGCCTGCTGAACCAACTCAGCCTGCAGAGCCAACTGAGCCAGCTGAACCAACTCAGCCAGCTGAACCAACTGAGCCAGCTGAACCAACTCAGCCTGCAGAACCAACTCAGCCAGCTGAACCAACTGAGCCAACTCAGCCAGCTGAACCAACTGAGCCAACTCAGCCAGCTGAACCAACTGAGCCAACTCAGCCAGCTGAACCAACTGAGCCAACTCAGCCAGCAGAGCCAGTTCATAGCCATGAAGCAGTTCAACAGAAGAAAAAACTTGCTTACACTGGCTCCCACGTAACAGGTCTTGCCCTGTCAGCGCTCTTTATGACTGCTGCAGGTGGCATACTCGTTGCCCGTTCACGCCGTCAAACTCGTTCATAAAATCCTAAGCGAGTAAGACAAAACGAAGAGGCCTTGTTGTAAACATGAATGTTTACAACAAGGCCTCTTCAGTGTATTCCCTACAGAATTCTGCTAAAAAGTGCTTGCAGAACCAGCAACATTACCGGTAGAAACCACAAAATCCCATGGATCAGTATTTAGCTCAGAAACGTAGAAAGAAATATCGTATCCCTGTTTAGATAATCTCTGTTGTAGAACTCTTCCAACCCCCTCTAACCAAAGACTTTCACTAGCATAATGAGAACAATCAATCAGGTAGGGTGAACCACCCGCCAAGGAAGCGCCTTCACGGAACTCTGAGGCAGGATGATGTCTTAAATCAGCAGTAATATACACATCCGCGCCCTGCTTGCGAACCTCACCGAGCAGAGAGTCACCAGCACCTGTACACAGTGCAATCTTCTGAACATACGCTGTTCTAGGCCCCGCTACACGCAATCCCCCAGCCGTCGCAGGAAGAAAGTCAGCAATACGATGGGATAAATCTTCTAAAGTCATAGGTTCTGGTAGCTCACCGATACGACCAATGCCTACGCAATGCTCTTGCCCATCAATCTCAACATATTGAGAGTCACTGAGCACTTGTGCCTGCTCAATGCCAAGAAGCTTCATGAAAACATCATTCGTGCCCAACGGTGAAGAATCAACATTCGTATGAGCACCCAATAAAGCACATTGTCCCTCGATAAGAGTCTGTAAAACTTCTCCTTTATACGTATCATCCGCTATAAAATGCACAGGCCGCAATAGCAAAGGATGATGAGTAATCAATACATCTGTTCCACGTTGCACAGCTTCACGCGCCACAGCAACAGTAGCGTCTACAGCAAACCCAATAGAACGCACAGGCTGTTTCATTCTTCCCGAGATAAGACCGCTAGCATCCCAACTTTCAGATAGATGAGGAGGAAACATCTCATGAAAAGTTCGAACCACATGTTCTAGCGAAGGTATTTTTTGCTCTGTCATACTCTTATCGTCTCATGAGTTCTAGGCATCAACATATACCAAAACCAACCAAAAGATACAGAACTTTAGCTCTCATCTCAGCAGTACACTAGATGTAACAGTAAAAAAATATTGAGACCAATAAGGTGGTAACGGTGCAGACTCTCGTTCTTGGCGGAGGTTGTTTCTGGTGTTTAGAAGCAGTTTTAAGAAATTTCCGAGGAATTACCGATTGCGTTGTTGGATATACAGGAGGAATATTATCTTCCCCCACATATCCTCAAATATGTGACGGGAATACCGGGCATATTGAAGTAGTCAAAGTATATTTTGACCCTCAGATAATTCCAGCAGATATTATCCTTGATATTTTCATGGCTTCTCATAATCCAACCAGTTGGGATCAGCAAGGTGCAGATGTTGGTTCACAATACCGTTCTGCGCTGTTTTATTCGACAGATGAAGAACATCAGCTCATAACTCAGGCTATCCAACGAGCACAAAACCTATGGGATTCACCTATCGTCACAGTTGTTGAACCGTTGGGAGCCTTTTGGGAGGCAGAAGAGTACCATCAAAATTATTATGCGAAGAACCCAGAACAAGGGTATTGCTCAGCCGTTATTAATCCAAAAGTGTCTAAAGCTCGACAGGCATTTTCCTCATATCTCAAAGACCAATAATAACGTTACGATATGTTTCAGAGTTGATATAAATCTATGAGTCACCCCGTAAAGTGATACATACGTGATAGAACTTCTCAAGAAAATCAGAAGAGGACCTATGTCGAAGATATACCAGAACGTTACAGAAATTATTGGTGGCACTCCACTCATCAAACTTAACCGTCTTGATGCAGATTTGCCAGGCAATGTTGCTGTCAAGCTCGAATTCTACAACCCCGCAAATTCCGTAAAAGATCGTATCGGTAAGGCAATTATTGATGCCGCAGAAAAATCAGGGAAGTTACAACCTGGCGGAACTATTGTTGAAGGTACTTCTGGAAACACCGGTATTGCTCTGGCAATGGTTGGTGCAGCTCGTGGATATAAAGTTATCCTCACAATGCCAGAAACAATGTCTAATGAACGCCGCGTTATGCTTCGTGCCTACGGTGCAGAAATTATTCTAACTCCCGGGGCCGATGGTATGCGTGGAGCAGTAGAAAAAGCCCAAGAAATTGTTGAACAAACAGAGAACGCAATTCTTGCTTCACAGTTCTCAAATAGCGCTAATCCTGAAATTCATTACAACACTACTGGTCCTGAGATTTGGGAAGATACAGCAGGAAAAGTCGATATCTTTGTTGCTGGAGTTGGCACGGGAGGAACGGTCTCTGGTACAGGGAAGTTTCTTAAAGAAAAAAACCCTCATATTCAGGTTATAGCCGTTGAGCCAGAAGATTCTGCACTATTATCCGGTGGTACCGCTGGACCTCATAAGATTCAAGGTCTTGGAGCAAACTTTGTTCCTGATACTCTAGACCGCGATATTTATGATCGTGTCATTCCAGTAAGCACCCAAAATGCAGTCTCTACGTCACGAGCTCTTGGAACTCAAGAAGGCATTCTTGGAGGTATCTCTGCCGGTGCAGCGGTATGGGCGGCTCTTGAAGAAGCAAAGAAATCTGAAAACCAAGATAAGCTTATCGTTGCGATAGTCCCAGACTTTGGTGAACGCTATATCTCCACCATCTTATATGAGGACATTCGTAGCTAATATAAGGCTCCTCTAAAATAGCCTATCTGCAGGGAATCATATGTTTAGCGGTTCCCTCAGATAGGCTATTTTTTTGTGGAACATCCTAAAAATATTAGTCTTAGGGAATAACCTGTTATAGTACAACAGTTGTACTGAACGTACATATTTCAGCATTTCCAGAAAGACGTTCATTGAGCTTCATCAAACGGCTACAAGAAGATATACAAACCGTGCGCACGCATGACCCTGCCGCACGCAATACCTTAGACATTATCCTTAACTATTCAGGGATGCACGCAGTGTGGTTTTATCGTATTGCTCATCGTCTCTGGCAAAAAGAACACACTAAGTTAGTAGCTCGTACACTCTCCCAGTTTGCGCGGTTTCTCACGGGCGTTGAAATCCATCCTGGAGCCAAAATTGGGCGTCGTTTCTTCATTGATCACGGCATGGGTATCGTTATTGGAGAAACAACTGAAATTGGTGATGACGTCATGCTTTATCACCAAGTGACTTTGGGTGGGCGGTCTTTAGAAAAGACAAAACGTCACCCTACTATTGGTCATAGGGTCACTATTGGGGCAGGTGCAAAAGTTCTTGGGCCGATTTATATCGGTGATGATTCTGCGATTGGAGGCAATGCAGTAGTTGTCCATGATCACCCCGCAGATTCCATCATTACAGGTATTCCAGCACGTTCTAAGCCTCGTACTCCAGAGAAGAAAAAACCACTCGTTGATCCTGTAGAGTATATTGACCCAGCCATGTGGATATAAATACTTGTTATAGAAAAAATCGAGTTTAAATATCTAAGGTTCCGCACCATGTTAGTGGTGCGGAACCTTAGATATTTTATGAGGCGATAGGCCTCAATCATGATGAAGCAGCAATATACCTACTACTAGTGGGTGTGTGAATCCGCTGCATTAATCTCAGAACGGTCACCGCTCCATAGAGTGTGCCACATTCCTTCGCTGTCTACTCGTGCGTAGGTGTGTGCGCCGAAGAAATCTCGTTGCCCTTGAATGAGAGCTGCCGGTAGGCGGTCTCGTCGTAGCCCGTCGTAGTATGACAGTGATGAGGCAAAGACAGGAACAGGGATACCTAATGCTGTTGCTTGAGAAACAACGCGACGCCATGAAGGGAGTAAGGATTCCATCAGAGATTTGAATCCTGGCGCTAGAAGCATGTTAACAGGCTGTTGCTCCTGAGAGTAAGCTTGCATAATCTCGCCGAGTAGCTCTGCACGGATAATACAGCCGGCACGCCACAAACTAGCGATTTTATCGAGTTGAAGATTCCAACCGTATTCTTTTCCGGCAGCAACAATCTGGTCTAAGCCTTGAGCATATGATACAAGTTTTGATGCGAAGAGCGCTCTGCGCACATCCTCGATGAACGCGGGGTCTCCGGCAGGAATCTCCGTCGTGTTGATGAGTCCTGCTGGTAATTCTTTTTGAGCTTCTTTGCGAGCCTGGGTATTGGAAGAAGAAAGTGCGCGCGCAAAAACAGATTCTGCGATGCCGGTAACGGGTGAGCCAAGGTCTAGAGCAGCTTGAACAGTCCAACGTCCTGTTCCCTTCTGACCAGCTTCATCAACAATAACGTCAACTAGAGGTTTACCTGTCTTAGCATCAACCTGAGCTAGAACTTCAGATGTAATTTCGATGAGATAAGAGTTCAATTCAGTGTTATTCCACGACTTGAAGATCTCTGCTTGTTCAGCAGGTTCTACCCCCGCCACTGAACGAAGAAGATCGTAGGCCTCTCCGATAACCTGCATATCGGCATATTCGATACCGTTATGAACCATTTTCACAAAGTGGCCGGCGCCGTCGGTAGAAATCCAAGAACAGCAAGGTGTTCCATCCGGAGCTTTAGCTGCGATACTTTCGAGCAAGGGGCCAACAGATTCATAAGATTTAGCAGAGCCACCAGGCATAATAGAAGGCCCCAGAAGAGCTCCTTCTTCACCGCCAGAGACACCAACGCCAACAAAGTGCAGACCTTGTTCGGCAAGTTCTCGTTCACGACGCATGGTGTCAGGGAAATGAGAGTTACCGCCGTCAATAATAATGTCGTCTTTATCTAGAAGTGGAACAAGTTGAGCGATCACCGCATCAACAGGAGCACCTGCTTTAACCATGATGAGGATGCGACGCGGAGATTCCAAGGAGTCAACAAGTTCTTGCAAGGTTTCTGTTCTGATGAATGAACCCTCGTCACCATGTTCTTGAAGAAGTGCGTCAGTTTTTTCAACAGAGCGGTTGTGCAAAGCCACAGTATATCCGTGACGAGCAAGGTTTCGAGCAAGGTTTGCGCCCATCACAGCAAGACCTGTGACGCCGATTTGTGCCTTCTGTGCAGCATTTTTTTCAGTCATAGCTTAACTCTAAGCTCTCGACGGTACAGATGGGTACTTATTGACTTCACTTTTTTGCAAGCGAACATTGTTACCCCTATGTCAGCACTCTACATGCACAAATTTTTGAGAGTGTTATCACTCTATCCGGTCGGTCAGCAATACCCAGAAGGATAAGACGCACCAAAGGGCGGAGAATACTGCAAACATTGACCACATGGCCGTGTATGTATCTTGAGTAAGAAAGTATAGGGAGATGAGAAGCCAGACGAGGCTCATGATAACGGCACTGAGGTGCCGTGGTTTATAGGAGTTCACAGTATGTTCCTTAAGATACAAAAAGACCCTGCTATGAGCAGGGTCTTGATTTTGTGGGTCCTACCGGGATCGAACCGATGACATCCACGGTGTAAACGTGGCGCTCTACCAGCTGAGCTAAAGACCCTTATCACTGCGATTCTTTATCTCTCGCGGCGACATATAAAACTATACACAGAAAGATTCTCAGGGTGCAACTCAAAACATCATGTTCTAGCTCACATTTACCCAAGTGTCCTTAAAACATTGCTACAACAAGCCAAAACAATCAATTTTTTACACAAAAGCGAGGTAGGCGCTTCCTTCGCACACTACCTCGCTCACCATATAAAACTAACGTTGCCTCGCAACCAAACGCGTAGCAATCCAGTCAGGACCAACCGTAATACTAGACGTCGGATACAATCCAGCAGTGCCACTCAAAGACCGAATATCCGCAGGATTGAGATGCCCTTCCCTACCAGGCTTAAGAGTGAGAAGCCAAATAACTCCCCCCTCATCTAGGTTCACTAACGTATCAACGAGAGCATCACTTAAAAAAGCGTCGTATTCTTGACGCCACCAAAGAAGAACTCCGTCAACAACGTCTTGATCATCCTCGTCAAGAAGATCCGAGCCAATATGATCCATCAACGCATCCCGTAGATCAAAGTCCACGTCATCGTCATACCCAAATTCTTGGATGAGATCCCCATCCTTGAAACCAAGTTGGACAACTGCTTGTTCCGCAGCGGTCTTGGTCTCGCTCACTGACATCCTCCTGAAAATAAACCGGACATATATCCGTCATACACTTATCAGAATCAGCTCAATATATGTCGAAACATATACCGCTAATTCCTAAACACAACTGAACACGGCAACGAACAAATAAGCAACTAAACACGCTAATTTTCGCCACATTTCTTAGAATCAAGCAACGATGTGACTCAAACTACCCAGCGTTTTAGTGGAAGTATCCCCCCACAATGGCTAAAAAACGGTGCAGGTGTGACAACATAGAAGAAGAAAGTATCAGACCTTCGAGAACTCGATAGTCTGTACCGAGGAAGGCACGAACTGCACTAACAGTTCACACGCCACACCCTATAAACATCAACAAAGAGAGGTTGACTAGTGGGACCCTCCAATACAAACGACCATGTCTTAAGCGCACTCACCAATAGCTTCAAAGACACCGACACCGAAGAGACAGCCGAGTGGCTAGAATCTTTCGACGAACTGGTAGAAACCCAAGGCACTGAACGTGCACAGTTCATCGTTCGCTCTCTATTGCAGCGAGCAGGCAGCCGCAGCGTCGAGGTGCCAATGGTCACTACTACTGACTACATCAACACCATCCCCGTTGACCAAGAGCCTGAATACCCTGGCGACGAGCAGATGGAACGCCGATACCGCGCATACCTACGCTGGAACGCAGCAATCATGGTTCAGCGCGCACAAAAATCAACCATCGGCGTTGGTGGACACATTTCATCCTATGCCGGCATCGCGACACTCTACGAAGTTGGTCTCAACAACTTCTTCCGAGGCCCAGAACACCCCGGCGGAGGCGACCAAATCTTCTGGCAGGGACACTCATCCCCCGGTAACTACGCGCGAGCATTCCTCGAAGGACGCATCACTGAAGAGCACCTCGACGGATTCCGCCAAGAAAAAACCAAGGGCGACAAAGGTATCCCTTCATACCCGCACCCCCGTTGCATGCCAGAATTCTGGCAGTTCCCAACCGTTTCACTCGGCCTAGGCCCCATCAACGCTATCTGGCAGGCACAGTTCAACCACTACCTCCACGACCGCGGTATCAAAGACACCTCAGAACAGCATGTCTGGGCATTCCTCGGTGACGGCGAACTCGACGAAGTCGAATCGCGCGGCGCACTACAGGTTGCAGCAAACAACAAGTTGGATAACCTCACCTTCGTTGTCAACTGTAACCTCCAGCGTCTTGACGGCCCTGTACGCGGTAACGGAAAGATCATCCAAGAGCTTGAATCCTTCTTCCGTGGCGCAGGCTGGCACGTCATCAAAGTTATTTGGGGTCGTGAATGGGATTCGCTCCTCCAAAAAGATAAGAGTGGCGAACTCGTTCGCATTATGAACGAAACCCTCGACGGCGACTACCAGACCTACAAGGCAGAAGACGGCGGATTCGTTCGTGAGCACTTCTTCGGCAAGACACCCGAAACCAAAGAACTCGTTGCTGATATGACCGACGACGAAATCTGGGCACTCAAGCGAGGCGCACACGATTATCAGAAGGTCTACTCCGCATACAAGGCTGCTTTGGAGACCAAGGGTAAGCCCACCGTCATTTTGGCTCAGGGCATTAAGGGATACGGTCTCGGCACTCACTTTGAAGGCCGTAACGCAACCCACCAGATGAAGAAACTCACTATGGAAGACCTCAAAGCTTTCCGTGACCACCTTCGCATCCCCATCTCTGATGAAGAACTTGAAAAAGATCTTTACAACCCTCCTTACTACCACCCTGGTATGGATGCCCCCGAAATTCAGTACATGCTCAAGCGCCGCCAAGAACTAGGCGGTTTCTTGCCAGCACGTCGCCAGATTCAGCCAGAAATTGAACTCCCTGGTGAAAAGGCATACAAGGGCGCTAAGAAGGGCTCCGGTAAGCAGATGGCTGCTTCCACCATGGCTTTTGTTCGCTTGATGAAAGACCTCATGCGTGAAAAAGACTTTGGTAAGCGCATCGTGCCGATTGTTCCCGATGAGGCACGTACCTTCGGCATGGATTCTTTCTTCCCCTCTGCAAAGATTTACAACCCCTTGGGTCAGAACTATCTTGCAGTAGACCGTGAGCTCATGCTTGCATACAAGGAATCTCCTGCCGGTCAGATTCAGCACGTTGGTATTAACGAAGCTGGCGGTGTCGCTGCGTTGACAGCGGCAGGCTCCTCATATGACACCCATGGTGTTCCTATGGTTCCGATTTACATCTACTACTCGATGTTCGGTTTCCAGCGCACTGGTGACGCATTCTGGGCAGCAGCTGACCAGCTTGTTCGTGGCTTTATCGTCGGCGGTACGGCAGGTCGTACTACCCTTACCGGTGAGGGCCTACAGCACATGGACGGGCAGTCACCCATCTTGGCGTCACAGAACCCATCTGTGATTCATTATGATCCAGCATATGGCTACGAAATTGCACACATCGTTGAGCGCGGTATCGAGCATATGTACGGTCAAAAAGATGAAGACCATGACGTCATGTACTACCTCACTGTCTACAACGAACCCATTATTCAGCCTGCAGAACCTGAGAATGTTGACGTTGAAGGCATTATCGGTGGTATCTACCGAGTCAAAGAAAGCCAGCTTGAAGGACCTCGAGCTCAGCTACTAGCTTCTGGTGTTGGCGTTCCTTGGGCGATGAAAGCATCTGAGCTTTTGGCTGAAGACTGGGGAGTTTCTGCAGACGTTTGGTCTGTCACTTCTTGGACTAACCTCCGCCGTGACGGTATTGAAGCTGAGCGTGAAGCTTTCCTCAGCGGAAAAGAACCTCGCGTACCATTCGTTGCGCAGCAGCTTGATGGTGCGACTGGTCCTATTGTTGCAGTGTCTGACTACAACTCTGATTTGATGGATGGCATTCGCCAGTATGTTCCTAACGATTTCGCAACCCTAGGAACAGACGGCTTCGGTTTCTCTGATACCCGTGCTGGTGCACGTCGTTTCTTCAACGTTGACGCAGAGTCCATCGTTGTACGCACCTTGCAGATGCTTGCAAAGCGCGGAGAAGTTCCTGCAGAAGCTCCAGCTCAAGCGTTCGCTAAGTATCAGCTTGATGTCAATGCTCCTGCAACACTGGCGCAAAACGCTGAGTAATAGTGACATGTGCTAAAGGGTCATTCCTTTAATACATGAACATTCATCAAGGCGGGCTGTTCTCTCCGATTAGGGAAGAGAACAGCCCGCCTTGTCTTGTTCGTTGACTTTGACGTTGCATTGTACAGAGTTTTTGATGATAACTTTTCAAAGGCTTTAGTTGAACGGAGAGTCTAAAGAACTTAAAAAATATCCATCAGAATACGAAATATCTTGCTCTTATACAGGTAATAGGCACTCTTTTATTCGCATAACATAGGTAGGATTTTGGTGAGAGCGTGTTGAACGTTTTCTCGTATCAACACAGATTTTTAGAGGAGAGGGACTCCATGATTGCAGTTCTCTGCCCTGGACAGGGCTCACAAAAACCAGGTTTTCTTCAACCATGGCTAGAACTTCCTGGAGTGCAAGCCCATCTTCAGAAGCTTTCTGATGCAGCAGAACTCGACCTCATCCATTACGGAACGGTCGCTGACGAACAAACCATTAAAGATACTGCTATCGCCCAGCCTCTTATTGTTGCTGCTGGCATTATTGCTGGCACACGTTACCTAGAAGCCACATCTAACCTTCAAAAAAATATAGTTTTTGCAGGTCACTCCGTTGGAGAGATTACAGCTGCAACCCTCAGCGGCGTTCTAACAGAAGACGAAGCAATGGCCTTTACTCGAGTACGAGCACACGGCATGGCGCAGGCTGCCTCCGAAGAAAAAACAGGTATGGCAGCAGTTCTTGGGTCAGATGAGAAAAGCATCACTGAAGCCATTCAGGAAGCATCATTATATGTTGCTAACATGAACGGTGCCGGACAAATTGTTGCTGCTGGTGCTGAAGAAAATCTCCAGAATCTAGCGCACAACCCTCCAGCTAAAACCCGTGTTATTGCCCTTAAAGTAGCTGGAGCTTTTCACACCCCCTATATGGAGCCAGCACAAACACCGCTTAACGAATACGCGCAGACTATTAGCCCGTCAGCCCCACAAGGAATCCTTATCTCAAATTACGATGGGTCAACCTTAGACACCGGAACAGAATGTATAGAGCGTCTTGTCAGACAGGTAACAGCTCCTGTTCGATGGGACTTGTGCATGGAATCTCTGAAAAAGCATGGTGTGCACACAGCTGTTGAGCTATCTCCGGCAGGAACACTTCTTGGCTTAGTTCGTAGAGCTATTCCTCAGGTTTCTCGCGTAACGTTGAACACCCCAGAAGAATTAAAACTACTAGTAGAGGCTTCACAGGCCTAAAACAGCGTAGGTGCAAAAACTTTTATGACAACTCTTAACCAATACCAGCCACAACAATTTTCACGAATTCTTGGCTATGGAGCTTTTCGCCCTGACCTGTCAGTGCCTAATAGTGAGCTAGTTGAAGCCATCGACTCTTCAGATGAATGGATTAAACAGCGCACCGGCATCTGCACACGACAACGAGCAAGTGAATCCATTTCTGTACAAGATATGGCTTGCGGTGCAGCAGCTGATGCTCTTGAGAACTCTCACGTAGAAGGAGAGGAAATTGATGCTGTTATTGTTTCGACAATTTCGCATCCTTACGCGACCCCATCATTAGCTACCCTTGTTGCCGATAGCATTGGGTCAAAAGCCCCCGCCTATGATATTTCAGCTGCTTGTGCAGGATTCTGTTATGGCATTGCTCAGGCTGACTCATTAGTTCGCTCAGGTATGGCAAGGAATGTTCTCGTCGTTGGTGTTGAGAAACTTACCGATTTTATTGATAACACAGACAGGTCTATCTCCTTCCTTCTAGGAGACGGCGCAGGTGCAGCCGTTGTTGGACATAGCGATATTGCCGGAATTGCTCCTACTATTTGGGGTTCAGATGGTTCCCGATGGGGAACTGTAGGGATGACGCATTCTCTTCTAGAGTTACGTAATCGAGATTTCCTTAAAAACCCCGTACAAGAGGGAGAAAAAATTTGGCCAACCCTCCGACAAGACGGCCCTTCTGTATTTAGGTGGGCTGTGTGGGAGATGGCAAAAGTTGCTCAAGAAGCGGTCAAAGCCGCAGGAATTAATCCAGAAGATTTAGGCGCTCTCATTGCTCACCAAGCCAATGAACGTATCCTCGATCAGCTAGCAAAAACTCTTAAACTTCCTGAAAACGTCATTGTTGCTAAGGACATTGTAGAAGCGGGAAATACTTCTGCTGCTTCAGTTCCGTTAGCGGCTCATCGATTACTCAAGGAACGTCCAGAGCTCTCTGGTACATTTGCTTTACAGATTGGTTTTGGAGCAGGCTTAGCATTTGCAGCTCAGGTTGTTGTCCTCCCCTAATCCCCTAGTTTTCGGATGTGCTACGGTGCAGACGATGTTAGTCCCTCCATCAGGGAGAAAAACTGCATTCATGGTTCAATAATCATGATTGCCTACTAATAAGTAAAAGGAGCCACCATGGCTAACATAGAAGAGATCCTTGCAGGTCTTGCAGAAATTGTTAACGAAGAAACCGGTGTTGAGGTTGCTGATGTACAGCGCGAAAAGTCCTTCACTGAAGATCTCGACATCGATTCCATCTCTATGATGACCATCGTTGTCAACGCTGAAGAAAAATTCGGCGTTACTATCCCCGATGAAGAAGTACAGAACCTCGTCACTGTAGGCGACGCTGTTGATTTCATCGCGAACGCAAGCTAACTAGCTCATGTCAAAAGATGGACGCGGTTCCTCCTTGGTTGATGTTCCGCGTCCGTCTTTTTCTATGAACTATCCAATTCTAGAAGAAAGTATGCACATGTCTCGAAAAATCGTGGTCACCGGTTTAGGTGCAACCACTCCCATCGGCGGAGATGTTAGCACCACTTGGAACAACGCCCTTAACGGGGTTTCGGGGATTAAACAACTTGATAAAGATTGGGTAGAACGTTACGAGCTGCCTGTCTATATTGCTGGGCAAGCAGCTACTGCTCCCCTAGATTCAGGCCGCTTGACGAAGGTTGAAGCAAAACGTCAAGATCCCTCTGCACAATTTGCTCTTGTTGCAGCTCGAGAGGCTTGGGAAGACGCAGGTTTTAGCGCAGATAACGCAGAAGATGCTCAGGGACTTACCCCTGAGCGCGTTGGAGTTGCTTTCGGAACTGGAATTGGCGGAGTGTGGACTCTTCTAGATTCTTGGGACACACTCCGAGAAAAAGGCCCTCGTCGGGTGTTGCCGCTTACTGTTCCTATGCTCATGCCTAATAGTTGTGCGGCAGCTGTTTCTATGGCGCTCAATGCGCGTGCAGCAGCACAAACGGTGGTTTCTGCGTGTGCTTCTTCAACTGAAGCGATGAGTCTTGCTGTTGAGATGATTCGTAGTGGAAAAGCTGATGTCGTTATCGCAGGTGGCGCCGAAGCAGCCATTCATCCACTTCCTTTAGCTGCTTTCGCTAAGATGCAGGCCCTGTCAACTCGCAATGATGATCCGGTCTCTGCTTCACGTCCCTATGATGTGGATCGTGATGGTTTTGTCATGAGCGAAGGTGGTGCAGCTTTGATTCTTGAGTCAGAAGAACACGCTCGAGCTCGTGGAGCACGTATTTATGCAGAATTAGCGGGAACGGGTGTTTCTGCTGATTCGTATCATATTACTTCTCCCGATCCGGAAGCTCTCGGAGCAGTCCGTGCATTGAATCAGGCTTTAGCTGACGGCAATATTGATGCTGAACAAGTAGTTCATGTTAATGCTCATGCGACGTCCACCCCTGTAGGAGACGTTCCTGAGTCCTCCGCTTTGCACCAAGTTTTTGGTGACCACACGAAACATATTGCAGTTTCTGCAACAAAATCAATGACCGGTCATCTTCTTGGGGCAGCTGGTGCTTTAGAAGCTGTTTTGACAGTATTAGCTGTTTTTCATCGCAAAGCACCATGCACTATTAATCTTGAGCATCAAGACCCTCAAATTGATTTAGATGTCGTTACGGAAGCACGTGATTTACCAGCTGGAAAGATTACTGCCCTGTCTAATTCTTTCGGTTTTGGTGGGCATAACGCGGTAGTTGCGTTCCGTTCTATTGAAGAATAAAGCCTTGTCCTGATAAAAATACGCCGGTTTTTAGCTTCACCTCATCACAGATAAGAAGCTAAAAGCCGGCGTATTTTTTGAAAAGGAACTATAGGTTAACGTGACGTTCTAACAGGACGGGAGGTTGCCGTTCTAAGTTATTTTCTCGAAGTGGTTCAAGCTCATTATTCCAAGGTTCACCAAGTGCCTGAGAAAAAAGCTGTAAGAGTTCGTGTGGCTCCCCACCACTTTGTTCGTAGATGGAACGTACACGGTCTTCACTCATCAGAAAATTTCCGGCAGTGTCGGTAGGGGCATAGAACGTTCCAAGTTCAGGAGTGTACATCCACCAGCTTGGCAGTTCTTGTTCGTCACCGTAGAAGCTCACTTCAAACCAAATTTTTTTGAGTGGTATCAGAGCTGAGGTGATTTGCGCAGCTCGTTCTTCGGATCCGCTCCATTCCAAGGCGGCACAGTAATATTCAGGTTTTTGGGTTTGTTGTTCCCAGGTGATAGAAGATAAACCGTCGATAAGGTTTTCTAAAGACCATTTTAGGTGTGGTATAGCCGCAGCAGGTACTGCATGGATATAGAGTATTCCCCCACTTGTCATAGGACACTTCCCGTAGACGGCATTTCATTTGGTTACTAGTAGTAGAGTACCTCAGTTTATGAGCGCGGATGCGCTTTTTCATAGATTGCAGTGAGTCTTTCCATCGAGACATGCGTATAAATTTGTGTTGTGGCAAGAGAGCTATGGCCTAGAAGTTCTTGTACTGTGCGAATGTCAGCGCCAGCATCAACCATATGGGTTGCTGCACTATGGCGAAAGACGTGTGCACCACGAGCATTGGTGTTTTCTAAAAGAGCTAAAAGCTGGTTAATACATTCACGTAGTTGTCGAGGATTTGCGCGAGCACCTTGCGGCCCGATAAAAAGGGCTTCTTCGATGGGTGCTTTTGAATTTTTGAGCCATTGTGGACGCCCGTAACGTATCCATTGTTCGATGGCCTCTAGTGCGGGTTTCCCGAAGGGGACAATTCGTTCTTTGTTGCCTTTACCGATGACTCTTAGGGTGCGTTGTGTTCTATCGATACTCGAGAGGTTGATGCTGCATAGTTCGAAAATTCGCAGTCCGCTAGCGTAGAGGAGTTCAATAACAGCGCAGGTTCTTAGCGCGTGTGGGTCGTGTGGGTTTTGGGTAAGTCGTTCTTCCAGCTCTCTAAAGAGCGTTTGAAGGTGTTCTTTGGTGAGGACGGTAGGTAGTCGGTGTTCTTTTTTGGCGGTTGCTATTGCTAGCGTCGGGTTTTGGTGGATGTAGTTTTCTTCTTTAGCCCATGAGAAGAAAACTCTTAGGGTGGAGAGCCTTCGTGCGGTAGAGTTGCGGGACTGGCTGCGTTCGTGTTGGTGAGAGAGCCACGCACGTAGGAAGCTGAGGTCAACGTCGTTAATGTTGTGTAGGCGTTGTTCTTGGGCGTAGGTGAAGAATGCTTTGAGGTCGCTACGGTAGGAGTTGATGGTGTTTTCGGAACGAAATTTTTCGTAGCGTAAGTATCGTGTGAAGTTCTCGATCAGTTGTGAGAAGATTTGTTCTTCTAAATGTGTGGATGGTTCCAGGCGTAGGGTATCTTCCGTTTCTATGGGTTTGGTGTTCTCCATGTACGGTGTTTTCCTTTTCTGTTGGCTCTCTTCTGTTGATTCTACCGTTTCTTTTTATGCCAGAGATGATTGGTGTTTTCGACGAGTTGGTGGTGGCTAAGGTATCCGAGCGCACTCATAATATTTCGTGGGTTAGTTCCAATGAGCATACTAATTTTTTCGATGCTTATGCCTTGTTGTAATGGTAGTACGTCCCAGATGCGTTGGTGTAATTCTGTTAGTAGAGGTTCTTTTGCTAGGTGTTGTATGTTTTCGGTGTTTGATGTGGCGGAGAAATTTTCTAGGTGTAAGTCTTCGATAACTTCTTGGGCGCAGGTGATAGGTTGTGCGAGTCCCTCACGTAGTAGTTTGTGGCATCCTTGTGAGGTCGGACTAAAGATTGATCCGGGTACGGCTCGCAGTTCTCGGCCTAGTTCGAGGGCGTGGTGTGCGGTGTTTAGCGCGCCTGAACGCCAGCGTGCTTCGATGATGATGGTGAGTTCGCTGAGGGCAGCGATGATGCGGTTTCTTTGGAGAAACCGCCATCGTGTTGGTGGCGTTCCCAAAGATACTTCGCTCAGGAGTAGCCCTCGGTTAATGATGTGTTCGTGTAGTTGTTGATGTTGTTTCGGGTAGGGTCGGTCTACTCCGCAGGCCATCAGCGCAATGGTTGGCAGGTTACTGAGCGAAGCTTCTAACGCTTTGTTGTGTGCGATAGCGTCTATTCCTAAGGCTCCCCCAGAGATAATGGGTGTTTTTGTTGCTACGAGGTCTTGAACGATATGGTTAGTTGCGCTGTGCCCGTATTGGGTCGGTTCGCGGGAACCAACAACAGAGATGGCGGGTATATGCCGTAGTTCTTGTAGGCGTTTTCGTTCGCCTCGTCCCCATATAGCGTAGGGTCGTGAGCTGCCGAGGTCGTTGAGCGTTTCAGGCCAGTCCTCGTCTTCAGGTGTACAAATCCAGCTGTTGAGGCTTTGTGCTGAACGGTGTTCTTGTTCGGGGCTAAGAGTTTCGGCTCGTTGAGACCAGCGCTGAATTCTTTCTTGTAATGCTAGGTATGTTTCTTCGGAGCTTTTGTGGAGTGTTTCGCTCATCGATGAGTGGCTTTGGGACAGAGCTTTTTGCCATTCTTTAAACTTTAGTGGTGTTTTACGGCTGAGAATGCATGCGGTTTGAGGTGCTCCTAGAATCTCGATGGCGTGGTGAATATATGGGTCTTGTGGCTCTGCGATACGTAAAATTTGGGCGTAAGCGTGGTGATGTTCCATGGATATTTTTCTTGGTTGAGTGTTTTTCTTAGGTGGTGAAGGGTTCTTGGCTGAGGTGTCGGAAATATAGTGCGGTATCGATGTGCTCTGTTGTGGGACTGGTGGCTCCGTCGAGATCTGCTAAGGTCCATGCTGTTCTAAGGATTCGGTCGTATCCGCGAGCGCTGAGGTTTCCTTGATCCATGGCGTGGTTGAGTCCGGTAGTGAGTCGGGTGTCGAGTTTGAAAGTGTCGCGGAGCAGTTGTCCGTTCATGTCGGCGTTGGTGAGTAGCCCATAAGGTGATAGGCGTTCTTTTTGGAGGTTGCGTGCTTGCTGGACTCGTTGGGAGATAGTTGCACTATTTTCAGGTTTTTGGTGGTGTACTAGTTCCCGAGAGAGGATTTTAGGGATGGTGATGTGTATGTCGATGCGGTCAAGTAGTGGCCCAGAGAGTTTTCCGAAGTAATTTCTGCGTTCTTTAGAGGTGCATCTGCAGTCTAGACCTTGTCCAATGTTGTTTCCGCAAGGGCAAGGGTTTGCGGCGAGGATGAGTTGGAAACGTGCAGGGTAGGTTGCGGTTGCGGTTGCTCGGTGGAGGGTGATGTGTCCGGATTCTAGTGGTTGTCGAAGTGAGTCGAGTACCGTTCTTTTAAATTCTGGTGTTTCGTCAAGAAAGAGCACTCCCCTGTGTGCTTTAGAGATGCTTCCGGGGCGTGGTATTCCTGAGCCTCCGCCGAGTATGGATGCGGTGGAGGCGCTGTGGTGTGGGGCTTGGAAAGGTGGTGTTCGGATGAGTTCTTGGCAGGGTTTTTCTCCCATGTCTAAGGAGTGTATGGCGGTTACTTCCATAGCGCTGACATCATCTAGTGGCGGTAAAATGCTCGTTATCCGTTCAGCAAGCATTGTTTTGCCGGAGCCTGGCGGTCCTTTGAGCAGTAGGTGATGTCCACCTGCAGCTGCGATTTCTAAGGCAAGGCGGCCTTCTGTTTGTCCTGCGATATCTGCCATATCTGCGGTGAGTTGAGGTGTTGCGGTTGTGTTGTGGTGTTCTTTAGGTGGCGTTTGTGCCGATTCTTTGAGTGTTGTGGGGTCTGCCCCGAGGAAAGTAAGAACTTGGGCGAGGGAACGGCATGCTGTGATGTGAGCGCCGGGGATTAGCTGAGCTTCTTGGGCGTTTTCTTCGGGGACTACGATATGAGAGAATCCTGCTTCTATTGCGGCTTTAACAGATGGGAGTACCCCCGGTATCCTTCGTACGCTACCGTCGAGTCCGAGTTCCCCGAGGAATACGGTATTGGAGCTGCTACGTATTTTTTGGTCTGCGGTTAAGGCTGCTACTGCCATAGCTAGGTCGAAGGCTGATCCGCGTTTAGGTAAAGTTGCGGGGCTAAGATTTACTGTGATTTTTCGTTGGGCTAGTGACATCCCAGAGTTTTTGACGGCGGAGCGTATTCTGTCTTTAGCTTCGCTCAAAGAGGTGTCAGGTAAGCCTAAAAGGATGAAAGATGGTAGTGCTTGAGAGATATCAGCTTCAACTTCGATGATATGTCCGTTGATTCCTACTAATGCTACAGAATAGGTTTTTGCGTATGCCATTAGCTCACCTTTTTGAGGTGCTCAAAGGTGAAATGTTCTGGTGTGCCGGTAATAGCGATAGCGTCTAATTGGATATGTGTGAAGTCGTGTACGTCGTGTGTAGCGCACCAATAATAGGCTAGTTGTTTGAGCTTTTTTGTTTTGCCGTGGTGAATCGCGGTGAAGGGGTGTCCGTAGTTTTCTGTGCTGCGGGTTTTTACTTCGAGAAAGATAAGGTTTGCGTCGGTGTCGAGTAAAACAGCGTCGATTTCTCCACGTAGTTTAGGTTCTCCGGGGAGGGGCTGTGGTCGCCAGTTTTGTTCAAGGATGGTGTAGCCTTGGCTGGTGAGTATCTCAACGGCGAGATGCTCGCCCCATCTTCCAGTTTCGAGGTGCTGTGCCATAAAGAATCTGGTGTCCGTTCATTGCCAGTAACATTTTCTTGGTTACTAGCATGCGACAGTAGATACTTTTGGAGTATGGAGAAAAAGATTCTGGGGATAAAAGTGGACGTTGAGAAGAATAGAGGATGTTCTCCACAGTCATATGGTGGGTGGGTTTATTGTCCGCAGTTTTAAACCAGGTTCGAGGGACTATCCTTCACCAAATCCAGGAATTTGCGGAACAACAAGTTCGGCGTCGGCAAGACGCTCTTCAACATTCACATCTTTAAAAGAATAGACGTGTACGTTTTTGACAAAACGTGAAGCACGAAAGAAATCCCATACCCATACGTCGTTCATCATCACCTCAAAGTAGACGCTTCCCTGTTGTATATGTGGGGTAACTTCCACACTATTAGCTAGATAGAAACGCCGATCGGTCTCTACCACATAGCGGAAAAGTTCATAAACCTTCTGGTATTCCTCATATAAGGCCAGTTGTGCCTGAGTTTCGTATTTTTCAAGATCTTCTGCACTCATGATGTTTCTACCATTCGTTGAATATATGCGTCTTTGAGTTGTTGCGGTTCAAGACCCAAATTCCAGCTAAGCCGGTGATGGGCGCTTGCCCCATACATTGCTAATGCTTCGCGGTGAGCTTTTGAACCATACCCTTTGTTTTTCTCCCAACCATAGGAGGGATTCTCTGCCGCTAAATTTTCCATCAGACGGTCACGATGGACTTTAGCTACGACCGATGCAGCTGCAATACACGCGCAACGGTAGTCACCTTTTACAATCGTTGTGACCGGTATGTCCCACGGTTGGTGTCGAGGATATTTTGAAGAGGCTTGTTCTTTCCACGTCTCATGAGCAAGCTCTTGGTATAGTTTTTGCGCTTCATCTAATTCGCTCAGCAAATCGGGAGTATTCGGGCTGAACCAGTTATGAGAACCATCTAAGAGAATCCTCTCAGGAAAAGAGGTAATACGCTGGTCTAGAAGAGCTTGAGATAAAGCTCGTTGACCAGCTAAACGTAAGGCCAACGTCATACCCAGTGCATCAATCTCTTGAGCTGAAGAATATCCAAGACCAGTAGCACACCAATCTTTGATGAGAGGGACGAGAGCTTCTCTCCTTTTGGCGCTGAGCGCTTTGGAGTCGGTGAGCCCTTCTACCATATGTTGCTGTTGGGCGGTAAGAATTGAGACTCCAACACCTATAGGCCCAGCTAAAGAGCCTCTGCCGACTTCATCCATGCCTACGATGAGTTGAACACCTTGAGAGAAATATTCTTGTTCAATCTCGAGTGAGGCAGTATGCGAGATAGCGTTCACTTCTCTGAAGCTTTATTTCTGGGAACGTCTGCGAAGACATCATGCGCTCCACCAATAAATTGGAAACGGTTAAGCGGCCATGCACGTACAAAGACTTTACCTTCAACATCGCTATCACTAATAAATTCGTGCCCGTCTTCGATATGGTATCGAGAATCGGCTGAATTATTACGGTGGTCTCCTAACACAAAATAGGAGTTTTCAGGGACGATTACGTCAAAAGGAATCTCAGAGGGCTTCGCACCTGGGTAGAGGTATGTTTCGTCAATAGCTACACCGTTGACCATGATTCGGCCGTTTGCAGAACAACAGACAACGTGGTCTCCTCCAACACCAATGACACGTTTAACAAGGTACTTATCAGAGCTGTCGGGGAGGATACCGACGAAGGCTAGAGCAGAAGCGACGGGGTTAGAACGGTGAGGAGAAGAATCAATCCAACCTTGAGTATCTTTAAAGACGATAATGTCTCCACGTTCAGCTTGGCTAAACATTGAACCAGCAACATTAACAAAGACACGATCGTTAACTTCGAGGGTGTTTTCCATCGAACCAGAAGGAATGTAGAACCCACGAATAACGAAGGTTTTGAGGATGAACGCAATGACCAACGCATAGAGTATGACGATACCAAATTCTTTAACTTGCCCAAGGAATCCGGTCTGCTCTGCAGGCGGGACGTCTTGATGTAAGAACGTTGCGTCTACAACATCCTCTGCGGTGTTTAGTGTTTGAGGTTCTTCATGTTCTGGAGACTGAGACATACCGTTCTTTCTGCCTTCTATAAGATTATTAAAATTAAGGATACGGGAAAACACTTGAGCAATAGGCCCATATTGAGAAGGATATTTACTGAAAATCCGCTGTATATATTGGGTTAATGAGTTGCTATGTGTTCAAGAGCTCCAAAATGTTGTAGGGGAAGAATACGGTAAATGGGTTTACCGATAATTTTTTCTTCACGAATCATCCCCCCGCCCGGTGCAGCTAACAAAGCACGAGAATCTTCTGATACTGAACGGTGATCTCCCATCACCCAGATACGCCCTGGCGGCACAATAACATCAAAGTTGACGGTGGAAGGGTCATCTCCGGGAAAAAGATAGGGTTCTTCAAGTTCTTGACCGTTAAGCAACAAAGTACCCGTATCTGAACAACAAGTTATTCTATCTCCGGCAACGCCGATAACACGTTTAACATAAATCGTTTGAGAACTTTTCAGCCCCACCCATTGCCCTAAAGTTCCTAGCGGGTCATGTAGCCAGGGGTTGGTACTTCGATAGGGGTCAAAAGAGCCTGTTCCGTCAAAGACAACAAGGTCTCCTCGTTGTGCTTGGGTATCTAATCTGCTGACAAGGATACGGTCACCGGTATTTAGTGTTGGTTCCATCGACGCTGAAGGTATATAAAAAACATCAACGAGGAAGCTCCTTATCAGGATGACGCACAGAAGAGCTAACGAAAAAATAACAGCGAACAGGCGCCTCCACCCGTAGCGGATGGGGCGCCTGTTCGTTGGTTGTGACCTTAAAATGTGGTCCATCCGTGAAAGATTACGCGGTCTTCTCGCGCTTTTCGCGGATACGTGCAGCTTTACCGTGGCGATCACGCATGTAGTAGAGCTTTGCACGGCGAACGTCACCGCGGGTAACAACCTCAATTTTGTCAATAACCGGGGAGTGTACTGGGAAGGTACGCTCAACACCAACACCGAAGGATACTTTACGGACGGTGAAGGTTTCGCGAACGCCAGCACCCTGACGGCCTACAACGAATCCCTTGAAAACCTGAACACGAGAACGGTTACCTTCAACGATGTTAACGTGAACGTTGAGGGTATCGCCAGGACCGAATTCGGGGATGTCGTTACGAAGTGACTTGTTGTCAATGAAGTCAAGAGTCTGCATTGAGTTCTCCATGAGCTACCAGCCGTAGGTCTAATAGTCTCGTGATACTTCTGCCTACTATCTCTATGTGGCAGAATTCCAAAATACGTAGACCCCGCTGGGTGGTGTCTACGGTTCATTTTGTTATGGTCGCTCATCCCCCTACGGCAGGGGCGTACCCAAAATGAACACAAGAAATAATTATGACATAAATACGGCTCTGCGACCAGAACTTTAGAGGATTAACATATCAAGAGCTCATAAAAGATTTTTTAGTTTTGCTCTCGTAACTCTTGGAGTAAGGATAAATCCTGTGTATCTAATTGTTCTTCGGACAACGACTCAATCATGTCATATCGGCGGGTAAATGTCCGTCGAAGCTGTTCATCACGACGCCATCGGGCGATAGCAGCATGGTTGCCAGATAATAAGATGTCTGGAATATGATGCCCACGCCATTGAGACGGTTTCGTGTAGACGGGGTATTCTAACAATCCTCCCGTATGTGATTCTTCTTCTAAGGATTGGGGGTTTCCCATCGCGCCAGGAAGTAAACGCGTAATCGCTTCAATCATCGTAAGGACGGCAACTTCTCCCCCGTAAAGAACGTAGTCTCCTAACGATACAGGCATCACCTCAAAAGAGATTTCTGCCCATTCAAAGACTCTCTCGTCGATACCCTCATATCGAGCTGGCGCGAAGACAAGGTGTTCGCGTTCTGAAAGTTCTTCAGCTAAACGCTGGTTAAAAACTACTCCAGCTGGGGAGGGCACTAACAGCAGAGGACGTTCTTGAGAAGTTTTTGTCGTCAAAACTTCTTCTAGGGCTAAAGCCCACGGTTCTGCTTTCATCACCATTCCTGCGCCACCACCATAGGGGGTGTCATCTACCGTTTTATGACGGTCAAACGCATAGTCGCGAAGGTGATGAATGCGGATATCGACAATTCCTTGTTCTTGAGCTTTACCTAGCAGCGATAGCCGTAGAGGTTCAAGATATTCAGGGAAAATAGTGACAACATCATAGCGCATTCTATTGTTCCTCTGATTCTTCGCTACCTAGAGTTAAAAGCCCCTCTGGCGGGTCAATGAGGACGAAGCCTTCTTGTGTATCTACTTCAGGAACAATTTGTTCCACAAAAGGAATCATGGCTTCTTCCCCATGATGCAAACGAACTAAGAGTAAATCTTGAGCAGGCATTGTTTGTAATCCAATAACTGTACCGATTCCTTCACCTTCGGGAAGTTCTCCTTCGGGAACATCATGGTACAAATAGACCGGAAGATCTACTAAATCGTGTTCGTAGTATCCTTCAGAAGACTCTGCTTCAGAAGCGTCGAACGTCAATCGTGTGTTTCGTAGAGTTTCAGCCTGGTTACGTGATGTGACTTCTTCAAACCGAACCACCAGAATTTTTTTGTTCCATCGGCTGTGAGCTACGGTTAAAACACCGTTGGGGGCAATAGCACCAACGGGAGTTTCAGGCTGATAATTTTCAATGTTTAGCTGTTCTCCGCAGGCAAAACGTTCTTGAGGAGAATCAGTAAAAAGTTCGACGGTCACTTCTCCACGAATACCGTGTGGTTTACCGATACGCGCAACTAAAATCTGCATGAGGTTCTCCTCGCATTATCTTTCAATAGCAGTAAAAATATTAGGTGTTAGTTCTTCTGTGGGTTCTAGTTTATCGTGTTTGGGTAATAACGGGATAAGGCAAAGGAGTCCCAAGCCTGATTCAGGCTTGGGACTCCCCCGATAAACATGCTTTGTTTATAAAATTTTTAGCGTTGGCGATCAGTATCGACGACGTCTACACGAATGTGGTCGCCGTCGTTGATTGCGTCAATAACGGTGCGAATATTATTCGCGGTGCGTCCTTGACGCCCAATCACACGACCTAAATCTTCAGGGTTAACCCGAACTTCTAGGAAGTCACCACGACGACCGCTACGAGAACGAACTTGAACGTCGTCGGGGTTGCTGACTATTCCTCGAACGAGGTGCTCAAGGGCATCGGCCAACATAATTACTCAGCTGCTTCCTCAGTAGCTTCTTCAGCTACCTGAGCTTCTTCTTCCTTAGCTTCAGCCTTAGGGGTGATAGCTTCAGGAAGAATAACGGAGCCCTTTTCAGGGACAACGAACTCAGGCTTAGCTTCTACAGGCTTTACAGCAGATTCTGCTTTTTCACCCTTGAATGCTGCCAAGTCACCGGTGAGTTTGAGCAATGCGCGTACCTGCTCGGTTGGCTGTGCGCCAACAGATAGCCAGTACTGAGCACGCTCAGAGTCAATCTGGATAAGGGAAGGGGTCTCGGTCGGATGGTATAGACCGATTTCTTCAATCGCACGACCGTCACGTTTAGTGCGTGAGTCCATAACGACAACACGGTAACGAGGATCGCGGATTTTACCCATACGCTTCAGACGAATTTTAACAGCCACTGTAGTGGACTCTCCTGTTTCTTTGTTTCAGGCGAAATCGTATTTCTGCTCCGGTGGGGCCGGCCATCCATACAATCTCTAAAATGAACACAATATGATGCGGTGAGAGGCCCGCACCTATCGGGTACCTGTGCAAGTATGCCAGAGCTGTGAACGTTAATCCAGAACTTCGCAGGTATTTTCACGATGTTATTGATAAAGTCACAGACTATTTCTGTTCTTTTTTCAAAAGAACTTGCTTCCACGTAGCGGCACTACCCGAACGCATCACCTGATGACGATAAATCTTGGCACCCCATAAGGTCATGCCCCACGTCGCTATCAGAGCAAATACCAGAGACAGCACTGGTTCCCAGAAAAAGACATCTTCTCGCAACATCCTCATGGGCATTGCAATAGAAGACGCAATAGGAATATATGAGACAACGGTTAGGACAGCCCCCGAAGAGTAAATACCAGCAAAAAACGCAGCCATCAGAACAATGGTCAAAGGGGAAGCTAAGGAACCGATATCTTCAACGCGTGAAGACATGGCACCAACAGCAGCCCAGATAGTTGCAACTGCCGCAAAACCAACCACATAGAACACCGCGAACCAACCGGCAGACGGAAGAATCCACGCATATTCTTGGGCAAGGTTAAAGACATTCAGACCCGTTAGAGCAACAACTCCGTAGAGCAGCATTTGCCCAATTGCGAGAATCACGTTACCAAGAACTTTTCCTGCCAAAAGTTGAGAAATCGGAATAGCGGTAGCAATAATCTCAACAATACGATTTTGTTTTTCCTCAACCACGCTCATAGCAATCAGCTGACCAAAAATGAGCGATGACATGTAGAAAATCAGGGCAAAAATAACACCAACCAACAAGGCAATACCACGATTATCAGAGTCCTTAAGCATGGAGACTTTCAGCGATGTCCCCTGCTGCAACTCTTGCCAAGAGACACCGGCTTGAGCAGCATTCTGTTCTATTTGTTGCGTGAAGATAGTATCTTCAAGAACACGTGTCAACGTATTCTGTGAAGAATCCTTATAAACCAATTCCCAGCCCTGTTCGGAAGAGAGTTCTTTAAGGTATGCATCTACATCATCTTCTTCTAGCGCATGCTGAGCTGACTGTTCAGAGTCAAATAGCTGAACGTCTAAAGAATCATCAGGGTCTTGGTCCTGAAGAATTTTCGTAGAACTTTCCACTAAATGTTGAGCTTTTTGGTTAGTCACAGCAACGGTATAGTGAGTATTTTTCTGCCCTAACCATATGTTAAACCCCATGCTGAGGACAATAATTACGACAGAAAAAAGCGTGCTGAAGATAAAAGTTTTATCTCGAAGCTTTGTGTTGATTTCACGTACCATGACGATACGCCAAGGTGCAGGTGCTTGATTCATTGTGCTGTCACTCCTCGATAGATATCTCCTAATGTTGGTAGTACGCGCGAGAACTCCGTCATCCCCTGATCAACGGCATAGCGAAGCAGTTCAGGTCGAACCTGTTCGATAGGGTGTACGAATTCTAAAAGCGCCTGAGTTCCTTGGAAGTCAAGCACACGTATCCCCTCATAGCTTCGAAGCCAGCCCAAATCTGTTGTTGACTGCATCCTAAAGTGTTGAGGCGACTCCTCACGAAGTTGCTGAGCATTCCCCGCCGCACAAATAATGCCTTGGTGCAAAATCACAACTTCTTCACATAACCGGTCGATCAAATCCAACTGATGTGATGAGAACATCACAGGAACACCAGAGCGAGCAATCTTGTATAACAGTTGAACCATGTTCTCAATACCTTGGGGGTCAAGACCAGAAAACGGCTCATCGAGAATTAAAGCCTTCGGTCGATGCAAAATAGATGCAATAATCTGAACGCGCTGTTGATTACCTAAAGACAAAGATTCTAATTTGCTGTTCAGGTGTTCACCTAAACCCATGAACTCAAGGTAATCGGTAGCTTCACTTTTTGCGGTACTAACATCCATTCCATGCAACTGCCCCAAATACACTAGCTGAGACAGAAGAGGCTGTTTAGGGTATAGGCCTCGTTCTTCTGGCATGTAACCAAACGTTTTACGATGTTGGCTGGTAATCTTCTCACCGCAATACAGAATTTCACCCTGACAAGGCTCTAAAAGCCCCATGATGATACGCATTGTTGTTGTTTTACCAGAGCCATTTGCTCCCAAGAACCCCGTAAGAACACCAGCATTAACGGTGAAGTTAATGTCCTCTAGAATTTTTTTCTCTCCAAAGCTTTTACTTACATGAGAAATTTCAAGAGAACCATGAGGCGGTTTATGAGTGTCTACATGTTCGACCATAGTGACCCTTTCGTTGTGTCACCCCTACCGGTGGTCAGGGATGGCACCGTTATTATTACTCACTACGAGTCTAAAAAATTTCAGAAAAGCAGAACTCCCCCATAGGACTGATTTCTAGAAGGTTTCCCCCTCATATCAGTGAACAAGACCTGTACGATACGCAAAAATTACCGCGTTCACTCGGTCTCGAGAATGAGTTTTTGCCAAAACATTAGATACGTGAGTTTTCACGGTAGATGAACCTAAAAACATCTGCTCCGCAATTTCGGCGTTGGTGAGGCCTTTCGCCAAGTAGCTAAGAGTCTCCCGTTCACGAGCGGTCAAAGACTCCACACGCAGACGATCTTCGGCAGAACATCCTGATACGTTTGAGGAGGCACCAGAACTCATAGCTGAAGAAGTATTCAATGATGAAAAGTCAGAGGCGACAGTAATCTTTTGAATAACAGGTAAAGTCACCTCCGGGCTGAGCAAAGCTAAACCTCCATGCACTTGTTCAATGGCTTCTACAAGTTTTTCGGCAGTGCAAGTTTTCAACAAAAAACCACTCGCGCCAGCGTTAAGCGCACCAAAAAGATAATCATCACGGTCAAAGGTGGTCAGCACCAGAACCTTTGACTCCGTCTGTTGAACAATCTGTAATGTCGCGTTAATGCCATCAAGAACAGGCATCTGCACATCCATTAACACGACGTCAGGCTTGAGTTGAAGGCACAAATCTACAGCTTCTTGGCCGTTATGGGCCTCTCCTACGACGTGGATGTTCTCTTCGACAGAAAGAATCATCGAGAACCCGTTACGGACAAGGTCTTGATCATCGGCTAAAAGCACGCGAATAGTCTCTGCACTCATGTATTTTCACTATGTCTTTCTGGTATACGAATATAAACGAACCACCCTTGAGCATTCGCGCGGTGTCCGTAAGTTGCTGAACCTCCTAAAGCCTCAGCGCGCTCTTTAATACCGCATAAACCGTAGTTTGAGGAAGACTTATCTGCAGGTTTCTTCTGAGAGCAACCATCATCAATGACTTCTATTTCAATCCATACTCGCTGGTTGACCTCTACAGAACGAAGAATCACGTGCACCGTACGTGCCAAAGAGTGACGACGCACATTATTCAAAGATTCTTGAATCATCCGATAAATAGAATTCTGCGTCCCCTGCGGGATTTTTGCCAAAAACTTTTCTTCATGTTCAGATTTCAGATACTCTACCTGAAACCCAGAAGCTTCTACTTCAATAAAAAGTTGTTGTAGTTGTTCTAAGGTCGGTTCACTATAGCTGATATTTCCCTGAGCTTTTGACGGCTCTCTATCCTGACGTAGAAGACGTACGATAGAGCGCATCTCTGTAATAGCTGTACTCGCGCTTTGTTCAACGTTTTGTAACGCGTCAACAGCTTTATCGGGGTAACGGTTGAGAAGACGCCGAGCAGCACCAGACTGGACAGAAATAACAGAGATATGGTGACCTACCGAGTCATGAAGTTCGCGTGCTACACGTAAACGTTCGCGCACCACCCTATCTTGTGCAATCTGTTCACTTTGTTGTTCTAGCTCATGACGCTGATTTTCTAATATCTCACTTTGGTAGGCTCGAATCCACGAGATACGGCCCAATGCGATACCTGAGCCAAAATACATCCCATTATTTATGCATAAGGTCAGCAACGTGGCAAGTGAACTATCGATAGGCCCGTTCTGCGCCAACTCGTTGACGTTAAAAAGTGCAACACCGTGAAGAGTCCACGCAATAATAATCCACACAATCGTCAAAAAAATCACGATGTAAACAGACATCCAAACAAGTTTTCGGTCTTGTCCCCAAGCAATCACCGTATACAGCAAAAATAAGTACGTCACTTGAAAAATTAACGTGAAATATATCGGTGGTGAAACCGTTAACGACGGTGGAACAAAGAATATCAACGTTGCAACAGCAAAGGCCGTCAAAGGGTAGCGTCGTCGAACGGTCAAGGGTAGCACCATCAGCTGAGCCAAGATATAAGACCACAAAATTTCTTGATGGTCATCACCAAAAAGACCTAAGCTCTGGTAGCTGGCCGAAGAGATTAAGGCCAATAATGAAGCAACCAGAGACAACCAAAGGTCGTAGCGAAAAGACTGTTCAGAAGGAACAGGACGTTGCCAGTCAGGATCAATATCAACGCTCTTTCGCAGGTATTGAGCGATACCATGATGCTCCATCAGCCCTCCGAAAACCGTGAACGCAAAGAACGAAATAACCTTTTAACATGCTTCTTTGCACCTTGATGTTGCTGTTGTTTTTTCTCCTGTTGCTGTTTCTCTACCTCAAGGGCATATTCTCGCAGTTCTTCAAGAACAGATTTCTGAGGTTTAAAAGGTTCAGCAGTTGGCTCTAGCTTCTCCTGTTCTATTTTTTTCTGGTGAAGGTATTTCTGCCCCCAAAGAAACTCTGCGGTTCCCATTCCAGCACATGCCAAAGAAGCTAATGCTTTCAGAGGTGAAGAAACACCAGAACTTTTATCACGATAAGCTAGAACTCCTAGAACCGCTGAAATGCTCAAGGTCAGGGCAGCATCTGCCCGCAATATCCAAGGGTTCTTCTGAAGAATCTCAAACGCATCTTCTTCTATATTTTCTTCAGGTTCTGAAGAAGAGGAAGGCTCAGCAAGTGAGCTTTGAACCAGCAGAGAAAGAGACTCAACTATTTTTTGGGTTTCGACCTCGTTCATCGGTTCAGTGGTAACAAAAATTGCTCGTTGAAGGTCATCTTTTAGAGGTTCTATCTCTTGTTGATGTTCGTGAGCTCTGAAAAATGTTGCATCACATATTTCACGGAAGAATTCTTGTAGCTCCGCAGGCGCACACAAAAGTTGTATCACGGATTCGGCGCTTAGTAAGGACCCATAATCTTGTAAATATAGGTGAAGCCGGTGCATAAAGTTCTCATCGACGTTATACGCCCACATGAATTGTTCAAGTTGTTCTAAGATACGCTGTTTTTGAAAAGGTTCAGGAAGAATACCAGAAAGCTGTTGCATCATTTCTGAAAGGAACGTACCTTTTGCGTATAAGGATTCAGGCAGATGAGGGTTAATATTTTTTGATGCCCCCCAGAAAAAATCGATAAGATACCCTTCATGTACGTCAAACAACGGAAGTGGTCTTCTCAAACCATCACGAAGTTTCTCCATCCACGTATCCCATAGGGGGTTGTGCCAGTCATGGTTCTTTTCGTGTGCTGGGATAAAACAGGCTATATGTACGCCGTGAGCAGATGACGTCACCATAATAGCTGGTTGTTGTAGCTGGTATAGCAGTTGTGCAATCAGAAGAGATTTTCCCCAAACAATAGACCAACCAGATTCGCAGTCTTTAACGTCGAGCTGTTCTGTTGCTGACATACGATGTATCTGTTCACGAAGAACATCGGCGCAGACAGGGAAAGTAGCAGCCGTTCCCACCGCAAAAGTGTTAATTTCTAGGCTCTCCCCTAGTGAAGTCAGCTCAATAGAATAGTCTCGCTCCCTCGGTAAAATAATGCTCATCATATCCGCGTCAATACGTTCTTGTATCTGTTGAGCATAATTTTCAAGAGTTCTCCCAAGCGAGAAGGATCCATCTTTTTCGGGTGTAACAACACGAAGGCCTTCAACAGTCTCAGAACTATCAGGTACGCAAAGAACATGAGCAACTACAGCAGTCATCGTTCTTTCATACACAATGATTTCTGGAGTATCGCTCAGAATATCAGTGAAACTTTGATCAAGCTGATCGTCGGCGTAGAAGAGTTCTTCATCATCTTCGTCTTCTGCCGTATCCTGTTCGAGCGGCTGTTCACTCTCATGTGATGACAGTTGCTCCGCGTCAGGAATTTTCACATCATCACATTTCAATGAAAAAAGTTCAGTGAGCTGTTCATCAGTGATTCCGGCGTCAAGAGGACCATCTTGATCAAGACCGTATTCTGTTTCGTAGTCAGGCACTGCGCAGTAGCTAAAATGGATTTCTGCCCAAATAACGTTATCTTGTTCCCAAGACACGTTTCCTTCTGAATCTTTAGGAAAAATATTCGACGTCATCACGTTCTTTCTACGCACATTTATAATCGGTAACAGCACCTTCTCACAAGAATACCGTGAGAAAACACCTTCTATGAATCTTCAGAACTCAGTTCAATCATCTGGCCGGTCTCCAAAGCCTCATAACAGGTGCGAAGACGATCCGCTAAAGAGTGTTTAAAATATTGTGCAGCATCGTCTAAAGCTACCCAACGATACCCTAAAAGCTCTTCTGATTGCACGTTGATAGGAGTATCAGAGTCAATGACACCACCATCATAGAAATAATATGAAGAATCACCCCACACACCCATTTGCAGCCCATGAAAAATGACGAGTAAACGCCCAGGGGTAAGGTCTAACCCGACTTCTTCGAGCACCTCACGAAAACAGCCTCGTTGTGGTGCCTCACCTGTTTCGACGGTCCCACCAGGAAGAGCCCACCCGTCACGGTAATTAGGTTGTACCGCGAGAAACTCATTCTTTGCATTCCGGATTAACGCCCCCGCAGCCATACGTCGTGTCGGTAAAGTCGCAATAAATTGGATGAGTTCTTCTTCAGAAAGATAAGTATCAGCCATCATTGTCTCCTGACCCTTTAGCCTTAAGAACCCTCACGTAGGTTCTTAACGGTATCTATGTCTTAGGCACAACACTACAGGCATTACCGCTCAGCTCTCTTATTTTGGCATAAGAATAACAGGTCTTATTTTTCTTGTGTAACCGTGGAGCAACAGTACGTCAACGACAAGAGCGTGTTGAGCTTTTGATAGCCAAAAACAAAGAAGTCTTTAGTGTTTTTGACATCCGTCATGATGCCACAAAACACTAAAGACTTCCGTATGAGTCACGTAACCGTAGCTCACATATAGTCAAGAAACTTTATTTATCTGAACCTAAAAACTTCTCAAAACCTTTAGGAAGGTTCAGCTCTGAGGCGTCGAAGTCTTGCCCAGTGTTTCCAAAGGCAGAACCAGCAGGCGCACTCTGTTTCTTCTGAGCTGCAGCTAATTGCTGTTCGCGCTTTGCGGGATTACCAGAACGCGCTTTCTTCGCGTTCTTGCCTTTCTTCTTATTGGCTTTACGCGCCGCACCAGCGGCAGCTGCCATCCCCGGCATTTGCATACCGCCGGGCAAACCAGCCATATTGCCAGAGGCAAGTTTCTTCATCATCTTTTGAGCCTGAGCAAAACGTTCCATCAGCTGATTCACTTCAGAAACAGTAACACCAGCACCACGAGCGATACGAGCCCGTCGTGAACCGTTAATAATTTTGGGAGCAACGCGTTCATGCGGTGTCATCGAACGGACGATTGCCTCGACTCGGTCAATTTCACGTTCGTCAAAGGCCTCAAGCTGCTGACGAATCTGAGCGGCTCCAGGCATCATCATCAGCAGTTTTTTCATGGAACCCATTTTGCGAATCTGCTGCATTTGCGCTAAGAAGTCTTCAAACGTGAAGTCCTCTTGGTCAGCAAATTTTTGGGCCATACGGTCGGCTTCAGCTTTATCCCAATTAGCTTCTGCTTGTTCAATGAGAGTGAGCACATCACCCATATCCAAGATGCGAGAAGCCATACGGTCAGGATGGAACTGTTCAAACTCGTCGAGGTTCTCACCTGTAGAAGCAAACATAATCGGTTTGCCCGTCACCGATGCAACAGAAAGCGCTGCACCACCGCGTGCGTCACCATCAAGTTTTGAGAGGACAACACCGGTAAAATCGACACCTTCGTTAAAGGCAAGTGCAGTATTGACAGCGTCTTGACCAATCATCGCGTCAATTACGAAAAGAACTTCATCCGGTTCAATCGCGTTACGGATGTCTCGTGCCTGTTGCATCAATTCGGCGTCGACACCGAGACGACCTGCAGTATCGACAATGACCACGTCATGCAACTTTGCGCGGGCCTCTGCCACACCATCACGAGCAACTTGTACAGGGTCGCCAGTGGGCACATCAAATTCAGAAGTGACGCCGGGATGTGGAGCATAAACGGGTACTCCGGCACGTTCACCAACAACTTTTAGCTGGTTCACTGCGTTAGGACGCTGAAGGTCAGAAGCCACCAGCATCGGCGTGTGTCCTTGGCTCTTGAGCCAGTGCGAGAGTTTTCCAGAAAGGGTGGTTTTACCAGCACCTTGAAGACCGGCAAGCATAATGATGGTAGGCCCAGACTTCGCCATATTGATTCGACGAGTCTGACCACCCAAGATGTTGACAAGTTCTTCATTAACAATTTTGACAATTTGTTGGCTGGGGTTAAGCGCTTCAGAGACTTCTTGCCCCAAAGCACGTTCTTTAACGTGAGCGGTGAACTCTCGTACCACCGGCACTGCAACGTCAGCGTCCAAGAGCGCACGACGGATTTCCCGTACGGTAGCGTCAATATCGGCTTCGGAGAGGCGACCTTTGCCGCGGAGGTTTTTGAAGGTTGCTGTCAACCGGTCAGAGAGTGAATTGAACACGAGTCGTGAACCACTTTCGCTATTTGGGTAGATCGAGGAGAACCTCGTAATTTTTCTGAATCAACTTCTAAGGATAACGCACTTAAAGAAGATGTGCCCTCTCATCATTCATATTCTGGTGAAGAACTTACGCTAAATAGCAAAGAATCTTCACTACCTCATACGGTAGTGAAGATTCTTTGTCTCAGATAAACCGAGTTTTAATCTAAGAGTGCGTTGACAAATTCTTGCGCATCGAAGGGGGCAAGATCGTCGGGGCCTTCGCCCAATCCAACAAGTTTGACAGGGACGCCAAGCTCTTCTTGAATAGCGACCACGATGCCACCTTTAGCGGAGCCATCTAATTTAGTCAGTACGATGCCGGTAATATCAACAACGTCGGAGAAGACTTTTGCTTGCATCATACCGTTCTGTCCGGTTGTTGCATCAATAACGAGTAGAACCTCTGTTACGGGTGCTTCTTTCTCAACAACTCGCTTGATTTTGCCGAGTTGATCCATCAGTCCGGCTTTATTTTGTAGACGTCCAGCCGTATCAATCATCACGGTATCTACGCCACGAGAAACACCCTCACGAATCGCTTCATAAGCTACTGAGGCGGGGTCAGCACCGTCTTTTTCAGAACGTATCGTTTCGACGCCGACTCTATCGCCCCACGTTTGTAGCTGGTCGGCAGCCGCTGCACGGAAGGTATCGGCAGCACCCAATAAGAGTTTTTTCTCTTCAGCGACCATCACACGAGAAAGCTTTCCGACAGTGGTCGTTTTGCCAACGCCGTTGACACCCACCACAAGAACTACACCAGGTTTACCGTTCTCTCCCGTGGTGCGTAGAGAACGGTCAGTATCAACACCAACAATCTTTAGCAGTTCTTCGTTGAGCATCTGCTTGACCTGTGCGGGGTTTTCGGTGCCTTCGATGCGTACACGTTGTTGTAGATTTTCTACTAACCGCCCAGATGCATCAGCTCCTAGGTCTGCAAGAAGTAAAGTTTCTTCTACTTCGTCCCACACGTCTTGATCAATTTTGTCTCGTGAGAGAAGAGAAAGAAGCCCTTTTCCAAGGAGATTGTTTGAGCGAGCCAGACGGGCACGTAACCGCACGAGACGGCCAGCAACTGGTGCTGGACGGTCGATAGTAGGTTGCCTGTCAGCGTCTGCAGGTTCACGGTCGTTCGCGTCTCGGGTGGAGTCGTAGCCTTCTGGTGGAGCTTTTGGCCCACGCAGTAACACCGCCAAAACACCGACGAGGACGAGAACACCAAGGACTATGTACAAGATAAGAGTCAAGGTATCGTTCACTCTTCTAGCTTCTCATACGTGCCCCACTCATCGGAAAACTTCACCATAAGTTTTCATAAAAATATTGGGGTCAGTGCACTCCCCTTGAGGGCATCTCACATATTTTATCGGCCGGTATACCCTTTTTCAGCAAGGTCTTTCGGGAACCGTGGAGAGCGCCAAGGTAACCACCCGAGCATCATCACCAACAGCAGTGCACCGGACACCCCAAAAGCCCAGTTATAGCCCCAGTGGTCGGCAATCCACCCAGCCAGTAACGGACCAATAATTTGTCCAAGGTCAGCAAACATCTGGTAGGTGGCAAGAACGGTACCACCGGAACGTTCGTTTCCTACGATATCGGCAATAGCAGCTTGCAGGGATGGCCCTAATACGCCAGTTCCAACGCCTGTTGTAATAGAGAAAATAATAAAGAGCATGGGTGAACCAGAAACGCCCACCAAAATAGTAGAAACACCGGCAAGAAGTAGACCATAGAAAATGAGGTTTCGGCGGCCATGCTTATCAGAAAAACGCCCCGAAATGTTTTGGGTAATAGCGTTACCGCCGGCGTAGAAGGCCATCGCTAAACCTGCTAAAACAATCCCACCGTTATTTGGGTCGTAGTTTTCACCGTGATGATAGCTCGCTAAAAGGGCTACGGCAGCAAGAGGCATTAACGCCACACGTAAGCCCAAAGCTGCCCATCCAATAGCAAAGTTTGTGCCTAGACCGGCACGGAAGTTTGTAAACTTCCACGCATTTTTAAGCGATAGTTCAGGTTGTGTTTTAGGCGGAATGGAACCAGCATATTGAGCTTCTTTGAGGTAGAAGAACACCAGAATACATGCAATCAGCAATGCTACCGCGTAAATCACGAAAGGTAGACGCATCCCTAACCCCACCATGAGGGAGCCTACCACTGGCCCTAAAATATTGCCAAGAAGGAAGGCTGTTGCGTAGTACCCAGAAATTTTTCCACGCAAATGCGCAGGAGAATAACGCACTAATAGTCCCATAGCAGAGACGGTAAACATCACAGAGCCGATACCGCCTAATGCACGAAAAGCCATCAGGACAGGATAATTCCATGAGATGGCAACGCCGAGAGAGCCTAAGGCAACAATGATCAACCCTGCCATATAGATGGGGCGTTCACCCCAGCGAGCAACAAGTTTTCCAGAAGCCGGAGCAAATAGTAAACGGGTGGCAGCGAACATGCTCACCACAGCAGAAGCGGCTTGTACACCCACATTAAAACTTGCAGCGTATCGAGGAAGAACGGGAGCGATGAGCCCAAAACCTAACGCAATCACAAAAGCAGCAAGAATAAGAACTTTCAAAGGCCCCGGGATGGGAGTTTTTGAACGTTTCTGGGAAGTGCCAGTTTCAGAAAGATTCTGATATTGTCGAGCTGCTGTCGGGTGTGCCGCCGTAATAGGGATAGCGCCGGTATCAAGATGATTATTGCGTTGATAGGAATCAGACATGGTTCTTTATCTTACTCTCCTCAAAAGTGTTTAGGGTGATGTGATAGTGATAAGACAACAGGTCTTCTCTCTAGGATTCTAAAGCATCACGAATAGATTGGGCGTCTTGGCTGATGACGTTGCTAACCCCCTGAAACATCGTAATGCCGTAGAGAGTCTGGGCGATTTCCATGGTGCGAGGTTTATGCGTAATAATCAGCAGCTGACTCGTCTGACCTAGACGTTCAAAGACTGGTAGGACACGTGAGAGGTTACGGTCGTCTAAAGCAGCTTCGACTTCATCAAGTACATAAAACGGTGCAGGTCTAGCCTCAAAAATTGCAGTCACTAACGCTAAAGATGCTAACGCACGTTCCCCGCCAGAGAGCAAAGAGAGCCTTTGTACTTTTTTGTCTGCAGGTCGCGCATGAATTTCAATTCCGCAATTGAGTAAATCTTCGTCATCAGTTAGCGCTAAGGTACCTTCTCCGCCGGGGAAAAGTTCTGCAAAGATTCGTTCAAAGGCGTCTTTAGTCTGCTCAAATGCCTCAACAAAAGCAGTTTTCATATGGCGGTTTAACTCTGCCATCAGCGAGCGCATTGAGGCTCTGGATTTCTTCAGATCAGTGATTTGGGTGTGCAGGTATTGTTGGCGTTCGTCTAGGGCTTGGTATTCTTCTAAGGCTAGAGGGTTGACGGTTCCTAGTGCTTTGAGTCGTTGTTGTTCTTGGTGCAGGTTTTTTTCGAGTTCGGCACGGTGGGGTGTGTTGTTCTGGAGGTAGTTTTGGTGGGTTTCGAGGAGTTCTTCAATGGTGCAGCCGAGTTCTTCGTTAAGACGTTGGTTGAGGTTTTCGTAGCGGATACTGCTCTGAGCTTTTTTGAGGCTGAGTTTTTGTAAGGTGTTGGTCAGTGTTTGATGTTGGTGTGTGATGTCTGCTAGTTCGTCTTCGATGTTCTGGCAGGTGTGGTTGAGGGTGCTGAATTCTTCGCTGAGGGCACGGTAGTGCTGCTGTTGTTGAGAGTGTTCTTGGGTGAGTGTTTCTAGGAGTTTTTGGGCGCATTGTGCCACAGTGTTAGCGCGTTGTTGTTGGAGTAGGCGTTGTTGTTCGTGTTGTTGTTCTTGTGCGGTGTGTTCTTGAAGTGTGTTGAGGTGGGTTTCTAGTTCTTGAAGTTTTTCTTGGTTTAGCTGTAGGTATTGTTGGGTGTGTGTGAGTGAGTTTTGGGCGATAGTGCGTTGGTGTGAGAGGTGCTCTAGTTCTTCTTTAAGGGTGTTATGTTCTTGGAGCTGTTGTGGGTTTTCAGGGGGTTGTTGTTTTTGTAGGGTGGTGATGGTTTGGTTGAGGTGTTCTAGTAGTTGTGCGTGTTCTTGTTCTTCGGCGCGGTATCGTGCGAGTTTTTTCTGTTGGTATTGGTGTTGTTCTTGTTCGTGGCGGTGTTGTGTGGTGAGTTGGGCGTGTTCTGTTTCTAAACGGTGGATAGTTTTTTGTATTTTTCCGATGTGACGTGCTGTTTCGTGTTCTTGTTCTTTGATTTGAGCAAGTTTTTGGGTGTGGTGGTCGTGTTGTTTTTGGGCTTCTTGTTCTAGCGTTTCTGCGTGGGTGAGTTCTTGGGTGAGTGCGCTAATCTGTGCCGCTATTTCGAGGTGGTTATCTTCGGGTTCTGCGGTGTTGTAGCTGTAGTTGGTGTAGCGTCGTCCCTGCGAATCGTAGATGACGATGTGTGGATGTTGTTCTAGAAGATGGTGTTGGTCTTCTGTGAATTCTGGGGTGAAGTAGATGTGGGTTAGGGCTTGTTGAAGTATTTGTTGTGCGTTGGGGTGTTCTGTGCTGACACAGTGTATTGCTGGGGTAAGCCCGTTAATGTTTTCGGTGTGAGTTGTTAGGGTGTTGTGTGGGGCGAAGAGTGTGTTGTGGGAGGTGTTGTAGGTAGGTTTTTCGTAGAGGTAGCTTTGCGCATATTTTCCTAGTGCGTGCGCTATGGCTCGTTCTTTTCCTTGCTGAATCTGAATGAGACGGTGAAGAGGGTTGCCGGTGTGTTCTGGGGTGTTCTCTTCAGGTGTTTGAAGGAGCTGTTTAAGGCTTGTAATGCTTGCTTGTAGGGTGTGTACGGTGATGGCTCGTTGTGTGCAGATGTTTCTACTGTGTTCGCTCTTGCGGGCGTATTCTTCGTGTTTTAGGCGTAGCTGTTGCTGTTGTTGTTCTTCGTGTTGCAGAGTTTTTGTGTGCTCTTGCAGGGTGTGGGTGAGCTGGTCAAGATTCTGGGCGTAGTTTTGGTGTTGTGTTTGAGCGTTTTTAAGTTCTTCTCGGTAGCGTTGGTGTTCAGCGCGGATTCTTTCATATTTGGCGCGTAGGCTGGCTCGTTCGGTAATGCTGTGGGTTAGGCGTTCTTGATGTTCTTTGCGGCGGTGTTGCTGTTGTTGTATCTGTTCTTGGCAGCGTTCTATTTTTTGGTGTTGTTGCTCGTATCGTAGGGTGAGGTCTTGCAGAGTGCGGGTCAGGTCTTCGCATTGTTGGCGGAGTTGTTGTTCTTCTGCTTTTTCTTGGATGATGGAATCTTCGGTACGGCGAAGATGCTGTTGGTAGCTTTCAAGAGAGTTATTTTTTTCGGTGAGGCGGGTTCTCTCCTGTGCTAGTGCTCTAAGAGATTGTGTTGCTGCCATGATTTTTTCGAGTTCTTGAAGGTTCTCGTGCTGTTCTTGACGGCGTTGGTCAAGTTGTGTTTGCAGAGCGTGGTGTTGTGTTTTCTTGTTGTGGCAGGTATTGAGAGTCTCGGTAAGTTTTCGGTGTTGGATCTGTGTTTTTTGGTAGAGGTCTTCGTCTTGGGTGTGTTCTTGGTGTTGTGTGAGTGCTTCGTGTGCAAGAAGTTTTTCGCGTAGTTCTCGTATCTGTGCTTGGATTTCGTAAGCGGTGCGGGCGTTTGTGGCTTGTTCGCCGAGTGGTTTGAGTTGGTTGGTGAGTTCTTTGTTGAGGTCTTCGAGACGGTTGAGGTCGGCTTTCATCGCGTGGAGTTTACGTTCTGTTTTTTCTGCTCGACGACGGTAAGTGAGGATTCCGGCGGCTTGTTCGATGAGGGCTCGTCGTTCGGTAGCTGAAGATTGGAGGACTTTGTCAATGTGTCCTTGCCCGATGATGGAGTGTTCTCCTTTAGCGATGGACGCCGTGTTAAAAAGTTCTTGAACGTCGCTTAGTCGTACGGTAGTACCGTTAATTTCGTATTCTGAGCCGCCTCCGCGAAAGAGGGTTCGTGATATTTCGACGGTGCTATGAGGTAAAGGGAGTTCGTGCTCTGAATTGTCGAGAACGAGAGTGACTTTCGCTCGTCCTAGTGGACTTTTGTGGGAGGTTCCGGCAAAAATGACGTCTTGCATGGCTGATCCACGGAGGTTTTTGCTGCCTTGTTCTCCTAACACCCATAGGAGTGCGTCTACGACGTTGGATTTACCTGAGCCGTTAGGTCCGATGATGGCGTTGATACCGTCGTTAAAGTCAAAGACCGTGGTTGAGGCGAAGGATTTGAATCCACGTAAGGTCATAGAGATGAGGCGCACAGGATTCCTTTCTCCAAGGTGCTATAGGTTGGTGGTAGCCAAAAAATTTGATTCTTTACTAGCACATATAGTGTGAGATTATCCCTTGAGCTAAATATGTACTAGAGGTGTTTTTGGCACCTAGAATGTTCATAGGTTGCCATCAAGGGTTTCCTCTCCCCTGGTGTTTGTGTTGGGTTTATGAGATGTTCTCTCAATAGATAAGTCTAAGACATACACCCCGAACGTGGACGAAAGCAAGTATCGCATTGACCGCTAACTCTGATATCCGTCATTCTGATGTGGCGTTATTATCCATTGAACATGAAATCCCTTCTGAGGTTGTCACATCAACCTATTTTGATGAAAAACTCGCTCAAACATATCAAAGGCTGAGGCTTCCTAAAGGTCTGTTAGAGCGTTTAGCAGGCATTTCTGAACGTCGTTCATGGGGTGCGCAGATGACCTTTGAAGATGGTGCCGTATCTGCGGCGCAAAAGGCGTTAGATGCTGCCGGTATTTCTGGCGATCGTATTGGTTTGATGATTAATGCTTCTGTCACTCGAAGTCATTTTGAACCAGCCGTTGCTGTGGGCATTCATGATCGTTTAGGGCTTCCGGCACACACCTTAGAGTTCGATATGACCAATGCGTGTTTAGGGTTTGTTAACGCGATGACAGTTGCCGCTACCATGATTGATGCTCATGCTATTGATTATGCGTTGGTAGTTGCGGGGGAAGATCCTTCACCGTGGCATGAGACGGCATTACGTATCCTCGACAAGCCTGAAACCACACGTGATGATGTGTTAGCACAATTTGCGACGTTAACTCTTGGTTCGGGGGCGGCGGCAGCTGTTTTAGGTCGCCATAGTTTACACCCGCAAGGGCATCGGCTGGTAGGTTCTGTCTCGCGTGCAGGTACGGAGCATCGTCATCTTTGCGTCGGTGGAAATGCCGCTGAAGGGATGAACACCGATGCTGCAGGCCTGTTGAAACATGGTTTAGAGTTGGTTGCTCAGACATGGGAAGAGGCTCATCATCGAGGGTGGGATTGGACTGATATGGATTCTTATGTGACACATCAGATTTCTAATGCTCACACGAACGCCATTATTGAAGCTGTTGGTATTGATTCGGAAAAGATCCCGATGACTTTCCCCTATTGGGGTAATGTTGCGGCGGCGGCTTTGCCCATGACATTAGCGCAAGAAGCCCCAACATATCGTGTTGGGGATCGTATTTTATGTATGGGGGTTGGTTCTGGTTTGAATACGTCGCTGATGGAGATTCTCTGGTAGTTCTGCCCTGTTCTTGTATCTCAAAAAAAGAATAATAGTTTTCTATCCTTCTCCTCCGTGAGAAGGTTCCTCTTTCCCTACATAGCTGGGGTGAAGAAACTCCATGAAAGGTTCCGTTGCAGTGACTCATTCCCTTTTTTCTTCTGCCGCACAATGGCCCGGTGTTGACCCTCAATGGTTGCATCGTCTTGAAGTGTGTTCTACGAGCGCTGTAGATGCTGGGCAGCGTCGTTCGTGGAGTTATCTGGATAATCTTCCAACGTTGGAGAAGAATTCTTTGGAGCCGGTGGGCACGATTCTTGCCGTCCATGGAAACCCGACGTGGTCATATATTTGGAGAAATATTCTTCAAGCGGGTGCTCACCCTGAGAATAGGTGGCGTGTTATTGCCGTTGACCAGCTAGATATGGGGTATTCAGAGCGTACCGGCACGGTGCGCCGTCTTGAAGATCGAGTGCAGGACTTATCAGATTTTACGAAAACAATCGGATTAGATGATAGTACACAACCGGTAGTGACTCTTGCCCATGACTGGGGCGGGTTAGTCTCTTTGGGATGGGCTTTAGAACACCAAAATATTTTGAGCGGAATCTTATTAACAAATACTGCAGTCTTTCATGCTGAAGGTTCAGCTATTCCAGCACCATTACAGGTTGCCCTTGCCCCTGGGGTACACCGTTGGGGTACACAAAAAAGTACCGCATTCTTAGATGTGACCTTATCTTTGGTGGGGCAAAACCGATTATCTCAACAGGTTCGTGCCGCGTATCGTTCGCCTTATACGTCGTCGAATCTTCGTGAAGGTATCCGCAATTTTGTTGCTGATATACCCGCAACGCCTCAGAGCCCTTCCTATGCAATGATGCAGAACATTGCAGAGGGCATCCGTCACCTTCAAGTGCCAGCTTTTTTTCAGTGGGGTGTTCAAGACCCTGTCTTTACCCGTCGCTATTTAGCAGACTTGATGCGCAGAATGCCGCATGCAGATGTTCATTGTTATGAGAATTCTTCACATTTAGTGATGGAAGACCAAGATGTTGCTACCCCATTTTTTGAATGGCTTCATGAACATTTCATGCAAGAACACACATTACGTCAGCAGCATGTTCAGCGTCGTGCAAAGAACGTTCATAGTAAGAGTTTCGTTCCCATGGGTGCACAACTTGAACAACGGCGTGAAGAAAAGACGCTAGCTGTTGTCGATATGCATCCCAAAGATTCTACGCGCATAGCACGCCACTATACGTGGGCAGAACTTGCTCAAAACGTAGAACGTGTTGCTAATGGGCTTGAAGAATTAGGTGTTCGACCTCAATCACGAGTGAATTTGATGATTCCCCCCGGCGCACTACTGACAACATGTATGTATGCGTGTCTAAAAATTGGGGCTATCGTTGTTGTTGCTGATACTGGTCTTGGAGCCAAAGGCCTGACTCGAGCGCTGAAGGGGGCAAGACCAGATTATCTGATTGGTATCCCTCAAGCATTAGCAGCAGCAAAGGCTTTCGGCTGGCCAGGGTCCAGAATATCGGCGGAGCCACTCACCGGTGTGATGAAAAAAGTTCTTGGTGTTAGAGCGACTCTGACAGATTTTACCGATACTAGTGTTCGGCCTCGCCCCATTCGAGATGCTCAAGAGCATGCAGCAGTGCTATACACTTCGGGTTCAACAGGGCCAGCTAAGGGAGTGCTCTACACTCAACAACAGCTAAGTGCGATGCGAGATGCCATTATGAGCACCTATCATCTGCACCAAAATACGGGACTTGTTGCAGGATTCGCACCCTTTGCCTTATTAGGACCAGCCCTTGGCGTAACAAGTGTTACCCCCACAATGGATGTGACCCAACCTAAAACTCTTACCGCCTCAGCATTAGCTCACGCGGTAGAAGCAATTTCCGCACAAACGGTGTTTCTCTCCCCTGCCGCACTCATGAATGTGGTCAGAACCTCCGCAGCATTAGGAGAGCAAGAAAAACATGCTTTAGCTCAGGTACGCACCGTACTTTCTGCAGGTGCCCCATTGAGCACCTCGCTCTTAGAAGCTGTTCATGCGATTCTTCCGCACGCAAGCATCCACACTCCCTATGGTATGACAGAGGCTCTACCCATCACAGATATATCCTATGAACAGATACAAGACGCAGCCGCTGACGCTGCATCTAAAAATGTTTTAGGTGCAGGAAATGGTGTCTGTGTTGGAACGCCGATAGCAGGTGCGCAAGTGAGTATCGCACCCTTAGACAAAAACGGTGTGGCGGGGGTAGAACATCATCAGACGCCCGGTGTGACCGGTGAGATTCTGGTGCGTGCACCTCACGTCAAAGACCGTTATGACAGGCTGTGGGTCACAGAGCACCAATCAATAGCCACACCGGGCTGGCATCATACTGGAGATGTGGGGCATTTAGATGAGCACGGCAGACTATGGGTTGAAGGAAGACTCTCACATATTATTTTGGGTGCTCAAGGAATATACACCCCTGTAGCGGCTGAGCATACCGCCGAAAAAATTATGGGCGTACGACGTGCAGCGGTCGTCCCTGTTGGCCCTGCCGGTTGTGCTCAAGCTGTTGCGGTGGTTGAAACAGACCCACAGACCCGTAAAAATGGTCTTGCCAGTGTAAAGCTGACACAAAAAATTCGTAACCAAGTGTTTGAGGAAACCGGAATTAGCCTCTGCGCGGTACTTGCCGTGAAAGAGCACCCAACCGATATCCGTCATAATTCAAAAATTGACCGTACGTTACTGGCACAGTGGGCAGAGAAAGTTCTCTCTGGAGAGAAAGCGAAAGTATCGTGGTAAAAACACCGGTTTCTTTACGTCCCTTACCACACATTGCACCGATTCGAGAGCGACAAGAACGGGTCCTTGTGACCGGCGCTTCAGGGTTGTTAGGTCGAGAAGTTGCCCTCGACTTTTTACGACGCGGATATCAAGTGCGTCTTGTTCAACGCCGCGATGCACAACTTCAGAAGATATTACCACCGGCTTTAGCTCAAAACCTTTCCCAGATACGCGCCGACTTAGGTGACAAGAACCGTTTAGAAGAAGCTGTTGACGGTTGTGATGGGGTCGTTCATCTAGCTGCTAAAGTATCTTTCGCTGGAAGCTGGGAAGAGTTTTATCAGACGAACGTTCAAGGCACACAGAACCTTCTTCAAGCCGCGACACATCACTCAATCACCCGTTTTTTGTATATTTCTTCGCCCTCCGTAGCTCATACTGGGGTGTCTTTTATGGGTGCAGATAATACTGCTGCAGCACCCGAACACACTAGAGGATATTATGCGCGTTCAAAAGCTATTGCCGAACACCTCGTACTCGCAGAAAATAGTGAACGCTCCCACACGGCAGCGCTACGACCGCATATTGTGTGGGGCCCATCCGATACACAACTTGTTGAACGTGTCTTAGAACGAGCTGCAGCAGGAAGGCTTCCCCTGCTGAACGACGGTACAGCACTCATTGACACCACCTATATTGACAATGCGGTAGACGCTATCGTAACCGGATATGAACGGTTAGAGACTATTCAGGGACAAGCACTCGTGATTACTAACGGACAGCCGCGACCGGTGGCAGAAATAATCCACCACATGTGCACGGCCGTGGGTATTGAACCACCCAAACGCTCTGTACCAGCAACATTAGCCCGCGCCCTCGGTAGCGTCATCGAGAAAGTATGGGAAAAATACCCTGGAGAAGACGAACCACCCATGACACGTTTCTTAGCAGAACAGTTATCAACTGCTCATTGGTTTGACCAACGACAAACCCAAGAACTCCTCGATTGGGCGCCCAAAGTATCGTTAGAAGAAGGATACGAACGGTTAGCGCAGTTCTATCAAGACCGATACCGACACTAAAAAGTGCCCTGAAGCGTATCTGCTTCAGGGCACTTCTCTACGATGAAGTTTTCTTTTGACGCGGGGCACGTTGGCATCTCGGGCAACGATAACAGCTCCGTTTCATCATCACCTCACGAATGATGGTACTCTCTACCCCATTTTCTTGGCACCGGTAGCACAGCTGCCCTTCACGCCCATAAGCGTTCAAAGAACGATCAAAATACCCAGATTCCCCGTTAACGTTGACATAGAGGGCGTCAAAGCTTGTTCCTCCAGCTTCTAAAGCCTGTGAGAAGACCTCTTGTATTGAGTGAACGAGTTCTCGGGTCTTTGCCATGCTCATAGTTTTCGCTGGTTTCGCGTAGTGAAGACGCGCTCGCCATAGCGCTTCGTCAGCGTAAATATTGCCGACTCCTGAAATAGTTGATTGGTCCAGTAGTAGACGTTTGATGGCGCTGGATGTTTTGAGCATTTTCTGTCGAAACTCGTCAATATCAAAATTCGTATCTAAAGGATCTCGTGCAATATGGTTCAGACTTTGCGGAATATACGGTAACGATAATGTGCTTGCGCTAGATGCGGATACAGGGTGTTGTCGTATATCCGATACGGGAATAAGCGTATCAAGGTACATTCCACCAAAAATTCTTTGATCCACAAAACGTAGCTGTTCAGCAGCAGGTTCTGCTGTGGAGTGATGGTCTTGATTCCCTAGAGTTACCGTGATTTTGAGGTGTTTTTCTGGCGGGAACTTTGAGGTTTTAAAAAGGATTTGACCGCTCATACCTAGGTGTATGACAAGAGCTGTTTCAAGACGGGTACCATCAGCGTTTTCGAGGATGATCCAGAGGTATTTTCCGCGTCGTACGACGTCAATAATTGTCGTATCTTTGAGGGTGTGTGCAAACTCTTCAGGCGTATTCTCGCTACGGCGGATAGAGCGGGTATCGTGAACGTTCACACCTGTAATACGTTTGCCCAGCGCGTGTGTGAGCATTCCACGGCGTACGACTTCAACTTCAGGTAGTTCAGGCATCCTGATGGTGTGATTGTAGTTCTTTACACGTTTTTTGGGCTGCTAAACGTTCTGATTCTTTTTTGGAGCTTGCAACACCTTGATGATAAGTGGTGTTAGCGATATGAACGGTAGCAGTGTATTCGGGGGCGTGTTCAGGCCCTGAGACGGATACTTCGTAGCGGATGTCCCCGAGTTTTTGGGATTGCACGATTTCTTGAAGTTCGGTTTTCCAGTCTCGTCCGGCGTCAAGGATTTCTTGATCATCGAGCATAGGTGCGATGAGTTCGAGGACGAGGTCACGGGCACGGTCACGTCCGAGGGTGATATAACACATTCCGAAGATAGCTTCGAGGGTGTCGGCGAGAATGGAATCTTTATCTGCTCCGCCAGTTTTTTCTTCGCCTTTTCCTAACCAGAGGTAAGCGCCGAGGTTCAGGGTTCGTGCAACTTTTGCTAGTGCCCATGATGAGACAACAACATGGTGTCGGCGTACGAGTTCCCCTTCAGGCTCGTTGGGGAAACGACGATAAACGTCTTCGGCAATAGCCAGTGAAAGGACGGAGTCGCCGAGGAACTCTAGTCTTTCGTTGTGGGGTGTTCCGGGATTCTCAAAGGAGTAGGAACGGTGTACGAGTGCTTGCTGAAACGTCTCGGTATCAATATTGAGACCGAGACGTTTCAACAATTCTGATGAATCAGAGTTATTCATACTAACTTTACGCGTCAGCTACCTTGCGACCCTTGTACTCGTAGAACAAGGCGTTACCTGCAGAGTCAGTAACTAGCTTTGCCTGGTGAGGCAAAGAATAGGTTACGCGACCGTTTTCAACGGTCTTAACCAGCTGAGGTACGGACGCCTTCCACTGGGAACGGCGTGCGCGGGTGTTAGCACGGGACATTTTCCGCTTGGGAACAGCCACAGCTATCTCTCTTCTCTAGAAAATACGGTTATTAAGTTTATTTATCCTCGTTGAATATGCCGGTTAAAGCACTCCAGCGCGGATCAAGCACCTCATGGTGATGCCCCGGCTCTTCTTCCAGGCGGATTCCGCATTCGGAACACAATCCCTGACAAGAGTCCTTACAAAGGGGCTGGAACGGCAGCTGTAAAATGACTGCGTCCCGTAGAGCCGGTTCAAGGTCGATATAATCGTCCTCTACCGTGTACTGCTCATCTTCTTCGTCTTCTGGGCCACCAGCGGGTGCCTTCTCAAAGACGAAGAGCTCTTGAATATCTGCTGACACGGTTTCAGAAACCGGATCAAGGCATAAACTGCAGTCACCGCTCATGTCGGCGGTTGCAGTGCCACTAACCAGAATACCATCTACAACGGATTCTAGCCGGAGATTGAGTTCAATGTCCGAACCTTCTTCCGCTCCGATCAGAGCATTGCCAAAATCCTTTGGCGCTGGTATCACTTTATCGAGGGTTTCCATGGTCCCAGGTTGATGACTCAGGTTCCGAACAGAAACCTTCAGGGGCGATGAATCTTTTCGTGAAATGACGAACTCCCTTATGATAAGTTTTGACCAACTACAAACTCTAGTTGCAGTTCGGCTACATAGCAACTATTCCAGCTTCACGTATTCTATTCAAGCACCGTTAATGTGCTGTTAAGCTCACTTTTCGCGTGATATTTTCTGTGTTAAAGCACGTTGCACAGGCACAGGCACAAAAGAATCAAGCTGTCCCCCATAACGGGCAACATCACGAACGAGCGTCGACGACAGCTGAGAATACCGCGAATCCGAGACCAAAAAACTTGTCTCCACACCACTAAGATGCCGATTCATCACAGCCATCTGCGATTCATACTGCCAATCTAAAGAGTTACGGACACCTTTAACGATTAAATGCGCGCCACGAGACTTCGCGTAATCAGCAAGTAACATAGATGGCATCAACTCCACGCTCACGCCGTCCAAAAAACCAAAAGTCTCTTGAACGAGTGCAACACGCTCCTCATCACTAAAAAGATAGGTCTTCGCCGAGTTACGAGCAACAGCAACAATCACGTTGCCATAGAGTTTGGCGGCACGAGTAATCACATCGACATGCCCATTATGAATAGGGTCGTAAGAACCAGGACAAATAACTAGCTGCATACCCTATAGCCTAACAGTGGAAGCACCCATAAATAGTATCCAGAAACTCTCTACGACACTAACTGCACATAGTACAGGATAGTCTCACCATATTTTTTCTGACGGAACTGTTCCAAACCAGAAGGAATTTCTACCGGCTCCATACGAGAAGAACGCTCCAGAACCACCACAGCGTCATCATTCAAATGTTCTTTTATGAGGATTAACAGCGTGTGCACCTGCTCATTAGGCATATCATAAGGAGGATCCACAAAGACAACATCCCACGGCTCCCCCTGATAACGCTCCAAAAAACGTTGGGCATCCGATGTATAAATCATGGTGGACGCAGCAGAACTCAACCCTTGAGAAACCCGCGCCACATTCTCACGAATCGTCGCAACAGCCGTTGATGACGAATCCACAAAATCAACATGACGAGCACCACGACTTAGAGATTCGCACCCTAAAGCACCGGAACCGCCAAAGACATCAAGCACACGCCCCTGCGATAACACCTCGTACCCCTCCAAACGAGAGAATAAAGACTCTTTCACACGGTCTGTTGTCGGACGTGTCTTATTCCCTGGCACATGAGACAAGGGCAAACTACCGCATTGACCGGCAATAATTCTACTCATGTTCTGACGTCCTCCGTTCGTGACCATATATGCACATATCAACCATCATATAAAATCCCGTTCCATCATCCTCGTGAGAGGAATTGTTCATGTTCAGCACCCACAAAACGTTCAATCCATCTCGCCACATCAGGATGTTTACCTAACGTGGGGTCTTCTTCAATGAGAAGACGAGCATCTTCACGGGCCTTTTCAATAATGTCGGCATCATCAATCGCTCTTAACAATTTAAGGGTGCTCTTTTTGCCCGATTGGGCAGCACCAAGAATATCTCCCTCACGGCGCTGACGTAAATCAATCCTTGAAAGCTCAAACCCATCTGTTGTAGAAGCTACCGCGTCTAAACGATCTCGTGAAGGGCTCCCCTGCTCTTGCTCCGTGACCAAAAGACACGTTCCCGGAAGCTGCCCACGCCCAATACGACCGCGAAGCTGATGCAAACCAGAAATACCAAAACGATCCGCATCTAGAATCATCATAAGCGTTGCGTTCGGGACGTTAACACCAACTTCAACAACAGTAGTACACACTAAAAGCTGAATATCACCTTCGCTAAAGCTCTGCATCACGTGAGCTTTTGTCTGAGTATCCAAACGCCCATGAAGCATATCGATACGCACACCAGAAAGCACCGGCATATGAGAAAGTCTCTCGAGAACTTCTATCGCCGAATGAAGCTTCTTCTGAGAACTACCCTGATCTGTCGAGAAAAGATGTTCGGCCTCAGAAGACACCTCATCTTCTGAGATATCCTCACCAACTTTAGGAACAACGACATACACCTGATGCCCCGCATCGATTTCTTCGCGAGCGCGTTCCCAAAGACGGTGCTCCCAGTGTGGGTGTTCTGCTAGAGGAACAACAATACTTTTAATTTTTTGGCGACCTGCTGGTAGTTGGTCGAGTACAGAAATATCGAGGTCGCCAAAAACTGTCATAGCGACGGTACGCGGAATGGGTGTTGCTGTCATGACTAAACGGTGCGGCAGTTCTCCGTCTGCGTTGCGTAAGCTATCACGTTGTTCAACGCCGAAACGGTGTTGTTCGTCAACGACAGCTAAACCGAGGCGCGCAAAGTTCACGTCAGAACTTAGTAGCGCGTGAGTGCCGATGACGATATCGGCTGCACCAGATGCGATATCAAGAAGAACCTGTTTTTTCTCCGAAGCGGGCATGGACGCTTTGAGCAGACGCACGTGAACAGGTGGTTCATCATCGTTGTGGCTGGTGAGCGGGCGTAGGATTTCGCACACCGATTGGTAATGTTGTTCGGCAAGGACTTCGGTGGGGGCAAGCATTGCGGCTTGTCCGCCGGAGTCTATGACTTGAAGCATGGCTCGTAGCGCCACAACGGTTTTTCCGGAGCCGACGTCGCCTTGTAATAGGCGATTCATGGGGGTGCGTTGGCTGAGGTCTTGACGTATTTCTTCTCCTACATTTTTTTGTCCGTCTGTTAGTTGGTAGGGCAAGAGTTCGAGAAGACGTTGTGCGTACCCGTTTTTGAGGTATGGCCACGAGTCGGTGGTGTGTTCTGCGCGTTGAGCGCGGATACGAGCCAGCGCGCTTTGGAGGATGAAAGCTTCTCGATAGCGTAAGGAATGTTGAGCTTGTTTCCAGGTGTCGTCACTATCGGGGGTATGTAGAGCACGGTACGTCCATGCCAGTGTCGGTATTTTTCGTTTGTGTCGTGTTTCTGGTGGGAGTGGGTCTTCTAGTTCAGATAATGGCGCGTGGTCAAGGAGTTCTGCGATAGCGGCGCTGATTCTATCGGTTGGAAATTTAGCGTTTGCGCGGTAGACGGGAATGGGTGCGTGTGCTTGAGTGTAGGCGTGTGATGAGACGTTGTCTCCGGTAGCACGATGATATTCGCCGATCACAGCATAGTGGGGGTTAGTGAGGGTCAGTTCTCCTTTGTAGGCACCTACTTTTCCAGAGAAGAGGACATGATCTCCTGTTTGCATGTCTCGTGCTGCAGACCACGCGTTGAAGAAGGTGAGGGTCATACGGTGGGCGTTACTGGGGTGAGCGTATCCGTGTAGTTGGTGTGCCGGTGAGGGTAACGTACCGTAGCTGTCAGAGTATCCGCTGGCAGAACCTGTGAGTAGCGGATGGCTGGGTTTTTGGGTTCGGTAACTGTAGACGGTGCCAAGGGGCGCTTCGTCGTTATGGTCTTCTTCGTCAGAGAGTTGGTCACTAATAATAATTTCGGTGATAGAACCTCGACGAGAACGCATGGATCGGGTACGGACGTCGACCACTTGTGCCATGAGTGTGACGTCTTGTTCGTATTCTAGTTCTGAGAAGGGCGTGAGTTTGCCTCGTGGGAGGTATTTTTTGGGGTGGTAGTTGAGCAGTTCTTCAACGGTGTGTACGCCAAGATGTTTTGATAATTGCGCGGCAAGAGTTTTTCCGAGGTAGACGCTAAGTTTTGTGTTCTCGAGGCGTGCTTCTTGGTGGTATTTTTGGTGAATTTTCTGGGTGAGTTCTTGATGTTCGGTGGCGGTTTGAGCCGTATTTTGGGGTGTTCGACGAGTCTTAGGTGTTTTTTTCGCCGGTTTTTTGGTGCTTTTCTTGGGTGTTGTAGCCGATGTTTGTGAACGTTTTGGTGTTGATGAGGTTGTTTTCTGTGTTTCTGCAACAGCGTCGAAAAGTGTTTGGTCTTTGGGTGTTTTGGTCATAGTGCTAGGATTTCGAGGTTCTCAACGGTGCCGTATTGTTCGAGAAGTTCTTTCACTTGTTGTGGGTCTTTCACGTGAATGTGGATACGCCAATGAGGGATGTCCGCTGTTTGATCAATCATAGCGACAGCTAGACTCTGACCAGATACTTCTAATTGTGAACGCAAAAACATCATTTTTTCTAGAGGTAACGCTATTTCGCAAAGGAGTTCGCGCAGTTCATCAGGCGGTATATCCGGCTCACCGAGTAGTTCGGCAGGTATTTGAAACAGGTCGTTCGTCGTTGTCTCGTCGATGCTTTTTCCGTTTAACACGCTACTGAGCGCGTTGATGACCAAGAACAGTCCGACTGCCCCAGCATCTGCACTACCGTGTACATGGCGGGTTGAGGCAGCGCTCTGATAGGCGCATTCGGCGAGGAAGAACATGTGTTCTTCAGTATGCGAGGTTGTAATAGGTGCCCGCGCAATATCCGACATGACCGTGAGCATAGTTGCTTCGGCAGGTTCTATCATGGTGGCATGGGCGTGTTCTTGAGCGATAAATAATCCAAGGTGCAACGCTTCGGGGGTGAGTTCTCCGTCGTTTCCTAGTGAGCGGGTCAGAGCGTTGAACCATGCTGAGAGTAATGTTCCGGAGTTGCCGCGGCTTGTCCGTAAGGTTTCTTGTGCTGCGTCAGTGGGGTCGCATCCGTTGTGTAGATGTTCGCAAAGAGTACGGCAGGTAGCTAGTAGGTTAGAACCAGTATCGCTATCAGGGACGGGGAAGAAATTAATGTCGTTGAGTTGTTGGCAGTATTTGCTCAATATTTGTGTAGATTCTTGACACCATTGAGGCCACACAGATATGACGTTGAGAGTGTTCTTCATCGCGCTCATTGACTCTTCCTCATGTGTGGATGGTGCGTTATCTAAGAGACATTATAGAAACGTATCAGGCAGAACCATAATCTTTATTTCGCATAAGGTGCAAGGTTATGAGAAGTGATCCCACCCGTATTCTGTTGCATGTTCGTGATTAATAAAAAGTTGTGGCGTGGAGGTGGCAATAGTGCATGTGCCAACGGCTCTAAAACCTTGAGGGAGCTTTTCTGACGATGAAAAAGTTGCCAGCATAGAGTGGTTTTCTCCCCCATATAGAACCCATTGTTTCGCCAGATGCTCGGGGGTGTACGTTGCGTATTTTTGAGTATGTTGGCAGAGCCACTGGGCGGCGGGGAGAAGCTTCTTCAGGTCTTTTTCTAGAAGGTGAAGAGAGAAATCCATCGAGACTTTTGACGCTTTTGCGATACGTTGCCCGTCACGTATAAGCCCATCTGAAATGTCCATCATCGAATGAGCAGTTTCTGCAGATAACCCAAGTGTTAGAGGCGTGCTGGGACGTTTTTGGGTATATACAAGGTCTAATAATTCAGGGTTATTAACCCCTAAAAATTCGGGACTATCAAGGAGGGCAAGCCCCGCCGCGGCAGTGCCAAGTTCACCGGCAACGGCGATAACGTCGGCAGGACGTGCGTTATTACGTCGTACCGGTTCGCCTAGACACCGTCCTACCGCGGTGACGGTAATAGATATTTCTGTTGATGCGCCAAGGTCTCCCCCAGAGATTGTGCATTCTTGAGCTTCGTTATGGGATAAGGCATCGACAACTCCGTGTGCGCAGTCTTGTAGCCATTGGCAAGGTGTCTGTGGTGGAAGGCTAAGACTTATCAATAGCGTTTGAGGTACTGCACGCATGGCCACAATATCTGCAATGTTTTGGGTGACGAGTTTCCAGCCGACATCGTATCCGCTACTTTGGTGGCCACTCACCCATTGGGTGCGAAAGTCTTGATTCTCTGTTTGAGTATCAATACTCATCACGGTTAGCCCCTGGTTAAAAGAGAAGATGGCGCTGTCATCTCCTGCACCAAGGATACAGGGGTTCGGTTTGTGAACCTTTTCGAGTCTTTGTGCAACACGTTGATTGTGTTCTTCAAAGATGGGTAAGAACATTTCTAAGAGTTGTTCTTCGTTAAAGTCTTTGACGTGCGAGGTAAGGTTCATAGGTCTTTAGGTGTTGATTCGCGCATAAATTGACGGATGACGTAGAAGATTCCGCCAAGTCCGAAGAGGGAAAACAGGATGGTAGGAGTGTATCCTTCGATGATGGCTTTACCGCGGGTACGTGCACTTGAAGCAGTCACCGTATTTGAGCTGTGTTCTGCAGATTCAGTGCCGAATACGCCTAAACGTTGAGCGTTCTTTTCAGTATGAGCAGTTTTATGACTGTTATTGAGGTAGTCTTCCACCCATTCTGCAGTATTAGGTTGAGCGTTTTTTCGGTCATTATTGGCGAAGTTGGGTGAGTTGTTTCCCGTAGAGTTTGTCTCTGCGAAAGAGGATGGCTCTAGTGGTGTTCCTAAGCTATTGAGCTGTTCTTGCATAGAGAAGGTTCTATCTTGAGTAGCTTCTTCAGCTAGCTCGTTTTGAGGTGTGTTGTTAGGAAGTTCGGGTGTAACGGTCTCGTATTGGTGAAGTTGCTGATAAGTTTCTTCACGGTCAGCTGTGGTATTTCCTTCTTGCCCAGTTGCAGGTGAGTTTTCACGTTCAGGTGTTGTTGGTGCTGGTAATGGGGCAGCTGTCGGTTCTGATGTTTGAGGTGGCGCAGGAGTAGTGTTGGCGCCAGCGCCAATTCCCTCATCAGGCTTTTTGGGTGTTGGCTCTTGAGATGGGGTGGGTTCTGTTGGTTCACTAGGTTGAGTTGTTTCAGGTGTTGGTGTTTGAGGTGCACTAGGCTCTGATGAGGCGGAAGGTGTAGGTGCTGGTGATGAGGAGGGACTGGGGGAAGGAAGGATGCCTCCTCCCTCAGCGGGGGCAGATGGTGTTGTTGTAGGCTCAGAATTTATGGGTGGTGTAGGTTCTTCTCGGTCCGCTGGCACGGTAGGTTCTGCCGTTGGTGTTTGCGGCGTGGTAGGAGGATTGAGCGGAGTCGATGGTAGCGCCGTTGGAGAGGCTATTGATTCATGAGTAGGAGGTAAAGCGTCTTGGGCATCTGCCGGAAATGTCATAAAGGATGTAGCCAACGCGCATAGAGCGCTTGCGGTAACAGCAAGAATACTGTGTTGTTTAGACATGTGAACCTCCTTCACTCTCTTGATAAGTTCTCAAGCTTTTACCCACACTATCAGGTGCCTGGGAGGGTACGCGAGTAGTGTGAAGAGGTATTTTCTTGAGCACAACGATAGAATGAGAACGTGAGTATCTTGAAGAAAACCTCTGTTCGTATCACCTCTGCACTCTGCCTAGCGACTATGCCGCTCAGCGGATGTGGTGCTGGTGCGGTGTACCTGACCCCTGCAGAAGATGCAGCCAACCCACGTTGTGCCTATGCGATGGTGGCGATGCCTCAAGAACTTAGTGGTTTTTCTCAACGTGAGACTACCGCTCAAGCGACAACAGCGTGGGGCGATCCCAGTGTTGTTGTCCTCAAATGTGGTGTGAGCGTACAAGAGCCGGTGTCAGATCCTTGTGTATCTGTCAATGGCGTAGATTGGATTCTTAAACCTTCAAAAGAACAAGAACAGGCTCAGCAGTCGGTTCAGCAGCCAACAGGAATGTGGGATGCTACAACTTTTGGACGTTCTCCAGCCATACGTATCACTTTTGACGCCGACAAAATTTCTTCCTCGACGTTATTAGTTCACCTTAGTTCTGCGGTGAAACAGCTCCCCCAGACTAAGGTGTGCACGAACCTTAGTGACGAGCTCCGTTTAGATTCTTAAACATCATCAGGAGTTTGGCGAACTTTTTTGTGTTCGCCAAACTCCTGATAAGTAGCGTATTAGCCGTTATCGTGGCGCGCTTTATTTTTAGCGTAGACCGAGTTCGCGTTCAAGCGCCAACTTGATGAGACGATCAATAACTTCTGTGTATTTGAGTCCGCTTGCTTCCCACATTTTCGAATACATGCTTATATCTGTAAAGCCCGGCATAGTATTAAGCTCATTGATAATAATTTTTCCTTCTGGAGTATAGAAGAAATCAACACGTGCAAGACCCTCACAGTCTAAAGCAAGAAAAGCTTTAACTGCTAAATCCTGAATACACTCTCGTGCAGGTTCCAGTAAATCTGCGGGACAATTGATATTAGCTGTTTTACGAACGTATTTTGTTTCGTAATCATAAAAACCTTTTTCTGCATCGATTTCTCCCGGCAAAGAAGCTTTCGGCAGTTCTGAGAGAGTACCATCGATAACGGCACATTCAATTTCACGCCCGTCAATACCTGCTTCAATAATAATTTTGGGGTCGTATTTTCGTGCTTCGGCAATAGCGGCGTCTAGGTCTGCTTCACGTTCAACTTTGCTAATTCCGTAGGAGGAACCAGCACGCGCTGGTTTAACAAACATTGGATATCCAAGTTTGTTGATCTCTTGTCGAGTCTGTTCGGGGTGCATCTCCCACTGACGGGGCGTTACCACCATATAAGGCCCAACATTGAATCCAGCAGATTCAAACACAACTTTCATGAAGTGCTTATCCATACCAACAGCGGAAGAAGTGACCCCAGACCCGACATATCGAAGATGCGCCATTTCAAGTAAACCTTGTACCATTCCGTCTTCGCCAAAGGGTCCGTGCAGGACGGGGAATACGACGTCGATACTAGGTCCTAGACGAAGTTCTGTGGAACCTTCTGAGCATAGACGAAGTTTTGAGTCGCCTTTACCGAGGGGAAGGAAAACTTGTTCTTGTGAACCGCGGAAGTACGCTTTGACTTCTTCACCTGTTCGAGCTGTTTCTTCTTCAGCTTCGTTCACGAGCTTGTTGATTTCTTCAGGAGAGCTTAAATACCAGCGGCCTTCTTCGGTGATGCCGATAACGACGATATTATAAAGTTCAGGATTCAAACCGTTAAGAATACCGCGGGCTGAAACAAGAGAAATCGAATGCTCGTGAGACTCCCCGCCAGCGAGTAGTGCAACAGTTATCTTCGACGAATTATTGATAGAGGACATAGATCTTCTCAAAATCTTTCGTAGGGTACAAATCTACACGATTCTACCATTAGATATGGTTCTCGTGTTTGAGGGTTCTGCCAAGAAGTCGTGGGGCGAGAGTTTCAACGGTCAGGGTTCCGTTCAATACTGCCACGACAGCTTCACAGATAGGCATTTCAACGTGGTGTTGATGGGCAAGTTCGACGACGGCTGCAGCCGACTTGATAGATTCTGCAGTTTGTGTCATTACTTCATTGAGTTGTTCTGGTCGTACTCCCTCAGCCAGTAGTCGCCCGGCGGTGTGGTTTCGTGAGAGAGAAGAGGAACAGGTTGCGATGAGGTCGCCCATACCGGCTAGTCCGCTCAATGTTTGGGGGTCTGCGCCGAGTGCTACTGCTAAGCGGGTAGTCTCGGCAAGGCCACGGGTCATCACTGATGCTTTGGAGTTATCTCCGTAGTCTTTTCCTTCGCAGATTCCCACGCATAAGGCGATAATGTTTTTGACAATTCCGCCTATTTCTACACCAATAATATCGGTTCCTGTGTAGGGGCGAAAATATGAGCAGTTGCATAGTTCAGCCAGTAGAGCTGCAGTAGTTTCGTGGTGTGCGGCGATAACAGAAGCTGTCGGTTGTTCTGCAACAATTTCTCGGGCGAGGTTGGGGCCTGAGAGCACAGCTACGCGTTCGATGGCGTGCGGGTCTCCAGCTTCTTCAAGAACTTGAACAATCACTTCGGACATTCTTAGCCCAGTGTTTTGTTCTAACCCTTTAGCAAGTGATATCAGAATCGCATGTGGAGGAATGTGTGTGATGAAGTTTTTGAGCTGTTCACGCAATGATTGTGCTGGTATTGCTAGCACAATGATGTCTGCGCCGGCTAAGGCTTCCAAGATGTTGGAGGTGTACTCTAGGTTCTCCGGCAACACGAGATGTGGAAAGTATGCGGTGTTCATCCGTGTAGCACGGCATTGTTCCATACGTTCGGGGTTTCGTCCCCAGAGGATGGTTTGTATTCCGCTGTTCTTTTCGCGTGCGGTGTCTGCGGTGATTTTAGCAAAAGCAGTGCCCCAGCTACCGGCGCCAAGAACAGCAATTTTGCGGATGTTGTTGGTGTTTTGGGCTGTGGTAGCTGGGGCAACGCTCATGGTTCTCCTAATGTTTTTCTCCGGGTAGTTCGCGCCGTCTGGTGATGGGGTTCCAGCGCCCTTCTGGCTCTTTTTCACCTCGGATGTCTTCTAATAGTGCGGTAATGGCTGAGACCATACGCTCTGTGGCAGTGGTGAGGTCTTCTCTAGTGGGTGCCGCTGCTGGGCTGCTTCCTTGAAGGTCAGAGAAGTCGATAGGGTCACCGATTTTAACCTGCACTTTTTTACGAGGGAAAGGGCGGAACTTACCTGTTGGGGATAGAAATTCTTGGTCTCCCCAGTGGGCGATGGGGTAGACAGGAACTCCTGTTGCGAAGGCGAGTCGTGCGGCGCCGGTTCGTGCTGCAATCATCCACCCTTGGGGGTCTTCGGAGAGAGTTCCTTCAGGGTAGATAACCACGGCTCCCCCAGATTCGAGCACGTTTTGCGCGGTCTCTAATGATTTACGCGCGTCGATGGATCCTCGTGCCACGGGGATGTGAGCAAGTTTGCGAAGAATCCAGCCGATGACGGGTGCTCTAAAGAGTGATTCTTTTGCGAGGAATCTGGGTAAAGTTCCGGTGAGGAACACAGGGTAGGCAATCGTAATGGGGTCTACTTCTGAAAGGTGGTTAGAGACGACGAGGTATCCGCGGTCTCGTGGGAGTTTTTCAATTCCCTCGATTTTCAGTCCCATTAAGCAGTGGTAGAGCACTCGTGCACTGTGTCCTAGTACGCGGTATAGTGCGTCACCAGAAGGAGTGGGTTTAAGTCCTGTCAATGCTTGCCGTGGCTGTGAACCTGTCATGTTAGTCGATAACCTCAAATTTTGCGCCAAGGGCTGTGAGCTTGTCACCAAAGTGTTCGTAACCGCGGGAGATAACAGATACTCCGGTGACGTTTGAGGTGCCTTCTGCAGCAAGTGCAGCGATAACGTGAGAGAAGCCACCGCGGAGGTCTGGGACGTTGATGTCTGCACCGTGAAGTTTTGATTTTCCGGTGATGATTGCGGAGTGGCGGAAGTTCTTATTTCCGAAACGGCATTCGGTAGGGCCAAGGCAGTCGCGGTGAACTTGTACGGTTGCGCCCATCTTGATGAGTGCGTCGGTGAAGCCGAAACGGTTTTCGTAGACGGTTTCGTGAAGAACAGAGACACCTTGCGCTTGGGTCATCGCGACGACGAGGGGCTGTTGCCAGTCTGTCATGAAGCCGGGGTGAACGTTAGTTTCCAGAACAAGCGGGTTAAGCTCAGTACCGGGGTGATAGAAACGGATACCGTCGGTGCGGATGTCGAGACCGCCACCCATTTTACGGAAGACGTTGAGGTAGGTGCTCATGTCTTTTTGGTTTGCACCACGTACGAAGATGTCTCCACCGGTTGCAAGAGCTGCAGATGCCCATGATGCTGCTTCGTTACGGTCTGGTAGTGCATCGTGCGTGTAGCCTTCGAGGCGGTCGGTGCCTTCAATGATAATTTGGCGGTCTGTTTCGACGGTGATGACCGCGCCCATTTTCTGTAAGACGGCAATAAGATCCATGATTTCAGGCTCAACAGCAGCGTTTTTAAGCTCCGTTTTACCTTGTGCGAGGACTGCAGTGAGCAGAACTTGCTCGGTGGTACCTACAGATGGGTAGCTGAGTTCAATGGTGTTACCTTTGAGGCCGTCTTTAGGCGCTTTAATCGAAATGCCGTTTTCTTGCTTATCGATTTTTGCGCCGAAGTCTTGAAGCACTTTGAAGTGAAAGTCTACGGGGCGGTCACCGATACGGCAGCCACCGAGGTCTGGGATGAAGGCTTCGCCGAGGGTGTGTAGTAGTGGTCCGCAGAGCAGGATGGGGATGCGGGAGTCTCCTGCGTGTGCGTGGATGTCTGCGTTTTCGGCGCGGGAGACGTTGCTTGGGTCGAGTGTTAGTTCACCGGTTTCGCGGTTGTGTTCGACGGTGACGCCGTGTAGTTCTACGAGGTCGGTAACGACCTTGACGTCTTTGATTTCTGGAACATTGCGCAATAGAGAAGGTGAGCTGCCTAAGAGAGCAGCAACCATTGCTTTAGGTACGAGGTTTTTAGCTCCGCGTACTTTCACTTCACCTACTAGTGGGGTTCCACCTTCAATTCGCAGTGCGCTGATCATATGCTTCCAATCGTATAAGTAAGAACCGGATGTTCTTTATGTGCGAGCGATCCGGCATAGCTTGGTGCTGTGCCTATGTTTTTGGACTCTCGTGTGAAGAGTCGTCCACATAAAACTACAGTGAACTTTACTTAACAATAAGTCATGAGTGCCCTGTCTTTGTGTTTAGTTTGAGTGTTCAATATCAAAAAGCCGTTCTCATGACATTTTTTCACGGGTTTTTAGGGGTTTTGGGTGCTATTCGGTACACTGTGAACTTTATCAAGAGGGTAAAGGTTGTCCCCTTTTATGTTGGCACAAAATGGTGTTACCTATTTTATTGGGTTTTAGGTAGCCATGCTGGACGGTTTTTTTCGTATTCGGTGATGGCGTCCTCGTGTTGGAGTGTGAGCCCGATATCGTCGAGTCCTTCCATGAGACGCCAACGGACGTAGTCGTCGATGTGGAAAGGTACGGTCAGTGCCCCGCAAGTAATGGTTTTAGTTTCGAGGTCTACGGTAATTTCTGTACCGGGTTCGTTATCGAGGGTTTTCCAGATAAGTTCAACGTCATCTTGACGTACTTGGGCGGCGACCAGTCCTTGTTTTCCGGAGTTTCCGCGGAAGATGTCGGCAAAGCGTGCGGAGATAACGACTTTGAACCCATAGTCTTTGAGTGCCCATACGGCGTGTTCACGGGAAGAACCAGTGCCAAAGTCGGGGCCTGCAACTAGTACGCTGCCGTGTTTGTAGGGTTCTTGGTTGAGGATGAAGTTTTCGTCTTTGCGCCAGTTGGCAAAGAGTGCGTCGTCGAATCCTGTTTTGGTGACGCGTTTGAGGTAGACGGCGGGGATGATTTGGTCGGTGTCTACGTTGGAAGCGTGTAGTGGTACTCCGATTCCGGTGTGTTTGATGATGGGTTCCATCGGTGTTGTGTTCCTTGTGCGTTGGGCGGCTTAGTTGTGTGGTGTTGGGCTTAGAGGTCGCTGGGGCAGCTGAGTGTGCCGCGGATGGCGGTGGCTGCTGCGACTAATGGTGAGACGAGGTGGGTGCGTCCACCTTTGCCTTGGCGTCCTTCAAAGTTTCGGTTGGAGGTGGAGGCGCAGCGCTCCCCTGGTGCGAGTTGGTCGGGGTTCATGCCGAGGCACATGGAGCATCCGGCAAAACGCCAGTCTGCACCGAAGTCTTGGAAGATTTTGTCGAGGCCTTCGGCTTCTGCTTGTGCACGTACTTTTTGGGAACCGGGGACGACCATCATACGCACACCGGGGGCAATTTTTTGTCCGTTAATGATGTCTGCTGCGGCGCGTAGGTCTTCGATGCGGGAGTTGGTGCAGGAGCCGAGGAATACGACGTCTACGGGGATGTCTTTCATGGGGGTGCCTGCGGTGAGTCCCATATATTCGAGGGCTTTCGCTGCGGCTACTTTGTCGTTTTCTTCTGCGAAGTCTTCGGGATGTGGCACGTTGTGTGATAATGGTACGCCTTGTCCGGGGTTGGTTCCCCAGGTGACGAAGGGTTCTAGTTCGTCTGCGTTAATGAAGATTTCTCGGTCAAAAACGGCTCCTTCGTCGGTGGGTAGGGTTTTCCAGTAGGCGAGCGCTTCTTCCCAGTTTTTTCCGGTGGGGGCGTGTTCGCGTCCTTTGACGTATTTGAAGGTGGTTTCGTCGGGGGCGACCATTCCGGCGCGTGCTCCGGCTTCGATGGACATGTTGCACATGGTCATGCGTCCTTCCATCGAGAGTGAGCGGATGGCGGAGCCGCGGTATTCGAGGACGTAGCCTTGTCCTCCGCCGGTGCCGATTTCGGCGATGACGGCGAGGATGATGTCTTTGGCGGTGACTCCTGGTTTGAGGGTGCCTTCGACGTTGATGGCCATGGTTTTGAAGGGTGCTAGTGGCAGTGTTTGTGTTGCCATGACGTGTTCGACTTCTGAGGTTCCGATGCCGAAGGCGAGTGCGCCGAATGCTCCGTGGGTGGAGGTGTGGGAGTCTCCGCAGACGATGGTCATTCCGGGCATGGTGAGTCCGAGTTGGGGGCCGACGACGTGGACGATGCCTTGTTCGATGTCTCCGAGTGAGTGGATGCGTACGCCGAATTCTTGGGCGTTTTTGCGGAGTGTTTCGATTTGGGTGCGTGAGGTGAGGTCGGCGATGGTGGTGAAGATGTTTTCGGTGGGTGTGTTGTGGTCTTCGGTGGCGATGGTGAGGTCGAGTCTCCGTAGGGGGCGTTGTTCGAGTCGTAGGCCTTCGAATGCTTGGGGTGAGGTGACTTCGTGGACGAGGTGGAGGTCGATGTAGAGTAGGTCTGGTTTTCCGTTGTCTCCGGTGACGACGGTGTGGGCTTGCCATACTTTTTCGGCGAGGGTGCGGGGTGTGTGTATGTGGGCGTCTGGGGTGCTTTCTTTCATGGTTTTTCCTTGTGCTGTGGTGATGTTGTTTATATTTTGTCGAGAAAGAGTGGAACTTTCCATAAAATGAACTTGCATATCACATATTGAGAATGTAATAATTTTACCTACACATGCATAAATATCTATCATGGTGCTGATTATGTAACCTCTACCTATGAAGCACCTATCAAGCGTCCCCCACGCTACACACTTGGAGGAATCCATGACCAACGACAAACCAGAACTCAAAACATCCTCAGGGGTAGGAGTTCTCGACAAGGCAGCAGCCATCCTTAACCGACTCGAGTCTGGCCCTGCATCCCTCTCCCAACTCGTTGAAGCAACCGCGCTCGCTCGCCCTACCGCACACCGCCTAGCAGTAGCACTCGTCCACCACCGGCTCGTCTCACGAGACTCCCAAGGACGATTCGCCCTCGGCCCACGTATTGGCGAGCTCTCCTCCGCCTCCGGCGAAGACCGCCTCATTAGTGCTGCCGGCCCTATCCTCAACAACCTCAGAAACGTTACCGGCGAAAGTTCTCAGGTGTACCGCCGTCAAGGAGACTGGCGTGTATGCGTCGCCTCAGCAGAACGCCCCATCGGACTACGCGACACCATCCCCGTAGGAACACAACTTTCCATGAAGGCAGGCTCCGCCGCACAAATACTCACCGCATGGGAAGAGCACTCTCGACTTCTTGAAGGCCTACGCAACGCACGCTTTACAGCCACCATGTTAGCGGCAGTTCGTAGACGTGGCTGGGCACAATCCGTAGGAGAAAGAGAACGCGGCACAGCCTCAGTTTCGGCACCTGTACACGGACCAACCGGCAAAGTCATCGCCGCTATCTCTATCTCTGGCCCTATTGAACGTCTCACCCGTCAGCCGGGGCGACTCCACGCAGAAGTTGTCTGCCAAGCCGCAGCACAACTAACCGACGCGCTACGCAACGCCTCCTAAAACACTACGAGACAAAAAACTACGGCACCCCCAAGGGTGTATCTTCCAAGAAACTTTCACAAAGGAAAATACACGCCAACAGGGGTGCCGTAGCGTTATCAAAAAAGTTTTAGCACGCCTCTACATATTCGACGAGGTCTCAGGTTGTAGATTCAACTCATAGCCACGCACCTCATGGATACGGTAGCTAAGCCGCTCTAACTCTTCACGCGCTTCACAAGGGGCCTCAAAGTTCAGCGAACGAATATGCGGAAGATACTTCCACGAATCTTCAATACCAGGTAGCAAGTCACTCATCTGTCCCTTGCTTATAAGACCCCGCGCAAACACATTCAAATGCGCGGTAAATTGTTCAAATCCTTGAGCACGATACCAAGAGTTCGCGGGAACATCGTCTTGAGTCCACGCTTGAATGCGAAAAACGCCGGCAGCACGTAAACGTTCACACGCGAACTCAAACATTTTCGTGGCAACACCCATCTGACGGTATTCTGGCAAAACACCAAGATGCCACATCACACCGCCACGCTCCCCCTCGGTGCTACACACTTGCCCAGCGACTTCTTCATACTCAATATCTAAAAATCCCACAATGTGTTCACCACGAGTGGCAACCACACAGACGGCAGGGTTTTCGTAGAGTTCACGGTAGCGGTGTACGTCGTCAAAATAACTGCAATCTAAAAAGGAGAGGAGACGACAACGCACCCAAGAAAGCTCATCACGCTCTTCATATAAGCGGATAGAAAGCTCCTTCGGTAACGTTATCTCTTGTTCAGGCACGACGGCTCCTCAATATTTTTTAGCGTTGCCCCTGCTCTAAAGATTCACAGAACAAGGCATGTCTGCTGACCTCCGAACGTACAGGATCAACAATGTACTCTTCAGAGACATGGGCAATGTTACCAGCAATCTGACGAGACACTTTTCGCGCATAGAACTTCTGCCCTATCCACGAGAAGAAACGCCCCAATAACCCAACGCACAAACCCAAACCAATACCGGTCAACACCAATAATGTGGGGAGCGGGAACGGGACCCCTTCCACATAGGGTGGGGCTGGTAAGCGTAGCTGAAAATATCCGGCACACGCTAAAACGGTAAGCCACAGCAGACCAGCAACCGCGCTAAAGAGCGCGAGCCACTGCACCATGTTCAGCAGATGCCACCACCACTGTTTTTTCTGAGCCTGATAGTCGGTGGTAGCAATACACCGTTCAAGCGCTTGAGGAAGTTCTTCTTGACGGGAGCGAGCCGCTTCACGAATACTATGACTCCACGGCTGCCCAACCCCTTCCGAGACACCATCTGCAAAACGGCGAATCCCCGAACTCATCACTGACTTTTGCGTCTCATTCATCGGTGGCAACGATGAACGGGTGAGTGTTTTCTCTTCACCAGCACGATGTAAGTTGAGTCGTTTGAGAGGGTCTGGTTTGAATTTGAGCATCCAACGGGTTGCAATCCAACCGGTATGTGCGCTTGCGTGCAGTCGATAAGATTTTTCAGCAACTTTCACAACAGCGGGTGCACCACTAGCTTCGTAGAGCGCATGATCTAGCAGACGCACGCCGGTGCCGGTCACACCGTCGGGGTATCCTCCGCCGTCGTATTCACCAAGTTTTTGGTGGACGGCGTCGAGGTCTGCGTCGATACGTTCTAGAGCCGCTGATTTTTCGGCGGCAACTCGACCAAGCGCCCCGCGTAACGATTCGATACCATAACCGGTTCGTGCCGAGACTGCCAGGGGTTTACTCAAGAGTGAACGACTCAGCCCGTCTTCTGCAAGTAGACGTTCGAGAGAGTCGAGAACAGCTGGTATTTCTTCAGCATGTAACTTATCGGACTGATTCATCACAGCCATCATGACCGCACCGTGTTCTGCCATGGGTGCAATGAACTCGTGGTGAATGACGGCGTCAGCATATTTTTGTGGATCAAAAACCCAGACGAGCACGTCCACGCACCCTGCCATACGTTCCACGATACGGCGGTTCGCTTTTTCGACGGAGTCAAAGTCTGGTAGGTCAAGGAGGATGAGCCCGCCGGAGCGTTTTTCGGTGGCGCTTTTACCGATGGCAGAGCGCACTTTATTCCACAGCCCGTGCGATAGCGGAATATCGGCTTGGTTGAGTGCTTGCACAGCGTGTTCGGGGTGGGTGTCCATCACAACGCGGTGTTCTACTTCTAGCCAGTTCAGTAGTTGTTCACTGCCTTCTTCACCCCAGATAGCTGCTTGCGCGGTGGAGGTGGTGGGTCGTCGTGCTGCACTACGGGCAATATCTTCACCAATGACGGCGTTGAAAAGGGATGACTTTCCCGAACCTGTTGCCCCAAAGAACCCAATGACGGTGTGTTCTGAGGAGAGTTCTCGGCGGCGTTTAGTGCGGTCGAGAACGTCTTGGGCATAGGTGAGCGTTTCGGGTGCGACGCGTCCGGTGCCTTGTTCTACAGCATGGTTGAGTGCGTCAACTCTAGCGGAGAGTGTGGTCATGTGGTTTTCTCGCGTTGCGGGCATCGTTTAGCGTCCCCTTTTGAGTTGTTGAGCAACCTGCGCAACAGTGTGTGCGGCTTCTTGCACTTCGTCGGTGGGTGCTCCGAGGTGGTTCTCATCAATTTTTTGAATGAAGGTGGTGGCGTGTTCTGAGAAGATTTTTTGGATACGTAGTTCGAGGTTTTTACGTGCCCCTTGAGCCATACGTCGTACGGCGTCTTCTCCGAAGACTGCTTCGAGGAGTTTAGTGCCAACCACACCAGAACCGCCGGCAATACCGGCTTCAATTCCGGTCAGCCCGCCTGTCATAGAGAAGACAGCAACCATGAGAATAACGGCTGCGGCGTTGATTCCAAGGGAGAGGAAGCGTGCGCGTTGTCGTTTGCCTGCGCCTTCTTCTGTCATCATTTTCATGATGTCTTGTTGCCATTGGCGGATTTCTTCGGCAACAGTTGCAGGGAGGTCTTCAGGGAGTTTTCCGAGGTCTTCTCCGGCAAGGAGTGCTCGCCCTGCGCGTTCTTCGTTCCAGCGGCGTTGCACGTTTTCTGCCGCTTGTGCGCTCTGTTCTACGATCACTGAGTGTAAGCCGACTTCGAGTGCTTGTTCAACTACGATGGCTTGGCTGGGTTTTCCTCTGAAGAACCCTGAGACTCTGTCGCGCAGTCGTCCGATACTGGTTTCGATGTTGCGGAAGAATTCTCCGGTGCCAACGAAGTCTTGCCAGCGTGAGAGTACTTCTCCGCGTAGGAGCGCGCCGTCTTGTGTTGATTCGATAACGTTTTTGACGGCTTGAATATAGGAGTCTTCAACGGCGTAGGTGAGTCGTTGAGCGGTGTCGTGTTGTTGTTCTTGGGCGTGTGCGAGGGCTTCGATACGGGTGGCGGCTGTTCGTATCGCTCCTTCGAGGGTTTGTTGTGCGATGCGGGTGCGTTCTTCGGAGTTTGCGCCGAGTTCGCTGAGCCAGTAAATCAGTGGGGTGATGCTCATGCGTGAGAGCATGCCCTGTTCGTCGCGCTCTTGTTCGTTGACGGTTAGTAGGTGTGCTGGGGTGATTCCGGCACGTTGTAGCATGTGGCGGAGGTCTTCTTCAATTTCTTGTTCTGCGCCTTCTGGTACACGGTTGAGTACGACGGCGATGGTGATGTCGCGTGCGGCGGCTTCGGTGAGTAGTTCCCAGGGTACGGCGTCGGCGTAGCGGTTTGCGGTGGTGACGAAGAGCCAGAGGTCTGCGGCGGAGAGTAGTTGTTTTGCGAGTCGGCGGTTGTCTTCGCTGACGGAGTCTACGTCGGGTGCGTCGATGAGGGCGATACCGGCGGGTATGTTCTGTGTTTGGACGGTGTAGATTTGGTCGGTGAGTGTTGGGTCTGCTCCGACGAGTTTTCCGTCGTGGGTTTGGATGCGTTCGAGGTGTGGCAGGATGCGTTCTGGGGTGAGTGCTGGTGCGTCTTCTTCGCGGTGGATGAGGACGGGTTGGCGTGTGGTGGGGCGTATTGCGCCGGAGCGTGTGATGGCCTGCCCAAGGAGGGTGTTAACTAGTGTTGATTTGCCGGCACCTGTGGAGCCGCCTACGACGACGGTTAGTGGTGCGTCGAGTGTGGCGAGGCGTGGTAGTACGTAGTCGTCGAGTTGGGTGCGTGTTTTTTTCAGTAGTGCACGGTGTTCGTCGATTTCGGTGGTTTCTAGTGGCAGCGTGATGTTTTCGAGTGTGTCTCGTGCTCGGCGCATGGCGTCGAGTTCTGCTGTGATGTTTGGTGCGGTGCGAGGTGTTGTGTTTGTTTTTTCCACAGCTTTATCTTACCGGCTGTTGGGTGTTCTGCTGTGGTTCTTGGGTGGAGGTTTTTTGTTTGTTAAAACATATAAGAAAAACCCTCCAACCATAGGGCTGGAGGGTTTTAGTATGTGACCCCAACCGGATTTGAACCGGTGTTGCCGCCGTGAGAGGGCGGAGTACTAGGCCGCTATACGATGGGGCCGTATGGTCTGTGACCTACCTGTGTAGTCTACTAGGTGTTTTGTGTTTGCTACAACTCAAACCATCATGAACTGCGTCACAGGGTGATAGCTGTTTTGAAGAGTGCTGTTTTGGGGGTATAGAAAAACCCTCCAATGAGAACATTGGAGGGTTTTAGCCTGTGACCCCAACCGGATTTGAACCGGTGTTGCCGCCGTGAGAGGGCGGAGTACTAGGCCGCTATACGATGGGGCCGAAAATATTTTCTTCCGTAAGGAGAGAAAATATCGCTGGGATACCAGGACTCGAACCTAGAATGACGGTACCAGAAACCGTAGTGTTGCCAATTACACCATATCCCATTATGTGCTACTCAGATGAACTCATCTTCGCAACGAGTAATAACTCTATACGAGTTTTTCTACTCACGCAAATTAAAGAACATAGACATGTGTCACATTTTAGTGTTGAAGGGGGTGCACCCTTTTCATAGCAGGAGCGCCCTCATACCGGCATTGGCATGAGGGCGCATTCCCCTATTGCCCGCACATATTCGGTGCACCGTGCAATAGGTGCGGTTGCGTTTTTATGCGCTGAGGTCTGTGTGCAAAGCGCGCAAACGATTCAACGAAGATTCTTTACCAAGAATCACCATTGACTCAAATAATGGTGGGCTAACACGCGCACCCGAAATGGCGGTACGTAACGGGCCGAACGCCAAACGAGGCTTAATCTCAAGGCCCTCAACGATGGCTTCACGAAGCACTTGCTGAATGTTCTCTGCCGTAAAATCTTCGAGAGGTTCGAGCACATCTAGCGCAGCCTGCAACACGGTGGGGGCAGACTCTTTGAGCTGTTTACGAGCGTCCTCAGCAATAGTGACCTGCTCATCAGCAATGAACAAGAACCCGAGCATACCGGGTGCTTCGCCGAGCAGTTGCATGCGCTCTTGAACCAGTGGTGCAGCTTCGGTCAAAATGTTCTGCTGTTCTGCTGAAAGCTCTGCAAACGTTTCGACAGGTAGCACTCCCCCAGCGTGTAGATATGGGACGAGTCGGTGGCAGAAGTCTTCGGCATCGAGACGGCGAATATGCGTACCGTTAATGGACTCAGCTTTTTTCACGTCAAAACGTGCCGGGTTAGCGAGAACATCTTTAACGTCGAAGTGTTCTACGAGCTGATCAATAGTGAAAATGTCTTCATCGTGTGAGAGTGACCAGCCGAGCAGGGCGAGATAGTTGAGCAGGCCTTCTTTGATGAAGCCGCTATCGCGTAGCAAGAACAGGTTTGATTCTGGGTCTCGTTTAGAGAGTTTCTTATTGCCTTGACCCATCACGTATGGAAGGTGCCCAAATTCAGGGATAAACTGTGCCACACCAACCTGCACGAGCGCACGATAAAGCGCAATCTGACGCGGTGTGGAAGAAAGCAAGTCTTCGCCACGAAGCACGTGGGTGATACCCATGAGAGCGTCATCAACAGGGTTAACGAGGGTGTAAAGCGGTTTGCCGTTGGCGCGAACCACCACATAGTCGGGTACGGTGCCGGCTTTGAAGGTGATTTCGCCACGTACGAGGTCGTTGAAGGTGATGTCTTCATCGGGCATACGCAAACGCAGAACGGGCTGGCGTCCTTCAGCACGGTATTGTTCTTTTTGTTCTTCGGTGAGGTTGCGGTCGAAGTTGTCGTACCCAAGTTTTGGGTCTTCTCCGCGGGCACGGCGACGTTCTTCTACTTCTGCTGGGGTGGAGAAATCTTCGTAGACGTATCCGCCGTCTACGAGTTTTTTGATGACGTCTTGGTAGAGTTCTCCACGTTCTGACTGACGGTAGGGTGCGTGCGGGCCACCGACACCAACGCCTTCGTCCCATTCGATTCCGAGCCAGTGCAAGGATTCGAGTACTTGGTTGAAGGATTCTTCGGAGTCGCGTGCGGCGTCGGTGTCTTCGATACGGAAGATGAGTTTACCGTCGGTGTGGCGTGCGTACGCCCAGTTGAATAATGCGGTGCGTACCATGCCGACGTGGGGTGTGCCTGTTGGTGAGGGGCAGAATCGTACGCGGGTTTCGGCGGGGTTGTTGAGTTTGACGGTCATATCTGTCATGGGGTGTTTTTACAGTTCTTTCTTAGTCGATACAAGATGGTGAATATACCGCGAACAGTGCGTGTTAGCGGCGAACGATGTTAATCAGTGAGCCGATACCTTCGACTTCAATCTCAATTTCGTTTCCTTCGTGCAAGGTGCCGACTCCTTCGGGTGTTCCGCTGAGGATGACGTCGCCGGGTAGGAGCGTGAACATTTCGGATGCTGCGCAGACGAGTTCGGTGGCTGAGAAAATCATGTCTGCGGTGGTGCCGTCTTGTTTGAGGTCTCCGTCAATCCACGTTTTGATGGAGAGTGCGTCTGGGTCGAGGTCGGTTTCGATCCATGGGCCGAGTGGGCAGGAGCCGTCGAATCCTTTGGCGCGTACCCATTGTAGGTCGGTTTGTTGTACGTCGCGTGCGGTGAGGTCGTTAGCGACGGTGTACCCGAAGATGACGTCACGTACACGTTCTGGGGTGACAGATTTGGCGATACGTCCGATGATGATGGCAAGTTCTCCTTCGTAGGAGACGTCTTCGGACCATTCTGGCAAAGTGATGGGGTCTGAAGGGCCTATGACGGAGGTATTGGGTTTGAGGAAGAATTGTGGGCTAGTGGGGGTGTTGTTGCCGAGTTCGGTGGCGTGGTCGTGCCAGTTTCGGGCGGCGCCGATGATTTTGGAACGCGGAATGATGGGTGAGAGTAGGCGAACGTCTTGAAGCGGGTAGCTGGTGTTAGAGCGTTCGATTCCGCGGTAGAACGGGTCTCCGAGGAGTTCGGTGATGGTTTCTTCTCCTTCGGCGCCTTCTACGACGCCGAAGTGTAGTTGGTCTTCTTTGGTGTATCGAGCAATGCGCATAGTTTATAGGCTACCGCGTTTGAGGCGCGTGCGCATAGTGCTACGAGTTTTGAGGAGGATTATTCTTCTATATCTTTTTGAATTTTTAGGGCTTCTTGGATTATCTTGTCAAGAAGATCATCAGATTTAGGGATATTAAAATGTTGAATCCGAATCCTCTTTCTAGAGATGCATTCTAGATTTTTAGCTTCTGAAAGTTGCATAGGCTCCAGATACTGAGAAGTTCCACCAAGCTTTGCACCATTAAGATCTGCGTTTTTGAGATTTGCCCCTTTAAGGTTGGCATCTTCAAGATTAGCATTTGTAAGGTCTGCACCGGAAAGATCTGCACGCATAAGATTTGCCCCTGGCAGGTATGCTCCTCGCAGTACTGCACCACTTAATTTTGCCCCTTCTAAATCCGCATCAACCATTGCGGCGTTCTCGAGATTAGCACCCATCATTTTCGCGTCCTGCAAATCAGCATCATTTAAATTTGTTCGACGCATTTCTGCACATACTAGATTTGCTTCTTGAAGCTCAGCATACGCAAGATTTGTATAAGAAAGTTTTGCGTTTTCTAGGTTTGCACCCCAAAGATTAGTCTCTGATAAATTCATGTTTTGGAGTTCCATGCCAGGAAGTTCCATGCGGCACAAGGATGAACCTTTGAAATCAGACTGAAAAAATTTTGACCCTGGAGGGAAGAAGCAGTTTGAAAAATCCAGTCCGCTAAGATTGACATACCTTAAATCAAAGGTTCCGTGGTCAATATTCTTGCTGTCAGACTTCTTTGGAAAAATATCATTAATCACAGAGTTTAATGCCCTTACTTCAGTAAGGGGCCTCCAGTAAACCTCATTATTTTTAGAAGTTTTATAAGTATCGTCTTTCGCAGGGGGATTAGAGGAGTTGCTCTCGATAGGGGGCTTAGAAGAACCAGGCTCATTTGCAGGGGGATTAGAGGAGTTGCTCTCGATAGGGGGCTTAGAAGAACCAGACTCATTCGCAGAGGGATCAGATGAGTTGCCCTGGCTAGAGGACTTAGAAGAACCAGACTCAGAAGGATTATAAAAATCCTCTTCAACAGAGACTGTGCCAAAAATAAGTTTTAGTATGTTATTTTGTTGTACATTTATTTGACTCTCAATATTTTTGGAATTTCTTCCTAGCAATCCCCAATCTTTATATAATCCAGCAAGTTGAAAATAACTTGAGGCCTTCCCTTCATTATTATCATTAGCGTAACGAATATTTAATATATTGGAGAGTCTTTCATTAAGATCTCGGATTGTCTCAACGTCTTTATTCTCTCTATGAATACGGTATGTAAATATGAGAGTAACAAGAGCTCCTACGCCGGCAAAGAAGGTCCCTGCAGCAGTAATCATTTGCCCTCTCAGGTGCGACCATTCAGCGAAATGAGAAGATATAGCAATAATCAAAACGCACAGAAAAAGACATCCATATATAGAATGAATAGCAACAGATACTAAAGATCCATCATTACTCCTACTTCTATTATATAGATTATAAGCAATCTTATTAACAACACCTTGAGTAATTGAAAATATTAACACATAGGCGATAAATGCGGAAAGTGCGGAAATTTTGACAAGGTCGAGAAAGTGACCAGTTGTAGAAATGTCAAAAAAACGGAAATCTTTATCATTTCCTAGAATACAGAAAAGTGAAAGTCCAAGGAGTACTACAGGAATACTCCCCCATAAAATCCGAGGAATTTTCCACCTAAGCAATTTATTGCGCATCCAGTTAATTGCATTATTTATCCAGTTAATTAAATGTTTAAGCAAAGGCTTAATGCCCAACTCTATAAAATAATTT
>NZ_JBLXXV010000016.1:0-4151 GCF_048512995.1 Rothia sp. P6271 | reverse complement strand
GGAAAGACCTCCGTGTGTACGGAGAAGAGTAAACGGGGGCGTGCCAGATAACCTCTACACCGGAAAGACCTCCGTGTGTACGGAGAAGAGTCGCCTCCATATCCTGAAGCCAAGGGATAACGGGAAAGACCTCCGTGTGTACGGAGAAGAGAGTTGCGCGAGAAGGGGTATCTCACGTATTCGGGAAAGACCTCCGTGTGTACGGAGAAGAGAAGCCGCGTTGTGGTGGGCGAGGCATGCCCTAGGAAAGACCTCCGTGTGTACGGAGAAGAGTTACGCAAACACTTTTAGCGGAATGACAACATGGAAAGACCTCCGTGTGTACGGAGAAGAGCCTGCTGAGCAAGAGAACCATCACGATAGATGGGAAAGACCTCCGTGTGTACGGAGAAGAGTGTGACTGGGCAATAGTCGAAGTCCCTGAGGAGGAAAGACCTCCGTGTGTACGGAGAAGAGTCGTGTGTGAGCGTTGCCGTGGAGCTATTCGCGGAAAGACCTCCGTGTGTACGGAGAAGAGAAAGAGGAATATTCATTCATTGAATGCGAGGGGGGGGAAAGACCTCCGTGTGTACGGAGAAGAGTTTTGCGCCAGGGTGAAAAACTGGCAAGATTCGGAAAGACCTCCGTGTGTACGGAGAAGAGCGATACGGCGGGCCGCGCCTGCCTTTGAAAAGGGAAAGACCTCCGTGTGTACGGAGAAGAGTCTTTATCGGGCGTAGATACCGCGCCCGCCCAAGAAAGACCTCCGTGTGTACGGAGAAGAGGGCCTTCAAGCCTGCACCTCGAATAGATAGCAGGAAAGACCTCCGTGTGTACGGAGAAGAGGGCCTTCAAGCCTGCACCTCGAATAGATAGCAGGAAAGACCTCCGTGTGTACGGAGAAGAGATAACATGCAAGCTGGCACACCAGATTTTCGGGGAAAGACCTCCGTGTGTACGGAGAAGAGAAGGCGCGAAGTTCCCTAACGGTGCCAACCTTGGAAAGACCTCCGTGTGTACGGAGAAGAGACGGGGTCGCCGTCTGTTTTACTCTCTAGCTCGGAAAGACCTCCGTGTGTACGGAGAAGAGAATCACTCCTGGCATTATTACTAATCCTGATGGGAAAGACCTCCGTGTGTACGGAGAAGAGGAATCTGACTGGGGGCTCGATGTTCAACGCCCGGAAAGACCTCCGTGTGTACGGAGAAGAGGCGATTTAGATTTAGAGAAAAGAACCCTTTCCGGAAAGACCTCCGTGTGTACGGAGAAGAGTTTTGAAGACCTTTTCAGAGAGGAAACGCTCAGGAAAGACCTCCGTGTGTACGGAGAAGAGGATCATGAGGACTACTGAGGAAATTATCCAAGGGAAAGACCTCCGTGTGTACGGAGAAGAGTAATTGTGTGGGGTGCGGCGTATAGTGCCCGTGGAAAGACCTCCGTGTGTACGGGGAAGAGTATCAGGTAAAAGTGAGGACTACCTATCCCATGGAAATACCCCCGTGTGTACGGGGAAGAGCTCTACAATGCTTGGGAAATGGCGAAGCGCAGGGAAATACCCCCGTGTGTACGGGGAAGAGAAGCCGTGCATTTAGCGCATCTCAGCGTGGGTGGAAATACCCCCGTGTGTACGGGGAAGAGCCGAATAGAGCACGAACACCACAAGCCGTGGTGGAAATACCCCCGTGTGTACGGGGAAGAGAAAGAATCCACCATGCCAGGGCCCGCTATTGCGGAAATACCCCCGTGTGTACGGGGAAGAGGTTTCCTTTCTTTGAAAGTGAGGCGAGGTTTCGGAAATACCCCCGTGTGTACGGGGAAGAGTCGTGCCATTTCCAGCATATGAGAAAGCCCAAGGAAATACCCCCGTGTGTACGGGGAAGAGCCAAATAAACCGCCGATAGTCTTAATTTGGAGGAAATACCCCCGTGTGTACGGGGAAGAGGAAAGAATTACTGCCCAAACCCCCGCTAGGGGGTGAAATACCCCCGTGTGTACGGGGAAGAGATCATAAAAAATTAAATGAAGCTATCGATAAAGGAAATACCCCCGTGTGTACGGGGAAGAGAGTCGTTTCTTAAAATGACCTACATGATGGTAGGAAATACCCCCGTGTGTACGGGGAAGAGCACCAGCAAAAATTAGAGATGACCTGCACCTTGGAAATACCCCCGTGTGTACGGGGAAGAGAGGCAATACTGATGCAGCGCCTATATACCAGCGGAAATACCCCCGTGTGTACGGGGAAGAGAACACTCATGTTGATAAGATTGTTCATCATTAGGAAATACCCCCGTGTGTACGGGGAAGAGCGTTTGTGGTGTTACCCCATTCTTCTACCGCTGGAAATACCCCCGTGTGTACGGGGAAGAGGACTGCCGAACGAAAATTCTATTCTTTTTGGAGGAAATACCCCCGTGTGTACGGGGAAGAGGATTGGCTTGGCTATTATCAGTGATAGCTGCGGGAAATACCCCCGTGTGTACGGGGAAGAGTCTGCGCTAGAAATTGGAGATGAAAATCTACGGGAAATACCCCCGTGTGTACGGGGAAGAGGACGCTTGGCGTGCCCTTATACAAGAGAGCAAGGAAATACCCCCGTGTGTACGGGGAAGAGTAGAGGATAAAAAACCTGATGATAAAGATTTAGGAAATACCCCCGTGTGTACGGGGAAGAGGCAATGGTACTCATGGTTCAACTTAACCAAATGGAAATACCCCCGTGTGTACGGGGAAGAGTTGCTGTTGATGGTCTAGAGGGCGAGTGGGTTGGAAATACCCCCGTGTGTACGGGGAAGAGTGCAAGCGCCGTATCTGCCGTAGCTTCAAAAGGGAAATACCCCCGTGTGTACGGGGAAGAGCCTCGATAGCACACCCCGTATGATGTGTTACCGGAAATACCCCCGTGTGTACGGGGAAGAGTCTGCTATCTCTTCAGGCATTGTGGATGTCGCGGAAATACCCCCGTGTGTACGGGGAAGAGGTCGTTCTATTTTTTGGGCTGTGTTGTTTGCTGGAAATACCCCCGTGTGTACGGGGAAGAGATTTCACGCGCTGCCCATAAGGGGCAATTTCAGGAAATACCCCCGTGTGTACGGGGAAGAGAAGCTAGAAAAGGAAATCAGCAAATGAAACATGGAAATACCCCCGTGTGTACGGGGAAGAGTTTCAACTTTGGAAATCGCCCGTATGTTTGGCGGAAATACCCCCGTGTGTACGGGGAAGAGCATCAAGAGTTACCTCATCCCCATCATCAGTGGGAAATACCCCCGTGTGTACGGGGAAGAGTGCGAAAAGCGCGCGAAAATACCGGATTAGGCGGAAATACCCCCGTGTGTACGGGGAAGAGATTCTGCGCCGATTTCTACTCGCGCTTTATCTGGAAATACCCCCGTGTGTACGGGGAAGAGATGAAACGCTATCCCACCGCGTAGCCCATTGCGGAAATACCCCCGTGTGTACGGGGAAGAGACTTGAGTGAGTGTAAGATACGCAAGAATCTAGGAAATACCCCCGTGTGTACGGGGAAGAGCTCATTTGGGACGCGGTTTCCGTCTTTATCGAAGAAATACCCCCGTGTGTACGGGGAAGAGCCAAATAAACAGCCGACAATCTCCACTGTGATGGAAATACCCCCGTGTGTACGGGGAAGAGCACTACTTATCAAAATAACGAGACAAAATGTTGGAAATACCCCCGTGTGTACGGGGAAGAGTCAAGAGGTAGCTCTGGTGCGCCTGCTGGTGCGGAAATACCCCCGTGTGTACGGGGAAGAGTTAGAGGCTATAGCCTCAATCCTTACCGCCTCGGAAATACCCCCGTGTGTACGGGGAAGAGAATAGCGTATATCGGTGATTCTCTCACTGTGGGGAAATACCCCCGTGTGTACGGGGAAGAGATTGACGGCACTGAAATTGACGAAATGAGCTGGGAAATACCCCCGTGTGTACGGGGAAGAGATCTCCATAGTGGATTACGCCCGCGTAGGGAAGGAAATACCCCCGTGTGTACGGGGAAGAGTATCCTAGCTTATGAGCTTTACCTTTTTTGAGGGAAATACCCCCGTGTGTACGGGGAAGAGTGCGGGCTTTTTTCTTTTTCAGCTCATATTCAGGAAATACCCCCGTGTGTACGGGGAAGAGTAGCGCGCTCGATAGCCTGACGCGATAGGCGC
>NZ_JBLXXV010000015.1:0-5549 GCF_048512995.1 Rothia sp. P6271 | reverse complement strand
AAAACCGTACAGTGGACACAAACACAAAAACAAAGCCAAAATAAACATAAGCCTTCGGTCTATTAGTACCAGTCAACTCCACAAGTCTCACGTCCTTGCTTCCATACCCGGCCTATCAACCCCATCATCTATAGGGAACCTCACACCCACAAAGGGCAAGGAAATCTCATCTCAAAACAGGCTTCCCGCTTAGATGCCTTCAGCGGTTATCCCTCCCGAACGTAGCCAATCAGCCATGCACCTGGCGGTACAACTGACATACCAGAGGTTCGTCCGTCCCGGTCCTCTCGTACTAAGGACAGCCTTTCTCAAATTTCCAACGCACGCAGCGGATAGGGACCGAACTGTCTCACGACGTTCTGAACCCAGCTCGCGTACCGCTTTAATGGGCGAACAGCCCAACCCTTGGGACCAACTCCAGCCCCAGGATGCGACGAGCCGACATCGAGGTGCCAAACCATGCCGTCGATATGGACTCTTGGGCAAGATCAGCCTGTTATCCCCGAGGTACCTTTTATCCGTTGAGCGACGGCCGTTCCACAACGTACCGCCGGATCACTAGTCCCGACTTTCGTCCCTGCTCGACCTGCCAGTCTCACAGTCAAGCTCCCTTGTGCACTTACACTCAACACCTGATTGCCAACCAGGCTGAGGGAACCTTTGGGCGCCTCCGTTACACTTTAGGAGGCAACCGCCCCAGTTAAACTACCCATCAGGCACTGTCCCTGAACCAGATCATGGCCCGAAGTTAGACATCCAATATGACCAGAGTGGTATTTCAACAACGACTCCACCATAACTAGCGTCACGGCTTCAACATCTCCCACCTATCCTACACAAGCCACACCGAACATCAATACCAAACTATAGTAAAGGTCACGGGGTCTTTCCGTCCTGCTGCGCGAAACGAGCATCTTTACTCGTACTGCAATTTCGCCGAGTTCATGGTTGAGACAGTAGGGAAGTCGTTACTCCATTCGTGCAGGTCGGAACTTACCCGACAAGGAATTTCGCTACCTTAGGATGGTTATAGTTACCACCGCCGTTTACTGGGGCTTAAATTCTCAGCTTCGCCCAAAAGAGCTAACCAATCCTCTTAACCTTCCAGCACCGGGCAGGAGTCAGTCCGTATACATCGTCTTACGACTTCGCACGGACCTGTGTTTTTGATAAACAGTCGCTTCCCCCTGGTCTCTGCGACCCATACACGCTCCCCACCGCAAGGGCAGTTCACGCTCAAGGTCCCCCTTCTCCCGAAGTTACGGGGGCATTTTGCCGAGTTCCTTAACCATGATTCTCTCGATCGCCTTAGTATTCTCTACCTGATCACCTGTGTCGGTTTAGGGTACGGGCAACTAGAACCTCACGCCGATGCTTTTCTCGGCAGCATAGGATCACCAAATCCTCCACAAAGGAGTCCCATCACGTCTCAGGCCAACACCAGCGCATTTAACAACTGGATACCCTACACGCTTAGACCACGACAACCACCGCGTGGCTTGGCTACCTTCCTGCGTCACACCTGTTAATACGTTTACCTCCAAGGATAGGACCCTACAACCAACCAGCACACCAACAAAAAATGAAAGCACACCAGCATCGCATAGTTAGCATCACCCATTCAGTATTGACGGTTCTTCGTCGGTACGGGAATATCAACCCGTTATCCATCGACTACGCCTGTCGGCCTCGCCTTAGGCCCCGACTAACCCAGGGCAGATTAGCTTGACCCTGGAACCCTTGATCATCCGGCGCACGGGTTTCTCACCCGTGATTCGCTACTCATGCCTGCATTCTCACTCGCATACCCTCCACCACAGTTCACACCGCAGCTTCACCGAATACACGACGCTCCCCTACCCAACAAGAAAAATCTCATTGCCACAACTTCGGTGGTGTACTTGAGCCCCGCTACATTATCGGCGCAGAATCACTTGACCAGTGAGCTATTACGCACTCTTTCAAGGATGGCTGCTTCTAAGCCAACCTCCTGGTTGTCTAAGCAACTCCACATCCTTTCCCACTTAGTACACGCTTAGGGACCTTAATTGATGGTCTGGGCTGTTTCCCTCTCGACAATGAAGCTTATCCCCCACTGTCTCACTGCCGCGCTCTCACTTACCAGCATTCGGAGTTTGGCTGACGTCAGTAACCAATACGGCCCATCGGCCAACCAGTAGCTCTACCTCTGATAAGAAACACACGACGCTGCACCTAAATGCATTTCGGGGAGAACCAGCTATCACAGAGTTTGATTGGCCTTTCACCCCTATCCACAGCTCATCCCCTCCATTTTCAACTGAAGTGGGTTCGGTCCTCCACGACGTCTTACCGTCGCTTCAACCTGGCCATGGATAGATCACTCCGCTTCGGGTCTAGATCCTGCCACTCAAACGCCCTATTCAGACTCGCTTTCGCTACGGCTACCCCACACGGGTTAACCTCGCGACAGAACACTAACTCGCAGGCTCATTCTTCAAAAGGCACGCTGTCACCCCAAAAGGCTCCAACGGCTTGTAAGCACACGGTTTCAGGTACTATTTCACTCCCCTCCCGGGGTACTTTTCACCATTCCCTCACGGTACTGATTCACTATCGGTCATCAGGAAGTATTTAGACTTACCAGGTGGTCCTGGCAGATTCACACGAGATTCCACGAGCCCCGTGCTACTCGGGAAAACAAACGCCCGGCGTGTCAAATTTCGGTTACGGGACTCTCACCCTCTACGGCAGCCCATCCCAAGGCCTTCACCTACCCAACACGACATCAAGCCAGTAGCCAGTTAGAACTACCACGCTGCTCCCACAACCCCCATGATGCAACCCCTAACCGGTATCACACACCACAGGTTTAGTCTCATCCGCTTTCGCTCGCCACTACTCACAGAATCATTATTTATTTTCTCTTCCAGCAGGTACTGAGATGTTTCACTTCCCCGCGTTCCCCCCAACCAGCCTATACATTCAACTGGTGGTAACAAGCCTTACAACTTGCTGGGTTTCCCCATTCGGAAATCCTCGAATCAACGTCCTGTTATCGACTCCCCGAGGCTTATCGCAGATTCACACGTCCTTCATCGGCTCCTGATGCCAAGGCATCCACCGTGTGCCCTTAATGACTTACGACACACAAAATAATCAAAGATTATTTCAAAAATAACTAAGTTTTCTTACAAATCAAAGAAACACATCCAAACAACAAAAATCATTCAAACAGTTTCCAGAAGATGCTCGCGTCCACTATACAGTTCTCAAACAACAACCCAACTACCAACAAACACCACCACACAAAGCAGCAGCACCCACCAGCACCAGGCAAAACGAGAATCACAAACCAAAGCCTGCAACCTCAAAACCCAACAATGCGCCCTCTACCATCCAAAAACCACAACCAACATTCCACCCATGAGCAAACCCAGTGTCCAACACTCGTGAACAAACCAGGCCAACCAAAAGATTGAGCTCCTTAGAAAGGAGGTGATCCAGCCGCACCTTCCGGTACGGCTACCTTGTTACGACTTAGTCCCAATCGCCAATCCCACCTTCGACGGCTCCCCCCAAAAAGGTTAGGCCACCGGCTTCGGGTGTTACCAACTTTCGTGACTTGACGGGCGGTGTGTACAAGGCCCGGGAACGTATTCACCGCAGCGTTGCTGATCTGCGATTACTAGCGACTCCGACTTCATGGGGTCGAGTTGCAGACCCCAATCCGAACTGAGACCGGCTTTTTGGGATTAGCTCAACCTCACAGTATCGCAACCCATTGTACCGGCCATTGTAGCATGCGTGAAGCCCAAGACATAAGGGGCATGATGATTTGACGTCATCCCCACCTTCCTCCGAGTTGACCCCGGCAGTCTCCTATGAGTCCCCACCATAACGTGCTGGCAACATAGAACGAGGGTTGCGCTCGTTGCGGGACTTAACCCAACATCTCACGACACGAGCTGACGACAACCATGCACCACCTGTACACCAGCCCCGAAGGGAAAAACCATCTCTGATCCGATCCAGTGTATGTCAAGCCTTGGTAAGGTTCTTCGCGTTGCATCGAATTAATCCGCATGCTCCGCCGCTTGTGCGGGCCCCCGTCAATTCCTTTGAGTTTTAGCCTTGCGGCCGTACTCCCCAGGCGGGGCACTTAATGCGTTAGCTACGGCGCGGAAAACGTGGAATGTCCCCCACACCTAGTGCCCAACGTTTACGGCATGGACTACCAGGGTATCTAATCCTGTTCGCTCCCCATGCTTTCGCTTCTCAGCGTCAGTTACAGCCCAGAGACCTGCCTTCGCCATCGGTGTTCCTCCTGATATCTGCGCATTTCACCGCTACACCAGGAATTCCAGTCTCCCCTACTGCACTCTAGTCTGCCCGTACCCACTGCAATACCGGAGTTAAGCCCCGGTCTTTCACAGCAGACGCGACAAACCGCCTACAAGCTCTTTACGCCCAATAATTCCGGACAACGCTCGCGCCCTACGTATTACCGCGGCTGCTGGCACGTAGTTAGCCGGCGCTTCTTCTGCAGGTACCGTCACTTTCGCTTCTCCCCTGCTGAAAGAGGTTTACAACCCGAAGGCCGTCATCCCTCACGCGGCGTCGCTGCATCAGGCTTGCGCCCATTGTGCAATATTCCCCACTGCTGCCTCCCGTAGGAGTCTGGGCCGTGTCTCAGTCCCAGTGTGGCCGGTCACCCTCTCAGGCCGGCTACCCGTCGTCGCCTTGGTGAGCCATTACCTCACCAACAAGCTGATAGGCCGTGAGCCCATCTAAAACCAGTACAAACCCTTTCCACCAAACTTCATGCGAAGAATGGTCATATCCAGTATTAGACCCAGTTTCCCAGGCTTATCCCAGAGTCAAAGGCAGGTTACTCACGTATTACTCACCCGTTCGCCACTAATCCACTCCAGCAAGCTGGAGCTTCATCGTTCGACTTGCATGTGTTAAGCACGCCGCCAGCGTTCGTCCTGAGCCAGGATCAAACTCTCCGTTAGAAAACAAAAGACATTTGAAAACCTGATCTCAAAATAAAAAACAAAACAACAACCTCAAACGCCACACGGGGTACGGTGACTCGGTCATCATTTCAATGCTGTCATTCTGAAACCAAAAAGGTTATATCAAAATAAAATATATAAAAATTTGGTATCAGTTGTAGTCACACACCACCACACTCACGTGATGATGCTATGAACAATAAAAAGCACACTATTGAGTTCTCAAGCAACAAACCACACGCAACCACACCAAGAAAAAACAATCCCAGTGACAACCACGCCGGTCAATCTCATTTTTCAGCCACCCACCAAAGCAGGCAACCAGATAACCTTACCAGCAATCCCCCGCAACATGCAACACCAAAACAAGTGAAACACGCCACACAGCAAACCAGAAACAACCCACCAACCAGAAAAACCCAGCCAACAAACCATCCCCAGAAAACCAAGGAAAACCACTCATAAAATTATCAAAAACATCATCTGACAAGGAGCGATAAACACTCACACGCCCTGACGACTCGTACTACTTTACACCCACCCAAAACA
>NZ_JBLXXV010000014.1:0-26937 GCF_048512995.1 Rothia sp. P6271 | reverse complement strand
TAACCTCCAAGTGAGGTTTCAGGCAACGTAAACTTTGTTGTAAGTTTACGGTGGCTATAGCAAGAGGGAAACGCCCGGTTCCATCCCGAACCCGGAAGCTAAGACTCTTTGCGCCGATGGTACTGCACTGGGGACGGTGTGGGAGAGTAGGTCGCCGCCGGTTTTTATCGGGATATTGAGGGGCTTTCACAATTATGTGAAAGCCCCTCTTTTTATTTAACGACAAGTCCATGAATTTTACGACTTGGTACTCCTGTGGAAAGAATGACAGTTTTCTATAAAAGCCTCTATAACGTTTATTCTTGGGAGATAACTCAGCTAGGCTATTATCCGTAAAATACTATGAAAGAGAGTATCTCTAGTGTCTAAAGAAGATTCTAAAAACTCTGTTGATCCACGCGAACGTGCTCGCCAGATCGCTGCTAAGCAAGCAAAGCTTGGTGCACGTTCTAATAAGCGTTGGATGCAAGCAACCATCGCTTTGGTTGTTGTTGCGATTATCGCTATTGTGGCAACAATCTTTATCACAACGAAGAAAAACACCATTGAGGATGCAGGGCCTGTACCAGAATCAGCTAATAAATATGGTGGTATTGTTCTGACTGCTGACGGCATTAAGAAAGGGGCTTCTGATGAGCCTACACGCGATATCAAGAGCCTTTATAGTGCAACAGCATCGCATCAAGCGACAGAAGGGGCGAAAGAAACACCTTTGCCTCTAGGCGTACAGACTCCTGAGGAAGCTGCACACAACGGGAAACCCGTACGTGTAACCATCTTCCAAGATTATAACTGTGTTCACTGCGCTGAGTTTGAAAAAGCTTATGGTGATGAAATAGAAAAACTGGTTAAAGAGGGAAAGATTACTCTTGAAATTCGTAATCTAACTTTCCTTGATGGGGAGTATGCTGGTCAGTATTCTGCTCGTACAGCTGCTGCAGCTTATGCTGTTGCAAATCAGGTTTCACCAGAGAAATTCTTGGAATATCAGAAAGAGATTTTCTCGCATCAGGGTAAAGTCATGAAGAACGCTGAGATTATTGATATCGCTAAAAAATATGGTGCTGATATCAAGGACGATATGGATAACAATAAATGGCGTTCTCTTGTGAATGTTGTGACACCTGAGTCTTCTAATAACGGTGTTTCTGGTACTCCTACGGTTTATGCTGACGGACAACAGTACACTTCTAATGACTTCACAACATGGATTAACGGCATTATTGAAGCTAAACAGAAGTCTGAGTAGTCTCTAACCTTCTAAGACGTTATAGCCGTTTGTAGAGCTTTAAAAAGCGTTTCGCTCATGAGTCTTTTTAGGCATGTGAGCGAAACGCTTTTTTGTGATGTGTTTCCTGTCTTTTAGGTCTTGCTGAAGATGCATATTATCTAAAGTTCAGGTACACTAGTTGAGTGCCTTAGCGCATATGCCTCCTTAGCTCAGCTGGCCAGAGCACCTGTCTTGTAAACAGGGGGTCACCGGTTCGAATCCGGTAGGGGGCTCCACTTATGAGTGCAAACGGTAATACGTTGTTCTAGGAATAAAATTATCTGGGCACTTGTTTTTTCAAAATTTTTGAGAAAACAAGTGCCCATTTTTTATGTACCCGGTTCACTGGTATGGCATAGGATAAGTTTCAGCCCCTGAGGCTACTTCTGTCTTTAAGATGAATTTGTCGTCCGTGCCAGTGGTTGATAAGCCAACGATCGTGACTTGCGATAATGAGTGTTCCCTTCCACATTCTCAGAGCCTTTTCGAGTGCTTGCATGGTGTCTAAATCAAGGTAGTTAGTCGGTTCATCCATTATCAGTATTGAGGGATTCTGCGCTAGTACGATAGCGAGTTGAGCACGTCGTTGATTTCCCGCAGATAAGTCTGGAATGGGCGTGGCCCACATAGAAGGGTGCAGAATTCCTTGACCTAGCTCACCGACACCCTGTTGCCAAAGTCTATTGTTAAATCCGGTATCTCCTTCACTCGGGAGGTTTTGGGGAACAATGCCAATCGAATCATCACGTGAAACTGAGCCGTTTGTTTCTGCTCCTATGGGTGGGTTTCCTGTTGCAATCCAGTTAAGTAACGTGCTTTTACCGGTGCCGTTTCTTCCGGTGATAAGGAGGTGTTCTCCCGCCGATAAATCCATGTCTATTGGTAGAAGTCGGTTAACAATGGATGCCTGCCTAACGGAAACAACAATCCCCGAGCTTGGCTGACCTTGGTATGGAGGGAACTGTAACTTGTAGCTACGAGGTTTGTGGACTTCTTCCTCTTTTAGACGGTTCAACCGAACTTCGTCGCTTCTCATGCGATTAGATGATGTTGCTGAAGCCCTATCAGCAAAAAACTTTTTAGCTACCCCGGTTGCAGTATTGAGGCGAGTTCCGCCGCGAGCAATTTTCATACTTTCGTGACGGTGCTCTTGAAGTTTGCGTTTTTGGGACTGCTGAGACGAATGGATTTGTGCATGTTTTTCTTGAGCAGTTTTCTTCGCGGTGAGGTAATCCGAATAGTTCCCTCGACTGCGGAAAAGACCGCTGGAATTATTTTCTCCCCGTGCTTTAGCTAACTCGCTCCATACTGCAATGTCAGTGTCATAAATGATGGTTGCTGTCTCTTCGATAAAAGCCCGATCATGACTTGATACAAGTACAGGACCATCCCACTGACGAATGGTATCTGAGAGGAAGCTAACTGCGTCTGCATCTAAATGGTTCGTTGGCTCATCGAGAATAAGGGCGTTGGGACGAAGGACGAGTAACGCCGCTAACCGTAATCGAGCGAGTTGCCCAGGAGAGAGCGTATTGAGGCTACGTTCCATTAGGGATGCACCGACTATGTTTAGTCCAAGACCAGTGAGAGTCTCTGCTAGCCGAGAGTCTAATGACCATACATCTCGTGCAGTCATTTCAGCAAGAACATGGTCGTATTCGGTTTCTAATGTACTGTCACCTTCAGATAACGAAGCCAATATCTGATTAAAACGTGCCGATAAATCTCTGACGGGTGCAAATGCGGTATCAAAGTAGTCGTTGACTTGACCTACGAAATGATTGGGGTCGGGCACAAAATGTTGTGATGGGGTGGGGACTACCTGCCCTGAAGTAGGTGATAATTCTCCAGAAACGACTTTAAGTAGTGTTGTCTTTCCGCTGCCATTGGGGCCAATAATAAATACTCGTTCGCTTTCAGCAACGTGAAGATTTACGCGATTAAGTATTTGGCGAGATCCGTAAGAAAATGAGACGGTGTTAAGAGTAATAGAGGGCATAGCAATCTCCGTGACGTAGAAAAATTGAGGTTACGTCTCAGCGGGGCTGAGTGGAAATTACATCTTCATTTCTATTATGCACTCCTTGAAAAATGATGCTACAAGTAGGCATCGAACGTATGCCATTATAGGTGGAACTCGCATTGAATACCACCCCAATGAAGTACTCAGAGATTATCTATGATAGTTATGTTTGGGCAGTTCACCTCAATCTTTGTTGTGTTAAATAGCTTTGATGTGCACCTCAAGTATTTATTGAAAAAATAAGATGAATAATCCTTGTGTATTTTCTTGTGTACATCCTTGGTAATGTGGTTCTACCTGCTTCTACCTGGTTCTCAGGGCTATATGAAAATATCTATGCTTATCGGTGCTCGATCGATAAAAATGGTATGTGTATGGTTATTCCGACGAATAGGCTGATATAAGGGGAGGAGAAAATACAATGTTCACGACAACAGGCGGTAATAAAGCTTTGACCGTTGTTTTACTGGTTGTGCTGATGCTTTGGTCTACGTATTTGGCGAGTTTTCATGCTCCTCATTCTATTTTTGCTGTTGTTTCTTTTGTCCTTCTACTGATGTTCTACCTCTACTGGGTCTTGAGAGAGCGGATCTTTCTGACGGTTATGAGTCTTCTGCCTCTTTACTGTATAACCGGAATGTCGATGTTATTCAGGTGTGTTGGAGAGAATAATAGTGTTCTGATTCTCCTCGCAGATATTCTGGCTATTGTTGCGCTTGTATCGATGTCTTTGCTTCTGTATAAGAAGTCTTCTACTCGCAATCCATAACTTTGGGTGCTGTTTTTTTGGTTAGAATCAACACTCGTGAAGTGCCTAGATAGTTTAATCTTGGGGTGATTTTCTGCTGTTGAGCTTTTGCTGGAAAGCTCATATTTTGTATTAATGTCATGACTTTAATACTTTTTAATAAAGGTTGTTTTTACCTCTTATAAATGCAAGATTTAGGGACTTATTTACCCTAAGTTTTTATGCGACACACCGAGGTTTTCTTGTATGTTTCTATGAAACAGCTTGAGTTAAGGTATAAAAATTTTTTTTATGGATTTTTATTTTTGCATAAAAAGTTTTCCCATGTGAAAGTATTGTTTTTATGGCTTGGTGACAATATGTAACTTAGTGGGAAAAAAGTAAGTACGAGTTAGTATTGTGTGGCGTAACACAGAGGGCTATCCTTATGTGTAGATGGAAAACGCCCGAGTACCATCACGGGCAACACACTAGACATTTATTGGAGGAGTAGACCTTATGAAGGCACTCGTTTACCACGGTCCCGGCAAGCGTAACTGGGAAGAAGTACCAAGCCCCACCATCTTGGAGCCAACCGACGTTATTGCTCGTGTTGACACCACTACTATTTGCGGTACCGACCTCCACATTCTTAAAGGCGATGTTCCTGAAGTTGAAGAGGGTCGTATTCTTGGACACGAAGCTATTGGTACCATTACCGAGGTTGGCGAAGCTGTAACCGACCTTAAAGTTGGCGACCGCATCATCATTCCTGCTGTTACTAACTGTGGTAAGTGCTCCTACTGTAAGGCAAATCAGCCAGCACACTGCCAGACTGTTGGTGGCGTCGGCTGGATTTTTGGTTACATGATTGACGGTACTCAAGCTGAGTATGTTCGTGTGCCTTACGCAGAAACCTCTGTGCACCTCGTACCTGAGGGTCTAGACGACGAAGACGTCCTCTTCCTTACTGACGCTCTACCTACCGGTTTCGAGATTGGTATCCTCAACGGTAACACCAAGCCTGGTGACACCGTTGCGGTTATCGGTGCAGGCCCTGTCGGTCTCGGTGCAATTATGACCGCAAACCTCTGTGGTGCAGGTCGTGTCATCACCGTTGACATGGACGAGAACCGTATGGATAAAGCTCTCGAGCTCGGTGCAACCGATAAGGTTAACGCATCTGATCCTGACGCAATCGAAAAGATTAAGGCTCTCTCTAACGATGGCCTTGGTGTGGACGTTGCAATTGAGGCAGTTGGTATCCCTGCAACCTTCCAGACTTGCATGGACATCGTTCGCCCCTTCGGCTCTATCGCAAACGCTGGTGTTCACGGTAAGCCTGTGGAGCTTCCTATCAATAAGATGTGGATTTCTAACGTCTCCATCAATATGGGTCTCGTAAGCTGCAACACTGTTGGTAACCTCTTGAACATGGTGAAGTCAGGTCGCCTCAATGCACGCGCAATGGCAACCCACCACTTCACCTTCGATGAATTCGAAGAAGCATACGAGCTCTTTGCGAACGCTGCTAAGCACGACGCTGTAAAGGTTGTTATCTCCCGTGAGAAGAAAGCATAACTAGCTTCTTGCGTTCTACGCTGAAACCTTTAACGGTTGGATAAAAAAGGTGTGTTGCCTCAATCTTTTTTGGGGTAACATACCTTTTTTGTGTGTAGGAACAATGTGTATGAAAAAATTAAGCCGTTAATCTCACACTGTAAATTTCATGCATGTAATTTATCGGGCTTGAGTGCTGTTTTGAGAGGTAGAAATAATGGATAAAATAATCTTAAAACAGTTTTGACAAGCAAAAATGTGAAGTTGTGGTAGACTTATGTATGGCTTGAAGGCGCACTTGCTGTCATTTTTTGAGGCTCAAGTACTCCGATGAAGCGCTGAGTTTCTAGGAATCTTGCACTCTTAAAGGTGGTTTTAGGTTGCATAAAAGCCAGTATTTACATAGTATTTAAGGCTGTCGCATTGGTGGCAACACCTCTCGACACCTTGAACTATTCACCGTTATTCCGCGGCGGGGATTTAGCTTGTTTTCTCACCCAAGCTGAGTCTCATACACTCCAGCCCGGCGAATAACCCGGTGCTCTACCTTGGTGACGGGACGCTCATACAACTTGCACTTGTGCTAAGTATGTACCGCCTGCGCACCGTCATTACGTCAACAAATGGAGGAGAAAACTATGGCAGCAAACTGCCAGGTGACCGGAGCTGTTCCCGGCTTTGGACACAGCATTTCCCACTCGCATCGTCGCAACAAGCGTCGTTTCGATCCGAACATTCAGAAGAAGCGTTACTGGGTGCCTTCACTGCGCCGCAACGTAACCCTCAACGTGTCCGCTAAGGGCATCAAAGTTATTGATGCTCGTGGTATTGATGCTGTTGTTGCAGAAATGATTGCACGCGGGGAGAAGATTTAATTATGGCTTCAAAGACCAAGGACGTACGTCCTATTATCAAGCTTAAGTCCACTGCGGGTACCGGATACACCTACGTAACCCGCAAAAACCGTCGTAACAACCCCGACCGTATGACCCTTAAGAAATACGATCCCGTTGTTCGTAAGCACGTAGAATTCCGAGAGGAGCGATAAGACATGGCTAAGAAGTCCAAAATCGCTCGTAACGAACAGCGCAAAGAAATCGTTGCACGTTACGCAGAAAAGCGCCTAGCGCTCAAAAAGACCCTAGTCGACGAAAACGCTACTCCAGAAGAGCGCGAAGCTGCTCGTCTCGGATTGCAGAAGCTTCCTCGTAACGCTTCTCCAGTACGTGTTCGTAACCGTGACCAGATTGACGGTCGCCCCCGTGGCACTTTCCAAAAATTTGGCATTTCTCGCGTCCGTTTCCGTGAAATGGCACACCGCGGCGAATTGCCCGGTATCACCAAGTCAAGCTGGTAAGGTTTGGCTAGTAACGATTTAGCTACTGAAGCTAATCGCTAGATAAACATAAAGTCTCAGGAGGGGCAACTATGGCTAAGAACCGCAGCGAACTCGTCGCAGAGGTTGCAGAGAAAGCTGGCACCAGCCAGGCAGCTGTAAACGGTGTGCTAGACGCACTATTCCAGGTATTTGAGAAATCTGTCGCCAAAGGCGAAAAGATTACCATTCCTGGTTGGATGGCTATTGAGCGCACTGACCGCGCTGCACGCACCGGTCGCAACCCACAGACTGGGGAAACTATTCAGATTCCTGCTGGTCATGGTGTTAAGCTGACCGCTGGTTCCAAGCTGAAGGCAGCAGTCTCCAACAAGAAATAAAAACTTGTCAAAGACTTACAAAAGAGGTTGTTTCATCGAAAGATGAAGCAACCTCTTCTGTATCTCTACGGTGTATAGATGTTTCAGTAACCTCAAGAGGACGAAACCTCAGATACACTAGAAAAAGTATTGGATACACAGGAGAGGAGCCACAACGGATGACACACACATCCCTCGACCGCTCGTCTTCTGAACGTACTGAACAACTACTGCGTGCATGGTGTACCGCACTAACCTCCACCTCAGTAGGAGCCCTTGCCCACGGTATTGCAGGAGGCGGTCTGCCTCACCCCATTATCTGGTTTCTCTGCACCGCGCTGACAGCATTAGCCTGTTTGCCGTTTAGTACGTATCGCATATCAAAATATCTCTTAGCCGGAGCAATACTCCTTGGACAAGGATTATTGCATCTCATGCTTGCATATAGCGGGACGTCACTGACCGATACACACAGCCATCATCATGGAGCTCAACGGCTCAACTTTAGCTTGCATTTAGAGACTACTACTCACCACGCGCATCATGGGAATATGCCGCTGATGGTGCTTTTTCACATCGGTGCGGCAGCAATAACTTTTGGCATGTTCTGCTATGGACAAGAAACGATTCGTCGTTGTCTCAACGCCCTAAGCCTTCGCCTGACAGAACTGTTCTGGACTCCACCGGTACACATTCACCTTCCCCGAACATACCATGTGCCAATCTACTTTTTTGAGCAGACGCTCCATACCCTGCTACTTCTTCTTACACAGCCTCGACGAGGCCCACCTCTATTGCGTTGTTCTTTCCATAACTAAACAACACAATAGAAGGAATATATATGAAGACAGCACCATCTCGTGCACTCCATAAAACACTAATCTCTGCTCTATACGCACTATTAGTGTTAGGTTTGAGCGCCTTAGCCATAACTCCAGCTCAAGCCCATGACCAACTTATTTCTACGGTTCCTGCCGATGGAGAAACCCTTAACCAGCTACCTGACAAAATCACCCTCAAATATAGTGGGAATATTTTAGATGTCGATGGAGCTAACCAAGTACGAGTAACAACCTCGACGGGGGAATCTATCGCTAGCGAATCTCCAGAAATTTCAGGAAAAGATGTCTCGACGACACTTTCAGGAGACAAAAAAGCTAACGAAACATACACCGTTACGTGGCGAGTAGTTTCTGAAGATGGACATCCCATTCAAGGAAAATATGAGTTCGTCGTCGGTGAAGGTGCACCGAAAACATCGGCTACAGAGGCAACAGCAACTCACGAAGCTTCAACCGAAAAACAGGATGCGCCAGAAACCTCTTTGATCGAGAAAAATAAAGGCATTATCTTTTCTCTCGCAACATTAGCTACGGTAGCCGCCGTTATCGTTCTCCTTCTTAAGAAGCGACGTTCTTCTTAACTCATCTTCTCTATCGTCCAAACGTTCCTAAAAGCGTTTTATTATATTTTTTTTTGAGGAATACTCATGTTTAAGATTTCTACACCCAAAACTACTGTCCTATTGAGCTCTGTCGCTATTGGTGCGCTTGTCCTTACGGGCTGCGGAGCACAAGATACCTCAAACCATCATTCTCAAAGCTCGGCTACTCCCACATCTTCTGCAGATGCTAGCAGTACTGCTACGACACCTACAGAAACTACAACGAATGCCTCTGCGCAAAGTAGTGCACTGGTCTTTTCTGATACTTGGGTTAAAGCTACAAAAGGTGGTATGACCGCGTTCTTCGGGAAAGTAAAAAACACGACGGATCAGCCCATCACCATTGTTTCTGCGACGAGCTCTATCTCTGATGATACGCAACTGCATACTACAGAGAAGGACCCCGCTACCGGCTCAACGATGATGAAACAAGTGACAAGTTTTACCATCAACCCCGGAGAAGATTTTGTCTTTGAACCAGGCGGAAACCACATTATGGCAGTGGGAATGAAATGTTCCCTACCTGCAGGACTTCGTGCAAATGTCACCCTCAAAACCGAAGACGGTCAAGAGTTTGGTTTTGAAGCAGTCGCTCGCGACTACTCTGGAGCAAAAGAAGAGTATGCTCCTAGCAAGGAACATACTCCCGCAGAAGGTGAACACTCCCACGAACAGGGAGACTCCCACGAACAGGGAGACTCCCACGAACAGGGAGACTCCCACGAAGGAATGCACCATATGGACGGCATGTCTGAGGATGGAGATAACTCCCAGGGAATGCTGCCACAATGTGCACAATAATATCCACTACATCTAAGACGATGACAGCGTCTTAGAAAACCTCCACCTTGAGGAAACCGATGAGTGATTCTGAGCAGACCCCCGCACACATTTCTGACAAAGAAACAAGACCAGCACCAACACGTAGACACCTCGTCGCAGGTGCCCTTGGCGCAGGTATAGGAGCTCTTGCAACAGAAACAATCCATAGGATGTCCCCCGAAACCCACCAAGAAACAACAAAAGAACAAAAAGTTGCACCTCTTCAGGAATCGAGAACATCCTTTTACGGGGCACGGCAAGCTGGAATAGACACACCAGCACCAGCAATTGGGCATTTTATCGCTATCGACTTAAACGACGACACCGACGCCCAACAGCTAAGCCGTCTGCTCAGAATCCTCACCGATGACGCCGCGCAACTAACTCAAGGACACGCCCCAATCGTTGACCAAGAACCAGAACTCGCAGAAACTCCAGCGTCACTAACCATCACTTTTGGATTCGGCGAAAAAATCTTCGAGATAGCAAACCCCCGCCAAAAACCACCATGGCTCAAACCACTACCACCCTTCGCGCAAATCGACCAGCTACAAGAACGCTGGAGTGACGGCGACCTCCTCATTCAAATCTGCGCCGACGACAGAATGACCGTCGCCCACGCGCAACGAATGCTACTCAAAGACACCCGAACTTTTGGAACTATCCGATGGGTACAAGAAGGATTCCGCCATGCGTACGGATCCCAAAAACCCGGGCAGACCATGCGAAACCTCTTTGGGCAAGTCGACGGAACCGTCAACCCCACAACATCAGATAACAGTATGGAACAAGTCGTATGGGGAAAACACCCTAAGACTCCCGCATGGGAAGAGAACGGAACCTCTATCGTCATCCGACGTATCCATATGAACCTAGACACCTGGGACGAAGCAGACAGAATTGCACGTGAAGACGCCGTTGGCAGAAAGCTAAGCAACGGAGCACCTCTTACCGGAGAAAAAGAATACGACATACCCGACCTCTCGGCAACAGACCACCTCGGATTTAACGTCATCGCACCCTACGCACACATACGTAGAGCAAGCCCACAAGAACCCCAAGAACGTATCCTCCGACGAGGATACAACTACGACCTTCCTGTAACAGACGCATCAGGCTTTTCACGACATGGAGAAACTACCGGAGGCATCTCCCAAAGCGGACTAATCTTCGCCTCATACCAGAGTGACCCCACACAACAATTCGTTCCCATCCAAAAACGCTTAGCACAACTCGACATGCTGAACACCTGGACGGTACCCATCGGATCAGCAGTATTTGCGATTCCCGCCGGATGCCAAGAAAATGGATTTATCGGAGAAAACCTCTTCAAACCCTCCCAGCCATAACAAACCCACACATCACACCACAACACAGGAACAACCAGCACATGGCGCAGCGACGACTTACGCAACAAAAAACACCTCAAGAGAAGACCCCACACCTTATCAAGGCACTCTCTTACGGGGGAGTAAGCCGCCAATGGATTTGGGCATTTCCCATATCAGCCCTGCTGCTACTTATCCTGTCATTACTCGTTACCGGCGAAAGCAACGCAACTGCTCTTGTCGATGCTGGAGCCTTTGTCCGCTGGGGGCTACCTATCGTTGAAGTCCTTCATAACTTCGCCATGATGGCAACAATGGGCGCTCTTATCTTTGCTATAGGCATCATCCCACGATTTACAGACTCCACTCTGAACGTAAAGACCTACCGAAAAAACTCCACCCAATGTCAAAAACAAAGAGCAGAATACCCTCCCTTCACTTCACTGCTTAACTTCGCCTCAGCACTATCAGTCACTTGGACACTCACCGCTATAGCAGTGCTAGTGCTTACCTACTCCGACATCTCAGGAAGACCACTAACCTCTGCAAGCTCTTACGCATCAGAACTCATCAGCTATATCACCGATATTGACGCAGGAAAAGAACAAGCTACAACAGTCATTGTTGCAGCCACTGTCTCAACGCTCATCTTCGCAGTACGTTCACTACTAGGATTACTTATCACCTGGGGTATTTCACTAATAGCCATTGTCGATATGGCATTAGGCGGACACTCTTCTGGAGGTGCAGACCATATGGGAGCAGTCAATTCCCTCGGACTCCACCTTTTAGGAGCCATCAGCTGGTGCGGAGGGTTAATTGCGCTCGCCTACATCTCCCAGCAAATTAGCACACCAGAAGCGGGCACCGGCACCACTGTAGAACAAGACCGAGGTACTAATACTACTCTGAACCGTCGTGCGCCAATGGCAATTGTGGTCCTCAGAAGGTACTCTGCAGTAGCACTCTTCGGCTTTATTCTTATTCTTCTATCGGGAATTATTAACGCTGCTGTGCGTATGAATAATATTTCTGAACTATTCACCACGGCCTATGGCAATATAATTCTCACAAAATTTATTCTGACCATGATGCTAGGTGTCATAGGCGCAGCCCACCGACTTTACCTCATACCTGCTATGTCTCGGGGGAAGATTCGCCCCCTTATCGGTATCTGGCGTGCAATTATTGCTGAAATTATAATTATGGGTGGAGCTAGCGGACTAGCCGTATCACTCTCTCGAACAGCCCCACCCGTTCCAGAAACTCTTGCAACAGACGCCCCACCTGTACGCATTATCACCTGGTACGACATGCCACCAGAACCCTCTCTCACTCACTGGGTTACACAATGGCGCTTTGACTGGTTATGGGTATTCCTCATCTGCTGTGCAGGATACTTTTACCTATGGGCCTACTATCGTGTCAAAAAAGCTGGTGGAACATGGCCAATCATGCGAACCGTCTCATGGATAGTTGGACTCTTCGCACTGAACTACATCACATCCGGTGCCCTAGCCATTTATGGGCGAGTACTCTTCTCCGCACACATGGTAGAACACATGTCGCTGACCATGATTGTTCCCATTTTTCTCGTCCTTGGAGCACCTATCACACTCGTCTTGAAGGCTTTAGAACCTCGTCAAGATGGAACACGAGGCCCACGAGAATGGATTTTGAGGATTATTCACTCTCGATGGTCCAAAATCGTTACAAATCCCATTTTTGCAGCCGTAAACTTCGCCGGATCTATTGTCATCGTCTACTTCACACCATTACTCAATTTCGTGCTCTCCTACCACGTAGGTCACGAGTTGATGATTATCCATTTCTTAATGACCGGATACATTTTCTCTCTCGTGCTCATCGGCATCGACCCTATTCCGTATCGTCCTGCCTACCCCATGCGGCTTATCCTCCTCATCGCAACGTTGGGATACCACGCATTTGTTGGTATTGCCATGATGAATATGGAAACACTACTTGCTGCATCCTGGTTCGGAAACCTCGGAAGAGAATGGGGACTATCCGCCATCGACGACCAAAAACTTGGTGGATCCCTGATGTGGGGGATAGGTGAATTGCCTACCATGCTCATCGCTGTAGCTGTCGGTATTCAATGGGCAGCATCCGATAAAAAAGTCGCCAAACGACTAGACCGCCAAGCTGATCGAGACGGCGACGCAGAGCTCAAAGCCTACAACGAAATGTTCGAAAAACTCAATGAAGAAAACTCAACATTAAAATAACAGCTAACGAGGTATACGAACAGAACGCACCCATCCAAAGAACACCACCACAACTGCCACACCAGTAGAGATAAGAACCTCATAACGGTGCTCTACACTCGCACCCATGAACAGCAAAAGAGCAACTAACACGACAATAAGCGCCCAGTTAAGATAGGGGAAAGCCCACATCTTAAGCACTTCTGTATGAGCCGTCACATCAACACCCTCTGCCAAAAGAATACGGCGAGAACGAAGATGAGACACCGCAATAAAAAGCCACACAAAAATACCAGTAGCGCCGGTCGTATTCACCAAAAAACTAAAAACAGCATCCGGCATAAAATAATTCAAAAGAACTGAAGCAATACCAATACAGGACGAGAAAATAACTGCAGTCCACGGGCTACCCACAGAAGAAACCCCACTAAAAAATCTCGGAGCGTCCCCACGCGAAGCCATCGCAAAAAGCATACGAGAAGAGCTGTATAGGGAAGCATTCAAACATGATATAAGAGCCGTAAGAACCACAATATTCATTGCAACTGCAGCATACGGAACACCAAAACTCTCAAAAACCGTCACAAAAGGTGAAACGCCCGAAACGATAGACGTCCACGGAACAACACACAACGTCACCGCAACAGCACCAATATAAAAAATAAGAATACGCAGCAATACCGCATTTACAGCCTTTACCACAGACTCCCGAGGATGCGTTGACTCACCAGCGGCGATGGTAACAATCTCAGCGCCAAACATCGAAAAAATCACGGCAAGAAGCGCACTAAAAACAGCACCCACACCATGCGGGAAAAACCCACCATGACCGATCAACTGAAAAAGGCCCGCAGAAGAATGAGGGATAACACCAACAAGTGCCAACACACCCAGCACAATTAACAGCCCTAAAGCAAAAACCTTAACAGAAGAAAACCAAAACTCAGATTCCCCATAAACACGAACTGATACAAGGTTCAAAAGCATCAACACGAGAACAAGAACGCCAGCAACAGCCCACTGCTCAAAAGCTGGGAACCACCCAGAAATAATCGTGGCAGCAGCTGTCGCCTCAATAGCAACCGTGACAGCCCAAAACCACCAATACAACCATCCCACGGTAAAACCGGCCCAAGCACCAATAAAACGATGAGCATACGCAGAAAAAGAACCAGTCTGCGGAGAAGCTGAAGACAACTCACCCAACATACGCATCACCAGAGTCAAAATCACTCCGGCTAAAATATAAGAAAGAATCACGGCAGGGCCAGCAACCGTAATAGCAGTAGAAGACGCCACCAAAAGACCTGCACCAATAGCCCCTCCCAACGCAATCATCGAAAGATGACGAGGACTCAACGCCTTCGTCAACGAACGGTCAGAATGGGAAGCTAACTCCATAGAACTCTCACCATCATGAGACATAGCGAAACTGCTACTTTCTACTAAAACGCAAATGCAAACACAAACCCGCACATAAAACCATCAGGAAAGCGTTTTTACCGCTACATAGACTACTCCGACAAGGGGAAATAACAAAAATAAAAGAGAACAGAGCGTATATGACACAACATCACAAAATATGACGGTCTATAACAAGCACTATCTCAAACAAAGAAATACTTTCAGACAAAAATGCATCCTAAGATAGTGTAAACACACCAATGACCCCATATCGATACGAAAGACTACCTCTAATGAACAATACAATACGCTCACACAAGGTACGCGCTAGCGAATTAACCGGACGCGGATGGCTCAACACCGGAGGCAAAGACATCAACTTACAAAGCCTCCGCGGGAAAATTGTCATTCTCGATTTCTGGACACTGTGTTGTATCAACTGCCTACACGTCCTCGATGAGCTACGTCCCCTTGAAGAACAGTACGGCGACGTCCTCGTCACTATCGGCGTGCACTCCCCAAAATTTGAACACGAAGCAGATCCTAAAGCCCTCGAAGCAGCTATCGACCGATACGACATCACACACCCCGTCCTCGACGACCCAAAACTAAGCACCTGGCAATCCTATACCGCACGAGCCTGGCCCACACTCGTCGTTATTGACCCCGAAGGATACATCGTGGCGCACCTCTCCGGGGAAGGACACGTTCAAGGGCTCACCTCACTCGTCGAAGAACTCATCCAAGAACACAAAGAATCCGGTACTTTACGCTACGGCGACAGCCCCTACGTCCCACGTCCCAAACCACAAGGCATCCTAGCCTTCCCCGGAAAAGCTATCGAACTACCCGCCGAATACTCCGAGGAAAACATCACCACCTACCTTGTCACCGACAGCGCACGCCACCGACTCGTACAACTCAACCCCGACCTCGAAACAGCGCAACGCACCATCGGAACAACACAACGAGGATGGAAAGACGGAAACAGCGATGAAGCACTCTTCAACGAGCCACAAGGTCTATGCCTCGTACCTGAAGAACTCCGCGAAACACTCGGATACGACATCCTCATCGCAGACACCGTCAACCACCGTATCCGCGCCCTCAACTGGAAAACCCAACGCATCACAACCATCGCTGGTAACGGCGTACAACGCCTCATCGACGGCGAAAAAGCACGCTCAAAAGACCACAACCACATCCCAGAAAACCTCAACCCAACCGACGTTGCACTCTCCTCACCCTGGGACATCACATGGTCACACCAAGCACAAGAATTCATCATCGCCATGGCCGGAACACAACAACTCTTCAGCTACAACCCACACACCAATAAAATCCGTGTATTCGCCGGAACAGGAGCTGAAGGACTCAAAGACGGAACAGCACAAGAAAGCTGGTTCGCCCAACCCTCCGGGCTGACAGAAGACCATCAAGGTAACATCTGGGTTGCAGACTCAGAAACCTCCGCACTTCGTCTCATCCGCTTCGAAAACAACACCCCACACATAGAAACAGCCATAGGCGTTGGACTTTTCGACTTCGGATACGTTGACGGACACAGCACCACATCACGACTACAACACCCCCTCGGGCTCACCGCCCTACCCGACGGATCAATAGCTATCGCTGACACCTACAATGGTGCCATCCGCCGATACCAACCCGAAACACAAGAAGTAACAACGCTCATCCGCGACCTAGACGAACCCTCAGACGTCCTCATAGAACATACAGACACCGGCGCTCGCCTGATCGTAGTAGAAGCTAACGCACACCAACTCATCCGCATCAATATCCCTGAAAATACACAAAAAATTGATGAAGGATCATCACAAACAGCACGCCCAGCGACCTCCCTCAAAGGGGAGAGCCTGCAACTGGTAGCCCGTTTTAGTGCGCCAACGGGACAAAAACTTGATTACCGTTGGGGAGACCCCACCCAATTACAGGTATCATCGACGCCTGAAGAATTCATCCTTTCAGGAGCCGGAACATCCCAAGGACTACAACGTTCGTTAACTCTCAACCCACAAATTAGTAATGCGGTACTACATATTACTGCTCGAGCTGCTGCTTGTGATGGGGAAGAAGGACAAGAAATTCCTGAACACGCAGCTTGTCACCTCTACCAACAAGACTGGGGTATTCCTGTAGTAGTTGATGGAGTTGGAGAAGAAATATTAACTCTTGACTTACGAGGTATAAACTCCTAAGAAAAAGGTTTTAGGCACATCATTGTCTTGATGTACCTAAAACCTTTTTCATAAAATGTAGACCTAAAAACGAGGTCGCACAACTACTTCATGGTCTGATACATCTAAATCAGCAGAAAAAGTAAAAGGAACATCTTCTTTTACTTTGTGCTGTTGACCCGTATAAAGATTAAGCTCGGTAAACGAAATTTGAGCTATTCCTGAAGATGAAGGCAACACCCACTGTCCCTCATCATTAATAACGGCCTTAGTCGTAGGGTATTTCTTAATAGTCCATGAGACATTTCCTTGAACACGTCCCGTAAAATCATATTCAAAAGGACAATTTACGGGAAATAGAGAATTCTTTGACGCACACTCATTCAAATCTGCTGAAACCTGTGACGTAATAGAATTCTGGGCGTTCTCACTCGGTACAAGACGTAAAACTACTGTTGTTTCATGAGGATCATTCCCCTTGATAAGAACTTTTTGCTGTTCAGCCGAATACAAGGACGACTCATAAGTTACTGAAAAAACACCAGGGTAAAGAACCGCGAAATTCTGAGATGCTGAATCAACACCCACCTTCACCCCATTAATACTTGCACTGTGCACTGCTGGTGCTTGCAATTTAATGGTAGGAAGAGTTTGAGGGTCGATATGCCATTGGTCAAAGACGCCCCAATGAGAGCCCACCTTTGTGAGATGAAAACTACTGCGATATGTTGAACCATCAACAACGTACTCGACATCTACCTGTGCTTTAGAACCCCCATCAGTAATAGCACTACCAATAATTGAAAAATTTTTAATCTCTGATACAGAATTTTTTAATGCTTTACCATCAAGTAAGGTCCCATCAGCATCAGGAATGTGAGCATCAAGAATACCCAAAGCATGGTCTCCTTTGCCACGTTCAAGAGCCTGAAAATACTGATGTACTTGCCCTTCTGGTGCGTACACTAACCGGTTAATAAGGGTCAAAGAAATCAATGCCAGAGCTATTGCACAGAACATTCCAATAACCCAAAAAGCTAAGATACGATCAACAGAAGAACGAAAACGCATACCACTAATGTAGCCCAGAAAATCAGTGTGAGAGAACTCAGCAAAGAACACAGAAAAAGAAGCGCCTGTGTAGAGAAGAAACTAATAAGATGAACCTATGGCAGAACATATCCATCAGGTCCCTGAAAAATACGGCGAAATTCTTGCAACCTATCATCCGCGTATCAGTTCATACCATCGTCGTCTGATAGCAGCAGTTCCTCCATCACTTGTCATTATTGCTATCGGTCTACTACTTGCGCGTCGACGCCTTGCCCTGCCTTACACCGTTATTCTTGTGTTTGTTGTCTTAGCCGCAGCACTGTCCGTGTACTCATTTCTGAAACCAACTATTGCAGTGCGCACGAAAACACATTTTCTGATGGGGCGAACCTTCGGGTGGAGAACCATTGAGCTCAACGAAATTCACCAAACAATTTTTGCTGAACGTCTCATCGGAAAAAAATCGGTGCACAAAGCCCAAAAAGGTCTTAAAAGTTTAGGGCACCGTGGAGTACCAGCACTCTGGGCTACTAACGCACAGAAAAAAAGAATCTTCCGCATGGACGGAAGAATCTGGGACAAAAAAACGATGAAAAAGATTAGTGGCGATATCTCGCCACAAACCGTGATGTACCCGAACATCAACGTTTTGCAGATGAATAAACAACACCCCGGTCTTGTGAGCTTTAACGAATTACACCCCCAGTGGCGTTCCACCTTAGCCATTATCGTGTATTTATTGCTGCTGTCTCTCGTCGTTTCTGCAAACTTTCTGCCCACAGAAGTTCTTGAAGAGATACATCTTCTCTAAAAGAAACGAAGACTTACCTCATAAAAATGATGGTGGTGTTTTCCTCTCTAACGAAAACACCACCATCATCTTTTAAGCTGAAGGAACAGCTAGTACTGCGACGAGAAACGAAGCATCAGACGTATAAGGATATAAATCCCACGTCGAGAAAAGCTGAGAAATTTCTAGTCCCGCTTCTTGAACATCAGAGAAAAAATCTTCAAAAGAATAGCCACGGCCAGCACCAAAACCGATAACAGCTCGACCTGACGTACCCAGAACGGTAGCGAATCCGCGAAGTACCTGAACACGTGTAGACGGTGCAAGAAAAGTCATCACATTTCCGGCGCAGACAATCATGTCAAAAGGTTGAGGTGCTTCAATATCTTGCTGAGAATAACCTAACACTTCAGCTGTATCCGCCAAATCTGCGGTAATCCACTGCGCTTCAGGGCATACCCGTTGGGCCTCAGCTATTAATTCAGAATCAATATCAATACCAATAACCTGATGGCCTTGCTTCTGTAAATAAGAACCGATACGTCCGGGACCAGCACCAGCATCTAAAATACGAGAACCGCGAGCACACATCGCATCAATCAGACGGGCCTCACCTAAAATATCAGCGCCTTGCTCTTGCATCGTCTTAAAACGTTGAATATACCACTGAGAATGACCAGGATTTTGCTCTTTCTTAATCTGCCACAACGACTTATCACGCATGATATTGACCTAACCTATATATAAAGAATGCCGGTACGTACAACGTTACCGGCATTCTTTAAAACTGTCTAAGAATCTTTTTCTGCGACAGATTCCAAAACATCATCTGTTGCAGACACAGCCTCATCTTCTTCGGTAGGTTCAGTAAGCTGAGCAATGATATCTGCAAAGAACTGTTCAATATCTTGTTGCCCGCGAACAGGCCCACCCGCGACAAGACCATCAGCACCCAACGCAACCGCCATCGGAGAACCCCAACCAAAAGCTGGCTGGAACTGGTGCTGCGGATCAACCAACGGCTCAAAAGTATCTGAAAGGCCCAGATAAGGAATCAAATCATGCTCCGAGACAATAGGATGAATCTTCACTAATGGAAGAAGCTGCTCTTGCCAGCCGTCTATTTGCTCTAATAGACCTTGGCACGGGCCACAACCGGGAGACACCCACAACAAAATACGTGCCTGTGAAGAAGCAAATTCTCGTACGTTAACCTGGAAACCATCACTATTTTCTAATGTTCCAAAAGGAATAGGCAAACGAATGTACTCAGCTTCAACACCGTCATACTCTTGAAGATAGCTCTCAAGAGCAGAAGGATCTTCGAGAGAATCAGATCTCCCTACCGTAGGCGATGCAGGAACAGTTTCAGAACGATAAATAAACCACAGTGTTGACGACAAAACTACAGCTGAGAAAATCCATAGCCAGCCTTCGCTGTTCAGAGAGAAAAACTGAACCAACGCAGAATGACCGGTTTGGACAGCACCAACCAAAGCTCCCATCGCCGCACCAAAAAGTGCAGTATTTCGGCCAAGCGTAAATACGGAGATAGGTGCTTGCGAGCTAGAACCAAAACACTGACACGAAGCAGTATTTCCTGTGACTACCGCACGAGCGATAACAACCCAATACACCGCAAAAAGAATAACTGCGACAAAGGCCCCCAAAGCCCCGATAGGCCCAGGAACTACAAGAATCCACGCCGCAAGAAATAACTCAACCCAAGGAAGAGTCTTTGCGATGAATTTTAAAGGAAGCCAACTATCTAACTTGAGATTGACTAGAGCAGTTGCGGTACTTTGGGGCTCTTTTGCCTTAGCAATACCACTAATAACAAGAACGGCAACAACCGTTAACGAACAAAGAACAAGGGGAGTCACGGATATTTCCCTAAAGATAGAGCGAATGAAGAAAACTAACTGTCTTTAAGACTAACCGCACATGTCTGAATAACCCTAGAAATACGACAAAAAACCTGAGCAAACCTAGAAAACAAGAGAGAATAAAGCTAAAAAATAAGCCCCTTTGAGGTAGAAGCTACTCAACATATAGGAGCAATAAAAAATTTTCAGAACCAAAAAATCTTGACAATTAGGTTAGACTAATCTTAGTATCCTTGAATACCGACTAGGGTTTTGCCCCAGAAACCCAGACTAGGGAATAACACATTGACAGCTTCGCTTCGCGAAAATACATCTAAAAATATTCTGATAAGAGCAATAGCAGTACTCTTTGCCACTCTCATCCTCTTATCATCATCGCCTACACAACTTCTTGCAGCACCGACACAGAACAGCTCAACACGCAATAGTGCAACAGAGCAAACTCTGCCAATCTGTGAAAAAGGTGCGACCAACCCAGACGGAACACAACGCAACCACCAAGACTACGCGTTGTGCATGGCAGCAGAAATTAACCAAGCCATCGCCGCCTACAAAAACAAGGATTACAACAAAACCTTAGAAGATATCGGCGAAGCATACTTTGGGTGGTATGAAAATTCGCTAGAGCCAGCCTCCATGACGCTATCGGGAAACCGAAAAGTCAAAATGGAAGGCCGCTTCACTCGCGTAAAACTAGCTATCAAAGCTGACCCCGGAAACCCCGACGTTATTCAACAACTAGAAATCATCAAAACCGCGGTGGCACGAGATGCCATGGTACTTGACGGAGTAGCACCAGCAGATTCTTCTGAATCCATCGGCAACAAACTACTTGAAGCGCAACACGTAGAAAAAGCGGATCCAACCGTACAACGATGGGTAGACTTCAGCACCGCAATGACCTTATTGCTACGTGAGGGGCTCGAAGCACTCCTCGTCGTTGTTGCGATTGTGCTTTACCTCGTCAAAAGTGGCAATAAAAACCTCGTCAAATACGTGTACTTCGGTGTTGCTGCAGCTATCGCTCTATCCTTCCTGCTCGCCTGGGGACTTTCTGAACTGCTCGGTGGAGCAGGACAAGCATCAGAACTACTCGAAGGCATCACCATGTTCCTCGCGGTAGGTATGCTCTTCTACGTTTCTAACTGGATGCTTTCAAAATCCTCCGGAAAAAACTGGTCACAATACATCAACGGAATGGTGAAAACCTCCGTATCATCAGGAGCGGCAAAAGCTCTCGTCTTTGCAGCCTTCCTTGCTGTCATTCGAGAAGGGGCAGAACTCGTCTTGTTCTACACCGCATCCTTCTCCGGCGGAAAAAGCGACCCTCTCTGGATAGCTTTGGGGTTCGTGGCTGGTGTTGCACTCCTCGCAATCATCTTCCTTATCTTCCGCTTTGGAGGAGCAAAACTACCAGTACGCCCCATCTTCATGGGAACTTCCATCATGCTCTTTATTATGTGTATCTCCTTCGTTGGAAAAGGTGTACAAGAACTTAAAGAAGCAAACGTCATCCTTGGAAGCACTAACCTGCCATGGATGGAATACTACATTCCAGAACTAGGAATATACCCCCAAGCAGAAACACTGCTACCACAAATTATTCTCTTCGTTGCTAGCGTGTGGATTATCTTGTCCCATACCCTACGAGAGCGCCGTGAACGCCGCGAAGCAGAACAAGAACAACAGTCCTTAGCCAAAAGCTAAAGACCACACAAAAACTTCACCCATTGAGGTGTAAAAAGAGGAAAACCCTCGACACAATAAATATCCTCACCATACAGGTACGGATATTCATTGCGACATAAATATCTAAGGAGAAACTCCATGGAACTAGGTAAGAAGACCCTCGTTACCTTGGCATCACTTGCTATCGCGACGACCGCGCTAGCAGGCTGCACCAAGAACGAAGAATCAAAAACTGCAGATGAAGCAAAAGCAACCGCCAGCGTCAGTGCAGAAGCTAAAGCTAGTGACGAAGCAGCTGCACCTGAAGAAGAAGCAGAAGGCGCAGTAGCAGCCAACAAACGTCCCGACGAATGTGGATTGCAGGAACAAGCCGGACCAGAAGCTGACTTTGGACCTTTCATCGGTGCAATCCACTTCTTCCAGCCAGGTCAAATGTTCGACAACCCCAAGTCAACCATGAAAATGCTTGACTACAAAGACTCACAAATGCACCTTGAGTTCGACCTCAAAGCAACAGAGTTCGCAACCAACTGGGGATACTCCGTCGACGAAACCCCTGCTGACCTACACCTCATGTACAAACTCGATAACAGTGAAGGCAAAACTGTTGCAAGCGGCATGATGATGGAAATGAACGCAATCGATGGTTCACACTACGGCACCAACCTGCCAAAGGACTCCATCACCGAACCTGGCGACTACACCCTCACCGTCACCATCTACGCACCCAACAACTACGACCTACATCAGGACTACATCACTGGTGTACCTGCACGCGGCTGGTTCAAACCACTCACCGCTGTGATGCCATGGAAGATCACTCAGGAAAACCTCGACATCGTCAAGAAAAATACTGTGGAGAACTTCATGGAACCATCTGACGCATGTAAAGACTACCCCGTCAAGATGTTCGAAGATCCAGCAGCTCAAAAAGCAATGGAAAAAGCAGAATCTGAAACTGCTGTTCCTATGAACATGTAAGCTAACCAATAGCTAACAGACGGGGCGCCCTCAAGAAAAGTCTTGAGGGCGCCCCACCCGTTTAATATCAGAAATTATTAAATACCAGTAGTGCGGTGAATCCAATTACGCTCAGGAGCAGAAATAGACATAAACGAATTAGACTTTGACTTAGGCCAATAAGCGACAGTCACACCAGAAAGCACTCCGTTGCACACAAGAGACCCTCCAGAATCACCTGTTACGAGGAAGCCACCGCGGTCGTTATAACCACGAAGCTGCGCTGAATTAGAGTTCTTAATAGAAGTACTCGCATAACGAATCTTCATCTTCAAACCTCGCTGACGCTGAGCATAAGAACTCTCAGAATCAATATTGTCCTCCCACAAGCCGTAACCATACGCCGTGCAACGAGCATTTTTAAGATCTTCTGCGGTACCACCGTCACGCAAACGATAAGTTGCCACACGAGCCTGAGCTAAACCTGGTACATGCACCAACGCCATATCCTTATTTTCGTCCGGATGGGTGACGATTCTGTCGATACCAGAATTTGGGCCGGTGTACTGATCCTCTGGAAGGTTCCAGTTAATACGAGGATTTCCCCAAACAACACGACTTGACCATGTGTTGACACCAATATCATCCACACAATGTTTTGCGGTGAGCACCCATCCATCACCAATATGGCTACCGCTACACAATAAGTCTGGTGCTTTATAGCCATAAGCCCATAGCCGAACAGTTGCACTCTGATTAGAATTGAACCCTCCAACTACTGCATGAGCAGGTGCTGCTACTGGTGCCACGAGAACAGCACTCAGTGCAGCTGCCGCAAGGAAACGTAATTTCTTGAACCTAGCCATAACATATTCCTATCTTCTTCATTGACACGCATAGTGCGGTCTTCCCCTCGACGTTGAGGCGTAACCTAAACCGCAAATAATTGTGATACGCACAACCAAATATGCGTTGTCGTTGATAAGGAATATCATAAAACGCCAGAACAAAAAACTCTGTCCCCATAAGGGTATACATTATTCACTAATGGTACTTTTAGCGCGCTAAACCGCGAATATAATGACGAAGAAAAAAGTTCTGCGCTGTCACTGACCTGTCATATATCCACAGATAGCCATAACCTTCTTTCCAATACACTCTTCTCATTGTAGGTTTAATGAAAAATTAAGTTTGTCTTTGAACTTAGACTACTAACTCCCTTATGAAACAGGTGCTCTTATGTCGTTTAAAAGCTGGTTGCTTCGTTCTAGCGTAGTGCTATGTATCAGTTCCCTACTATGCGGATGCTCTACTCAAGAACCGGTATCTGAAAAAGATAAGATGAACTCGCCTTCAGCTTCCATGACGGCAAGTGTTAGCGCGTCAGCTTCTTCTTCAGCTGGTACTTCATCTACGTCAGAATCCGAAAATGCTTCTACATCACCTGATGATGTTAACGAGTCTGGTCTGACAGCAGAGGAACAAAAGAAAGTTGATGCTGGTGAGTATGTTGCGGCTTCTGTAAAGCATCGTGCGTTTAATGTGCCGAAGCCTGTTTTTCCTGAGGCTGCTCGTGAAGAGACTTTAGAAGGTGCTGAGGCGTTTATTCGGTATTGGGTTGATTTGCGTAATTATGCTTCGAGTACGGGGGATGTGGATGATATTTCTCGTATTACTGCGCCGGATAATGAACGTGAACAGAATTTCTATAACAGCTTGAAAAAAGCTTACCCAGCCGGTCAATGGGTTGTCGGACTTACTATGAAAGTTGATTTTGAGGATAACGATTTTGTTTTGGGTGAAGACGGTTTCTATCGTTTCTTAGTGCGACCTTCGGTGAGTTCTTCGGAAGCTTGTAAAGGAACGGACGATTGCAGCTCAGAGGGTCCAGATGCTTTTAGAGGCAGGCTTGGAACTATTGTTTTGTACTACTCACAGGGGGCTTGGGTATTTGGTGAGTTGTTAGGTGTAGAAGGTATTAACTATGAGGAATAGTAAAGTAGTAATTCTTATCTGCTTGTTAATGAGTTTAACCTTTGTAGAGCCTTCTGCTATTGCTGATGAAAGAATTATTACAGAAGGATACGGTAATACAATTAACACAAAAATTACAGTATCTGCTGCAGAAGACTCACGCCGAAAGGCTCATCCTCAAGCTCCGCCGAATACGTATATCACTGCTACCGGTATTCCCATTATCGCTAATTCGTCGGGTGGGCAGAGTGCGATTTCATATGCTGGTCCGCAGATAGAGTATCGTCTTGTTCGCTATTGTGACGGTAAGAAACGTTGTGTGCCTCCTCGTTGCGGGCTTTTTGCTGATGATGTTGCGCATCGGGTTCAATCTTCTTCTGGCAATGGTTGGTCAGATACTGGTAAAACATGGTGCCCGTCTCGTGGTTCTCGCCCAGCAGGAGGCGCACCAGACCCATCTGGTGCTGATAATACCGAAGCCGAGTCGGACTCTGACGTCATTGAATTTCCGGTGTTTTCTGGTGAAGATTTTGAACGATTAGTTCTTGACGCGCCCGAGATTGTTGTTGAACCGGGCGCTGATACTTTGGTGAACTACCATACAAACTTTATGGTCAAAGCTCACCCTCAAGATTTTGATGTGGAGGTTCTTGGGTTTCCTGTAAAAGTTCGTGCCGTGCCCGTGGGTTATGTATTTGATTATGGTGATGGTACATCTTCGGGTGTGCTTAGCTCACCTGGGAAAGTTCTAGGTGATGGAGTATGGGATGAGCAAACACCAACAAGTCATCAGTATTCTTCTACCGGTAATGTGCAGGTGAATGTTTCTGTCGTGTATTCGGGGGAGTACTCCGTGGGAGACGGTGGGGTATGGCTACCTGTTTCTGGTGTGAACGTTGTACAAGGCTCCGCCGATGTCGCTATATGGTCTGTGCGTTCTGACCTCGTAGATCGATAAACTTGATGACAAGAAGTCGTATTTCACCTCTCATGTTCTAGTAAAGAAAAAAGTGAAAGTTAAAACGTTAGTATTCTTTTCTTTCTAACTGGATAACACGATCATGCTGGTGCGCAAAAATATTATCGTGAGTTACTGTTATGACTGAGGCGCCAAAATCATGAGCTGCGCCAAATAATAAATCGATAATCTTTGATTTATTCTTGTCATCTAGTGAAGCAGTGGGTTCATCAGCCAAAATAACCTGTGGGCTCATAATAATCGCTCTAGCAAAGACAGCTCGAGCTCTTTCACCTCCGGAACATTCAAGAGGTTTTTTCGTGAGGATATTGGATATTCCAAGTGCTCCGGTAATATCCTCAAATCTTTGCTGTTCTTTTTGCCCTCGGCTTTGAGAATATATGAGTGGAAGTTTTATATTATCCTCAACACTTAAAGAAGTAATGAGAGCTGATTCTTGTAAAGCAAATCCAATATTTTTATTTCTTAACTTTGCTAACTCTCTATCAGAAAGTTTTTGCGTAGATTTCCCGAATAGTGTATAAGTGCCAGAGTATGAGGTGTCGATAAGGCCCAATATATTGAGTAACGTGCTTTTCCCTGAGCCGGACTCTCCAACAACAGCAACTTTTTCTCCTTGCTCAACAGCGAGGGAAAAATTTTGAAGAAGAGTTATTTTTTGGCTTTTAGCACAATAAACTTTCTCATCCAGATATAAATCTAATATATTGTTCATTCTATAACTCCTATGGAAATAGGGATTTTCTGTATTTTCCACATGGTAATATTTGTGACTATTATTATCAGTAAAATATTAAAAATAAATGCTGAAAGTATCCCAATCCAATCCATCGTGAGTAAACCTAAAAATCCGTACGTAACAAGATAAGATTTTTTACCTATCCAAAAATCGTATCTTAAATATAAA
>NZ_JBLXXV010000013.1:0-34142 GCF_048512995.1 Rothia sp. P6271 | reverse complement strand
TTTATTCTAGACGATATTAAGTTCTGGGGGTTTCCCGAACAACTGTTAGAAGAAGTTCAACGGGTTTGGAGACAGACTCAAAATATTATCCGCGAAGGAGTAGAACTCACCGTAAAAGGAAATAAAGTATCAACAAATTTCCCACAGAGTAGAGTAAATAAAGTGATTTTTACAAAAATACACGCGCAGAACACCTACTATGAGGTAGGTCCATCAGAATTTCTCGGCAAGGGGAAGATATCTGATACGGATACCTTGCCCAACGGAATAAAAATCACAAAGCATTCATTTTGGTTACCCAAGAGGTTTTTAAAAGATGTGTTGGAAGGAAAATGGGACTAAAAATAGGAGAAAAAGTCCTGAGCTATCTGTTATGCACGTAATAAGCCAAATTGATAACCTGTTTACACCCTCGCTCTTAGATAATCTCAAAGAGTCTGAGGAATGATAACTAGTATGGACCTCTATAAACTCGAAAACGTCGCATACGACTTCAACCAACATGTCAGAAAAAAGCTCCCCAAACATCTAAAACACGACTGCGACACTGGAGGCGGAGGAGACAGCGAAACAGCCCTATGGGTCGCTGAACTAGTACACCAATACGCTATCTCCATAGACCCCAAACTATACGTTAACTGGAGAGAACACCAACCTATCGTCTACGGCAGCACATGGGCCGGATACCACTGCGCCGTTGAAGCATTAGAAGCAATCGACGCTCGCCCAGAAGTTCAAGCAGAGTTTAAACGTAGAGGAATCACACCTTCGGTGAAACATCTCTCGTAGACTCAAAAGATATTTCTATTGAGAATCTCACAGAGAGAAAGTTAAGCCTCAAAATTACCCTTTACAGGTTTTTCCGAGAATAGAGCGTTCTCCCCTAACACAAAATAACACCTTACCGATGGGTTGATACCAATAAAAAACCCTCTTCTACAAGAGAGAAGAGGGTTTATTGTGTGCCCAAGGTGGGACTCGAACCCACACTCCTAAGAACCGCATTTTGAGTGCGGCGCGTCTGCCAATTCCGCCACTTGGGCGCATCTGCGCTAAGAGCACTCCTCTACGATACACCATTACTACGCAAAAGTGAAATCGAAAGAGTCGAAATCATAAAATACTTTATCTAATGCCTCACAACACAACAGAAAGAAGCCCCATCCTCGCTCATAAACAGAACATAGGACAGGGCTTCTTCTCGTATCAGGATAAAACCTTAGAGAGTGACGATGCTAGGAATCTTCACCCCAAGGGCCGAGTTTCTCTTTCTCTTCAGGAAGAAGAGCACCAGCGTCATCCAAGTCACCAATACGGTGAACTTTCAACATGTTGGTTGAGCCGGCAACGCTTGGAGGTGAACCAGCCGCCATAACGATGAGTTGATTAGGTTCAGCAATTTTTTGAGCCAAAAGGTACTGGTCGACCAGACCTGTCATCTCATCAGTGTTTGCAACGCTCGCAGCTTCTACCGCGTCTACACCCCAAAGCATTGCAAGGAATGCGCGAACCTTAGGATCAGGAGTAAATGCAATCACAGGCTTCGATGGGCGCAAACGTGCAAGACGGCGAGCTGTATCGCCGGACTGAGTGAACGCGGTAATGTAATCAACATTGAGCTGATCAGCAACGTTCACTGCCGCACGAGTAATCGCGCCACCACGAGTCTTAGGAGAAGTGCCTAGTTCAGGCACGCGATACAAGCCACGTTCCTCAGTGGATTTGACGATACGAGCCATCGTCTGAATGGTGATAATCGGGTACTCGCCCACAGATGTTTCACCAGAAAGCATGACGGCGTCTGCGCCATCAAGGATAGCGTTAGCGCAGTCAGATGCTTCTGCACGAGTTGGAGTGGGGTTATGAATCATTGATTCAAGAACCTGCGTTGCCACGATAACAGGCTTAGCCCAGCGGCGAGCAAGTTCGATGGCTCGCTTCTGGACGAGAGGGACCTCTTCAAGAGGATATTCAACGCCTAGGTCACCGCGAGCGACCATGATACCGTCGAACTTATCGACGATGTCTTGAAGATTGTCAACAGCCTGAGGCTTCTCAACCTTCGCAATAACGGGGATGCGGAATCCTTCTTCGTCCATGATTTCGTGAACACGAGCGATATCGTCGCCAGAGCGCACGAAAGAAAGAGCGATAATGTCGACACCAAGTTTCAAAGCGAAGCGAAGGTCGCGTTCATCTTTTTCGGTCAATGCGGGGATAGATACCGCAACACCGGGAAGGTTAATACCTTTATTGTTGGAGATAGGCCCACCAACAACAACGCGTGTTGTTACTGTCGTGTCAGTTACTTCAATGGCTTCAAGACGAATTTTTCCGTCATCGATGAGCAGGGTGTCTCCGGGAGCGACGTCTCCAGGGAGTCCTTTGAAGGTAGTACCACAGATGTCTTTGGTACCTTCGACGTCTTCGGTCGTAATTTTGAAAGTATCACCAGGTTCTAGAACTTCAGAACCGTTTTTGAAGGTTTCAAGGCGAATCTTTGGGCCTTGTAGGTCTGCCAAAATGGCAACGTTTTTACCGAGCGCTTTGCTCTGTTTACGAATGTTCTTGTAGGAATTTGTGTGAACATCGTGGTCGCCGTGGCTCATGTTAAGGCGGGCGACGTTCATGCCAGCTTCAATAGCTGCCTTAATTTTCTCCTCAGAGGAGATTGCCGGACCAATAGTACAAACAATTTTTGCGCGTCTCATGTATACAACCTTAGTAAGTTTGGGGGTGCGACAACAAGGGGGATGATAGAACATCTTGCGATAGTGCGTTCAATGAGCCACAAAAAATAACATTCCCACACATTCACAGATATTCTTAGCATCTCTCCGGGTGCATACCTCATTATACGGGCATAAACCTTCTTTTTGTCCCAGAAATGAGAAAAATAACTCATAAAACCAGCCTATTTCCCACAAAAACACACATCTTATTCGTTAAATGTTCCATCGCCGTTCAACTTGTTTTATTCTTGAGATATAAAAGCACCGCAAACCACGCCTTACCGGCATGAAAGAAACGTGAGACTCATGAGCACCCAAAACGTCGTTATCCTCTTCGGCTCAAACTACGGATTTACAGAACGGTACTGCCGCTGGATTGCAGAAGAACTCCAAACTCTCGACCAGTCCCCCAACATTAGCCTCAGCCCCATTGCAGAAGCCACCGACGAGCTCATCGAATCTGCTGACGTACTCATCGTCGGGGCAAGTTACCTTGGAGGGTTCCTCACCGGCGCTCCAACATTACGCAAACGCCGTGAAGCAATGCTCAAAGTTCCGCACCGCGTCTTCTTCACCGTATGTTTCAACGGTCTAGCCGTATACCCGCGTGAATACCTCGACAAACGCGTCATGAAATCTTACAAAGAAGACGTCGCAGGAAACTGCCCCACCTACCACTTCCGCGGAGGACTAGACCTCTCCCAAATGACGAAAACTCACAAAACTGTTCTAGCAGGAGTTCGCACCGCATATCGTCTCAAGCCTCACGCGAACGAATACGACAAACAGATGATTGAATCTTTCGACAATGGTGGTGGAGACTACACCAACCGTGAAGACATCTTCCCCCTCGTCGAAACAGTCGCAGGGTATCTCTCCCCCAACGTAGAAAGCTAAGGCGCGTATCCTCATGGGAGCACGTGTTCTCATCTCAGCCGGTAGCCAGTACGGATACACCACAGAATATGCACACTGGATATCCGAAGCGTTAACTAACCATGACAACACTATCAACGTAACGATTTGCGCTACAGAACAGCTCTGCGCAGAAAATATTCAATCAGCAGATATTGTTCTTATCGGAGCTAGCGACTATGGAACATTTTTGACAGGAGCAAAAACAACACAAAAATACGCTGAACTATTGCGATCAGTCCCACGCGTGTTTTTTACCGTATCTTTTAACGGGCTTGAAGGTAATATCCGCCAAAAGTTAGACAATATGGTGATAAAGAACTATGGCGAAACGTTAACGGAGAACGCTAAAATTTTCCATTTTCGTGGAGGACTAGACCATACCAAGCTCAGCATGAAACATAAAACGCTCATGATGGGGGTACGTGCAGCAATAGCGGCAAAACCTCAACGCTCTCAAGCTCAAGAACAAATGCTTAAAAGCTTTGAACAGGGAAAAGTAAACTATTCTGACCCAATAGCTGTTAAACCGTTAGTCGAGCACGTCCTACAAACGTTAGCTACTCAACAATAACAATATTTGTTCTCCTCTATGTGGTAGGGTAAGAGATATCTTTTACCCCACCACATAGATTTATTTATACCGTCTCTTACTCTTAAAGAAGCGTAAACCCGCGATCATGAGGAGACACCGGTTCAGGTAAGAAAGTGGAACCGGTAAGATACCGCTCAACTGCGGCAGCTGTTGCACGCCCCTCAGCGATAGCCCACACCACCAGAGACTGTCCGCGGCCAGCGTCACCACAAGAAAACACGCCAGGAACATTCGTCATATAGTTCTCATCTCGTGCAACATTTGACCGCTTGTCATAGCACGCACCAATTTGTTCTTCTAAAGTTCGAGAATCTTGCCCCGTAAAACCTAACGCCAAAAACACAACATCAGCAGGGATAACATGTTCGGTACCTGGTTCAGGGACACGACGGCCATCAGGTAGGTACTGCGTCTTAGCAACTTTAAGACCTGTCAAAACACCATTCTCACCAACGAACTCCACGGTTGACGCTAAATAGCGAAGCTCTCCACCCTCCTCGTGAGAAGAAGACACCTCAAATACTTTTGGAAACATCGGCCATGGTTCACTATCAGAGCGTTCAAGCGGTGGCTGTTCACCAATCGCAAGAGTCGTAATAGATGCTGCTCCTTGGCGTACAGCCGTACCGATACAGTCAGATCCAGTGTCTCCACCGCCCAAAATAATCACGTTCTTACCGGTAACGTCAATGCTCAGTGAAGAGCTCTCCCCTGAGACAAAACGATTCGTGTCCTTGAGATAATCCATTGCCGGATAAATACCAGATAACTCAGCGCCCGGAATATCCAGTAAACGAGGAGCTGTTGCCCCTGTCGCAACAATAACAGCGTCATATCGTCGTCGTAACTCATCCCACGTAATATCAGTACCAATATTAATGCCGGGACGGAAACGAGTGCCTTCTTCTTCCATCACTGCAAGACGACGCTCCACCACAGATTTCTCTAATTTAAAATCAGGGATACCATAGCGCAACAAACCACCAATTTTAGAGTCACGTTCAAAAACAGCAACCGTAAAACCAGCCTGCGTTAATTGTTGAGCAGCCGCTAACCCAGCTGGCCCAGAGCCCACCACAGCAACCGTCTTATCTAACATACGTGCAGGAAGAATAGGCTCAATCAGGTTCTCAGCAAACCCAGCTTCACCAATAGAATACTCAGCTTGTTTAATAGTGACCGCCGGCTGATTAATACCTAGCACACAAGAAGATTCACACGGAGCTGGGCACACGCGTCCCGTAAATTCCGGAAAATTGTTTGTTGCGTGCATACGCTCCACCGCTTCACGGGTACGACCACGCCACACCAAATCATTCCACTCAGGAATAAGATTCCCCAAAGGACACCCAGCGTGACAAAACGGCACACCACAATCCATGCAACGCGATGTCTGTTGACGGATAACAGCCTCGTTTGGGCGAACCTGCACCTCACGATAATCCATAATACGCACAGGCACAGGACGCTTAGGACGGTCTTGACGAGTTGTTACTTCTAGAAAACCACGAGGATTAGCCACGGGTTACCTCCAAAATCTTCTTCCACACAGCCATCGAGTTAGGATCTTCACCTTGAGCTTGAGCGTCCTGACGAACACTCAAAACCGCCGCATAATCACGCGGCACAACCTTCGTGATACGGCGCATGGTGTCCTCTTCATCTGCCAAAAGCTGCTGCCCCAGATGCGACCCCGTATGCTGCACATGTTCTTCCAAAAGTTGGCGAACCTCTGAACAATCTGTTTCAGATAAAGCGTAAAACAATAGTTCGCCCTGCTCACGAGAATCTTTATTCACATTCTTCATGTTGAGATCTAGTACATATGCATAACCACCACTCATACCAGCACCAAAATTACGTCCTGTCTCACCCAAAATCAGGGTTCTGCCACCTGTCATATATTCACAACCGTGGTCACCGATTCCTTCAACAACAGCAGTAGCACCAGAATTACGCACTAAGAAACGTTCACCTACAACACCACGGATAAACAGTTCACCGCTGGTAGCGCCATAACCGATAACGTTCCCTGCCACAACATTTTCATGAGCGATAAGAGGAGCATTCTCATCTGGGCGGATAATAATTCGTCCACCAGATAAGCCTTTACCGGCGTAATCGTTGGTGTCACCAACTAGTCGAATAGTCATTCCTTGAGGAATAAACGCACCCAAAGACTGACCAGCATGTCCTTTCAGATGAAGATCAATCGTATCTGGCTCTAATAAGTCAGTACCAAACGTTTTCGTCACATAATGTCCTAGCATTGTGCCGATAGAACGATCAGTATTCACCACATCACGAGTGATTTGAGTCTTCTGACGGTGCTCAAAAGTGGCAGAAGCCGCACGAATAAAATGGTGATCGATATGAGCATCCAGTTCATGGTCTTGTTCACGGCTATGACGCACTCCCCGACCCGCGTACTCTTCAAACGTTGAACGCAGAATAGGCGATAAGTCTAAACCGTCAGCTTTCCAATGTTCGATAGCAGCAGAAGTATCCAAAAGTTCTGCACGCCCAATAGCCTCGTCAAGACTTCTCAACCCCAGCTGCGCTAAATATTCACGAACTTCTTCAGCAATAAATTTAAAGAAGTTCATAACATGCTCAGCTTTACCGGTGTACCGTTCGCGAAGCGTCGGGTTCTGTGTCGCAACCCCCACTGGGCAGGTATCCAAATGGCATTTACGCATCATAATGCAGCCCTCCACCACGAGTGGAGCTGTTGCAAAACCGAACTCTTCTGCACCCAATAAAGCAGCAATCATCACGTCACGACCGGTTTTTAGTTGCCCGTCAGCTTGCACAACCACGCGGTCACGTAAACCGTTAATCATCAAAGTCTGTTGAGCCTCAGCAAGACCTAACTCCCATGGTGCTCCAGCATGTTTCAAGGAGTTCAAAGGAGCAGCACCAGTACCACCATCGTGACCAGAAATAAGCACGACATCGGCTTTAGCTTTCGTTGCACCGGCAGCAACCGTTCCAACACCCACCTCAGACACCAACTTGACATGAATACGAGCCTGCGGGTTGGCACGTTTGAGGTCATAAATCAGCTGTGCCAAATCCTCAATAGAATAAATATCATGATGAGGAGGTGGCGAAATCAAGGTCACCCCAGCTGTCGCGTGACGGGTCTTCGCCACCCACGGGTACACTTTCTGACTCATGAGCTGCCCACCTTCACCAGGTTTAGCGCCTTGAGCCATCTTAATCTGAATATCTTGGGCGTGTGTTAGGTATAAAGACGTCACACCAAAACGACCAGAAGCAACCTGCTTAATAGCTGAACACCGTTGCGGGTCAAGAAGCCGTTCAACATCTTCACCGCCCTCACCAGTATTCGACTTTGCACCCAAAGCATTCATCGCAATAGCCAAAGTCTCATGAGCCTCCTGAGAGATAGACCCATACGACATCGCACCCGTCGAAAAACGCTTCACAATAGAGCTCACCGGCTCTACCTCAGAAATATCAATCGGAGGGCGATCCTGCTTCAAAGACAATAACCCACGTATTGTCATCAGCTCTTTAGACTGATCATTTACACGTTCTGTATAAGACTTGAAAATATCGTAGCGCCCCGTTTTGGTTGCATGCTGCAAACGAAAAACAGTCTCAGGGTTAAACAAGTGGGAGGCACCATCACGACGCCAATCATATTCACCGCCAGTTTCTAAAGTACGATGTGGAACAGCTACCCCACCTTGAGGATAAGCACGGTCATGACGGGCTTTCACCTCAGCAGCAATAACGTCAAGACCCACACCATCCATCTGCGAATGAGTCCCTGGAAAATACTCGCTCACAAGACGCTCAGACAAACCCAAAGCTTCAAAAGTCTGAGCACCACAATACGAAGATACCGTAGAAATACCCATCTTCGACATAATCTTCTGCAGACCTTTGCCCAAAGCCTTAATCAAGTTCTTAACAGCTTCATCCTCAGAAACTGACTCAATCTCACCATCTCGAACCAGCTGTTCCACCGACTCCATGGCAAGATACGGGTTCACCGCTGAAGCACCATAACCAACCAAAGTAGCAATATGATGCACTTCGCGAACATCACCAGCTTCAACCACCAAAGACGCCTTCGTACGAGTTGCAGAACGCAAAAGGTGATGATGAACCGCCGCCGTCAACAGCAACGACGGGATAGGCGCCCACTGCGCATTAGAATGACGATCAGAAAGAATAATATGCTCCACACCGCGATTAACAGCGGCAGACACCTTTTCACAAATTTCACTCAGCCGAGCACGTAAAGCGTCTTCTCCCCCAGCAGGGTTATAAAGACCCCGAACTTTCAGGGCAATACCCATACCATCCTCATCAGTGAGGTGAGCAATCTTTTCCAACTCATCATTATTGATAACGGGAAAATCTAAACCAATATGACGAGTATGTACACGCCCATTACGAAGAATATTCCCATTAGGACCTACCGACGTCTTCAAGGACGTAACAAGCTCTTCACGAATAGAGTCAAGAGGAGGATTCGTTACCTGAGCAAAAGACTGCACAAAATAGTCAAAAAGTAATCGTGAACGTGACGAAAGAACCGCAATAGGAGTATCCGTTCCCATCGCGTAAATAGGCTCTGCACCATGTTGTGCCATCGGGGCAAGAATCTTTTTAAGTTCTTCAGTGGTGTACCCAAAAGTCTGTTGGCGCAGAGTCATTGATGAACGAGGGTAACGAATATGTTCACGTTCAGGTAAATCGGCAAGATTGATAATGGACTCTGACGCCCATTTTTTCCATGGGTGACTATTCGCTACGCTCTTTTTAACTTCTTCATCTGAGATGATACGTTGTTGTTCTGTATCGACGAAGAACATCTTTCCTGGGCTGACTCGACCTTTCTGAACGATATTCTTCTCGTCAATATCGATAACGCCCACTTCAGATGCAAGAACAACAAGACCTTCATCAGTCACCCAGTAGCGTGCTGGTCGTAACCCGTTACGGTCAAGAACAGAACCAACCCGTGTACCATCGGTAAAGGCTACGGCTGCTGGACCGTCCCATGGTTCCATTAACGTTGAATGATATTGGTAGAAGGCTCGGAGGTCTTCGTCCATATCCTCGTGTTTTTCCCACGCCTCAGGAATCATCATCATCATCACTTGTGGCGCGCTACGCCCAGAGAGCAACAGCAGTTCTGCAACCTCGTCAAAAGACTGAGAATCTGAAGCACCCGCCGAACAGATGGGAAATAATTCTTCGGGGTTTCGTCCTAACAATGGTGATTTGAGCTGTGATTGACGCGCTCGCATCCAGTTACGGTTGCCTTTGACGGTGTTGATTTCGCCGTTATGTGCGATGGTTCTAAAGGGTTGCGCTAACGGCCATGAGGGAAAGGTGTTCGTTGAAAATCGTGAGTGGACGATAGCAAGTTTTGTCTGAAATCTGGGGTCTGAGAGATCAGGATAAAAGGGTTCTAGTTGTGCGGTGGTTAGCATTCCTTTGTACACGATGGTTCGTGTAGAGAAGGACGGAAAATATACTCCGAGCTTGTGCTGTGCGCGTTTACGTAGACGAAAAGCTTTTTGGTCTAGTTGTTGTTGTGCGGATGTTGTGTCGAGGTCGATGATAGGGATATGTCCGGTGAAGGGTGCGGCAACGGCGTCGTGTTCTTCGGGTTCTGCTTCGGCGATGAACATCTGTACAAAGTGAGGCATGACGGCGCGTGCTGATTTTCCAACAAGTTCTGGGTTGGTGGGCACGTCTCGCCAGCCGAGGACTTTGAGTCCTTCTGCGTGGGCGATGTCTTCTAGTGATTGTTTGTATTCGCTGATGTTTTCTTCGTCAGCGGGGAGGAACGCTGTTCCAGCTGCGTATTTTCCGGTTTCTGGTAGGCAGAAGTCTAGTACGGCGCGGAAGAATGTGTCGGGTAGTTGTAGGAGGATTCCTGCGCCGTCGCCGGTGCCTTCGTCTGCTCCGACGGCTCCTCGGTGTTCGAGCCGACGCAGTGCTGTGAGTGCGTGGTCAACGATATCGTGGCTGGCTTGACCGTTGATCGTTGCAACCATCGCTAGTCCGCAGGCGTCTTTTTCGTTGTCGGGGTGGTATAGCCCTTGCGCTTGAGGTATTGCGGCAAATGTTTGGAAGGGTGACGGTGGTGTGGTGGAGTTGTGTTTGCTCTGTGTTGGGGTGTGTGATGTTGGGTTTTTCAAAGGCCTTTTCCTCTCCACGGCGGGTCGTTCACATGCGTTAGGGTACGTGTGTGAGCGAGGTTTCGGTGGTGGTACGGCACAAAGTTTGATATATCCGCATCGTGTATGCGCATAGGCTCTAACTCTTGGGTGTGGGATAAGAGTTAAAGGTCTTTGAGCCGCGCCATTGCAGCGATGGGGTATATTCCGTTTACTGATGGGTATAGGTGTTATCAGTGGTGGATTTGTTGTGGTGCAGTTGATTCCTGTGTGTGGTGGAGTCAATGTTGTTACGTTTTCACGTTCACCGGTAGAAGACGCTAGTTTTTTGGGTGTGTTCTATCTATCTTCTGGTAGTTATTGTGCCTTGTTTTGTTTCAAAAGGGGTAATTCTTCGTATTAATGCACCAGATAGTGAGACGGCTTAGTATCTGATAGTTAAATAGTTGGATGTCTCGGATATTTTTATTTTTAGCGACAAGACGTACACAGTGAAATAAAGGCGTCTCAACAGTATTTTTTGTGATGGACCAAGACCGTTATGGAAGTCCAGAGGGTTTTAACACAGCTCATCTTTCTAGCTGGACCGTTGTGGCACAGCTTTCTCCCCTGTAAGCAGTCCTCAAAATATGTTGTTATCACGGGATAAGAGTATATCGGGGAACTACTCTTTTGTAGTGTGGTGGACGCACCCTGCCCGTAATGTCTTCGGTGTTTTAGAGTGAGGCTTATTTCTACGTCGATGAGATAATACCTATTTGTAGACTTTTTTAGGTTTATTTTTGCGTATCCACTCTTCAACATCGCTGGCGCGGTAACGAACTGAGTGCCCTATTTTGCAGTAAGGCAGTTGTTTTCCTTGCGAACGCCAGTTGGCGAGGGTTGTTTCTTTGAAGCCGGTTAGTTCAGATACTTGAGCCGGTGTTAGCAGCTTGGTCATTAGCAGCTCCTAAAGATTCAGCGCTATCTCTTGGGATTCCTAGTATCTTGTATATACCCACTCGTAATAGGTTGTCCACCTTTAGAGCATATTTTTTATTTTTCCTGTTTTTAGGCAGAGACAAAAACTGGAAAATTGTCTAGAAGTCTTGTCCAATAAAGTTTTTGCGTTAAGAATAGGATTGTGAATAGTCTTTCTCATACTCTCAAAGAAGCCTGCCAGAGCCTCGGTTATTCAACTCAGGAAATATCTAAACGAGCCGAAAAACACGGTTACAAAGTAAGTAAAGCTACTGCCCACAGATACATGACGGGAAAAGTTCCCGCTAAGCCTAACACCGAAGTATTAGACGCTTTCGCAGAAGTCCTAGGGCTAGATTCCCACCAGCTACGCCTCCTAGCGCAACTTCCACCAGCAGGAGGAGAGCCTTTCATCCTCCCAGAAAGAGCAAAAGACCTCACTGATTCAGAACGAGCAGCCGTTATATCCGTTATCGATGCAATCCTCAACAGCAAAACCCAAGCAATAAAAGCCCTAAACCAAAACCCTAGAAAAAGCGAAAACACCCCTACCAACTAGCAAACGATAAGATCACCAAATAGCCTATCGGGATTATACGAGCAGCAGTCCGCGAGACTCCTATAATCCTTCTTGACGAACCAACAGCAGCATTAGACGATTACCACGCGCAATGTGTTCTCGATTTTCTTCAAGAACATTGCCGTAACGGAGGGATTGCTATTGTCGTGACCCACGAGTATCGGGTCATTGAACAGACCAATAACAGAGTACACCTCACCGCATCATAAAACTTCTATACCTTAAAAGACGATGTCCTGCCCACAACATATATTGTGGGCAGGACATCGTCTGGTTTTCTCCCAGAACAATATTACGGAGCTGAAGTTTAGACCCCTTGAGCCGCGTCTATAAGAGCACGTTGACGAGCACGCCTCTTAGCGATGATCAGACCACAAAGACCAAGAACAATCAGCAAACCAGCAGTCCACACATGAACGCGAAGACCCAGCACATAATGAGGAGTATCAATACGCCAGAATATCTCGATAATGATACGTCCTACACCGTAGTACAACACATAGAGCCAAAAAGTCTGACCTAAAACAAGCACCGACTTACGACCTAAATACAATAAGAGCATGACACCGCAAAGATTCCATAACGATTCGTACAGAAAAGTTGGGTGAAAGAGCGTACCGGCAGGGTATTGATGCGGAAAATTTGGAGAATGAGAAGAAATTTCTAAGCCCCACGGCAGAGTAGTCGGTTTGCCGAACAGCTCCTGATTGAACCAGTTACCCCAACGTCCGCAGGCCTGAGCTAAAAGAATACCAGGGGCAACAGCGTCAGCAAAGAGCGCAAAAGAAATACCATAACGACGACAAGCAATCCAAGCACCTAAAGAACCTAAAGAAATAGCACCCATAATACCGATTCCGCCCTCCCATATCTTAAAGACGTTGAGAGGATTAACACCTGCACCAAAATAACTTGCAGGGTCAGTAATGAGCACGTGGTAAGCTCGAGCGCCCACGATGCCAAAGGGGAAAGACCATAACGCGATATCCCAGATACGTTCAGGATCTTGCCCCCATGACTTCCAACGGTAGGCTGTAAGTTTCAAGCACAAGAAAATACCCACCAAAATGCATAAAGCATAAAAATGAATGGTTAGACCACCTACATGAAAACTACTAACAGATGGGGACGGAATAGAAGCCTCTAACACCGTATTATTCATCGTTCTTACCTGCTAACTGACGCGTCAAAACTGCGACTCCTTCAACGCCATCAGATTCTAGAGCTTTCACAAGAGCAGTCCCCACAATCACACCATCAGCATATTGCCCAATTTCTTCAACGTGTTCACGGCGAGAAACACCCAAACCAACACAAACTGCTGGAGCGTCCGCTTCACGTAAATGCTGCACCAGTTCAGAAGCAGCATTGTTCACGGACTGGCGCATACCCGTCACACCCATGACAGAGACCGCGTACACGAAGCCACTAGAAGCACGAGAAATCATCGCTAAACGCTCGTCAGAAGAAGAAATAGCAGCTAAGAAAACACGATCTAACTGATACTTTTCGGAGGCCTCAAACCATGCGGAAGCTTCGTCAGGGACGAGGTCTGGTGTGATGATTCCAGCTCCTCCGGCTGCTGAAAGATCACGAGCGAACTCGTCAACACCATAACTTAACACGGGGTTCCAGTAGGTCATTACAACGACAACAGCAGAGGTGGCCTCAGTAATTTCGTGTACGGCACGAAACACATCTTTTAGACGAAATCCGTTCTCTATGGCGTGTGCTGTTGCCTTTTGAATAACAGGGCCGTCCATCACTGGATCAGAATAAGGGACACCTAGTTCAATAATGTCTGCACCGTTACGTCCTAACGCAATAGCAGCCTGAATGGATTCGTCAACGGTGGGGTAGCCTACCGGTAAGTAACCGATGAGGGCAGCACGTCCTTGTTCACGACATTCTTCAAGGCGTCGTTTCAACGCCGACCCAGCTGGAGCCGGCGGAAAAGAATTATGATGTACAGAATACCGAACGCCTTCTGATAGATAATCACGATACGTCATTAGTTGTTCTCGCTCTCTACGCTCTGAGCTTCGTGCATAGCTTCTTTATTTCCAGTCACTAAAGATGATGAAGGGATGGCTTTACCTAGGCCGAACCATTCTAGGGCTGTTCCCATATCTTTATCGCCACGACCTGAAAGACATACCACCATCACTTTGTCGGAAGCAGTTTCAGGGTCGTTGGCAGCCCATTCGCGTGCAACGCGCAGAGCGCCAGCGAGCGCATGGGCAGATTCGATAGCAGGAATGATACCTTCGGTACGGCATAGTAGCTGTAATGCGTCCATGGCTTCGGTGTCGGTAACGGGCTGGTAGCTGACTCTGCCGATGTCGTTGAGGTAGGAGTGTTCGGGGCCGACCCCGGGGTAGTCGAGTCCAGCAGAAATTGAGTGGGATTCGATGATTTGTCCGTCTTCATTTTGCATCAGGTATGTCATCGCGCCGTGAAGCATGCCAGGTTTTCCAAGGTTAATGGTTGCTGCGTGACGGTCTGTATCGATGCCGTCACCGCCTGCTTCAAAGCCATAGATTTTTACATCGGGGTCGTCAAGGAAAGCGTGGAACATTCCAATAGCGTTGGAGCCTCCGCCAACGCATGCTGCGATACCGTCGGGAAGTTTTCCGGTGGCTTCGAGGATTTGTTCTCGGGCTTCAGTGCCGATGGCGTCGTGGAAGAAACGCACCATGGCAGGGAAAGGGTGTGCTCCTGCTGCTGTTCCAAGGAGGTAATGGGTGTTGTCGACGTTTGCTACCCAGTCGCGTAGTGCTTCGTTAATGGCGTCTTTGAGGGTTCGTGAACCGTTTTGAACGGCGATAACTCGTGCCCCAAGAAGTTGCATGCGTGCCACGTTGAGGGATTGACGTTCGGTGTCTTCTTCACCCATGTAGATGACGCATTCCATGCCGAATAATGCGGCGGCTGTTGCTGTTGCTACACCGTGTTGTCCGGCTCCTGTTTCTGCGATGAGACGGGTTTTTCCCATGCGTCGTGCTAGGAGCGCTTGGCCAATAACGTTGTTAATCTTGTGTGAGCCAGTGTGGTTGAGGTCTTCTCGTTTGAGGAAGAAACGTACCCCGTGAGCGTGCTCTGAGAAGTGTGGTACTTCGGTTAGTAGTGATGGGCGGTTGGAGTATTCGTGGCTGAGGCGTTGGAATTCTGCCATAAATGCTGGATCATTTTTTGCAGATTCGAAGGTTTCTTCTAGCTCGGTCATTGCCATCATTAAAGATTCGGGCATCCATTGACCACCGTATTGACCGAAGTAAGGGCCGGGGGCATTTTTGAGGGAAGAAGAGTTCCCTTTCAAAAAGTTATCTGCAAGTTGGTTTGTCACCGTTATGCCTCGTTTTCTGTTATAGAGCTGTTGAGTGAGTTGGGTCTTAGGCGTTCTGCTGTTGAAGGTATTGTGTACGTCCGGTGTGTCCGGCTTGTTTGAATTCTCGGACAGTGTTTTCGGGTTCTCCGGAACGAACGAGTGCTTCTCCGACGAGGACGGCTTGTGCCCCGTGTAATGCGTAGTCTGTAACATCTTGGGCTGTGGAGACACCAGATTCTGCGATGATGACAGCGTCTTGAGGGAGTAGTTGGGCTAGTTCTGCAAAGTGTGAGTTGTTGACTTCTAAAGTTTTGAGGTTTCGTACATTAACACCGATGATGTGGGCTCCTAGTGTTTTGGCGCGCTCAATTTCTTCTGGTGTGTGTGTTTCAATGAGTGCTCTCATGCCCAGTCTATGGGTGAGTTCTAGAAATTCTCTGAGTGTTTGGTCATCCAGTGCTGCGACGATGAGGAGGATGAGGTCAGCGCCGTAGGCTCGTGCTTCCCAAATCTGGTATTCGTCGATGATGAAGTCTTTGCGTAGTATGGGGATGTTGACGTGTTCGCGTACTGTTTTGAGGTCGTTGAGTGTTCCTTTGAAGCGTCGTTGTTCAGTAAGAACGGAGATGATGCTAGCTCCCCCACGTTCATAGGCTTGTGCGAGGGCGGCGGGGTCGTGGATTTCTCCGAGTTCTCCTTTAGAGGGAGAGGCTCTTTTGACTTCTGCGATGACGTTAAAGGTGTTGGTGGGGCGTAGATAGTTTAGCGCTTCTAGTGCAGGTTTTTGGTTTTGGGCTTGGCGTTGTATCTGCTCTAACGGGGTATTTTTTATGCGTTCTTTGAGGTCTTCACGTACACCTGTGATGATGTTTTCTAAGACTGTTGCCATGCCAGTGTTCCTTCATCAGAAAAAAGAATAGTTATTGGTTGGTGATAGTAATTCCTATGAAATAAGCGTCCCGCCGAGGGCGAGACGCTTATATAAGAGGTCATATACGGAACTTAGTGTCCGGTGTATTTAGTCTTTGCCCCACCTTGACCGTAGCCGGCAGCTTTGAGAGCCCAACCGACGAATGCGCCGAGGACGATTACTCCAAGACCAAGCCAGAAAAAGAATGGATGTCCAAAGTCAAAGCCTAGTGCAGAGATGAGTGCACCGAGAATCATCACAGAGAACATTCCCCATGAAGCAACGGTATTTCCGTGGTTGGGGTATGGAATCTCTGGTGAAAGCACGATCTGCTCTTTAGCCATTGTTTCTCCTTGTATGTGTGTTCCTCTTTGTGGAGGAAATAAACCTATTGACGATTCTAGTCGATAGTGTCAATAACAGCTTAGATTTATGCGCTATGTTGCGTGGTTTTACCCTCTACTCTTAGCTTTCTCTTAGCTTTTTGCCGTGGGGTCAATCCCAGCGCTGAGAGAATCCCAAGTATCAATATCATCTATTTCGTCAGTGACGGGCTGGGTTGTTCTATCGTATTTTCTTTTCTTCGGCCAATGTGCCAGTGCTAGGAACAGGTATAGTCCAAGAAGGGTAATGAGGATTGCGCCAAGACAGGACACCCAGGGCCAGAAGGTGATGGTGTAATCTGCTGCGACCTGCGATAGTCCGGTAGCTTTTCCTACTGGTGTTGTCGAAGCAGAAGTAGGGTCCAGGAGTACTGAAATGATGGATGCGCACATTCCAATACCAGTCAGGGACAGTAAGATGGCGACGATACGCGCAATTCGTGTAGAGGCTAAACGAATGACGAGCATGCCTGCTAAAGCTACGAGGGAGAGGGAACTTACGGCGGGGGCTGCCTCTGAACCGGCAACCTGCACTGTTGAAGCAATCAGTGCGGTGTTGATGCGAATGTCAATCCAGCTAGGTAAGGTTGCGCCGAAGGTGATACCTGCACATATGAGCGTTAGAAATGTTGTTTTAGCGAGGTTTAAACGAGTGTATAAAGAAGTCAGCATAGGTGATCTCTCAGTTATCTAGCTGTTGAGCTCGTGTAGAGAGTCTTTTCATTCCAGCTGCTAACGCAACGGCGCGCAAAGGTGCTGCTGCTTTATGACAGGTTTCTTGTTCTTCAGATGATGGGTCAGAGTCTAGAACGAGTCCTGCTCCTGCTTGTATATAGGCGCGTGTGCCTTTGAGTAAAGCGGTGCGAATAGCAATGGCCATGTCCATGTTGCCAGCAAAATCAAAATATCCGCACACTCCCCCATACACTCCACGGCTTTGAGGCTCGTATTGGTCAATCAGTTGCATAGCACGTGGTTTGGGAGCGCCTGAAAGTGTACCTGCGGGGAACGTTGCGCGAAGAACATCATAGGCGTCGTAGTCTTCTCCTTTTTGTGCAGTGACGGTAGAGGAGATATGCATAATGTGGCTGAAACGTTCAATCTCCATGAACTGTTCTACAGCTACTGATCCGGGTACTGCTACACGGGAGAGGTCGTTGCGTGCTAAGTCAACGAGCATGAGGTGTTCTGAGCGTTCTTTATGGTCTGCAAGGAGTTCTTCGCTGAGTTTGAAGTCTTCTTCGCGGTTTGCGCCACGTGGACGTGAACCAGCGATGGGGTGTGTCGATATAACACCGTCTTTGAGGGTTACTAGCGCTTCTGGTGATGAACCAACAATATGGAAAGGTTGCCCTTCGGTGTCTTCAAAGTTGAATAGGTACATGTATGCCGAGGGGTTAGATTGGCGTAGCATCCGGTAGACGTCTAGTGGTTCTGCGTGGTTCTCTACGGTGAATCGACGTGAAAGAACGAGTTGGAATACGTCGCCATCGATAATGTTTTGGTGGGATTGTTCTACGACGTTGAGGAATTCTTCTGTTGTCATAGAGCATTGAGTTTGGGCGAGCGTATATTCAACGTTATTGGTGCCGTGTAGTTCAGATACGGTTGAACGTTCTAAAGGTTGTGAAAGTTTATCAAGCATACGGTGGACGCGTTCGACAGCGTCTTCGTAGGCTTGTTCAACGTTATCGTCGGTACCGTTGAAGTTAATGGCGTTGGCAATCAGGGTTACGGTACCGTCAGTGTTATCGTGTATTGCCATGTCTGAGACAAGGTTAAGGGCGAATTCAGGTAGTTGAATGTCGTCTTGTGGTCGGTGTGGGAGGTTTTCCCAGTGCCGTACGACGTCCCACCCAAGATAGCCGACCAGTCCGCTGGTGAGTGGGGGAAGATGGTCAAAACGTTCGGTATGTAATGTTTTGAGGGTTTTTTGGATGGCTTCGACAGGGTCTCCGTCAGTTGGTGCTCCTGTCGGTGTTTCGCCTTGCCAAAATACTTTTCCTTCAGATGTGGTTAGGGTTGCGCGCGAATGAGCACCGATAAATGAGTAGCGTGACCATTGAGCATTTTCTGCTGCTGATTCAAGTAAGAATGTTCCAGGTTGTGCTTTTCCTTCACGTAGCACCAAAGCACGGTAAAGTCCGATAGGTGTTAGTGAATCTGCCAGAATCTTAGTGTAGACAGGGATAACACGACGAGTCTTCGCTAACGTTTGAAATTGTTCAAAGCTGGGGGAAATAATGCCCATATCTTGCATCTGCGGTGAAGTCCTCTGTGTTCGTTTTTAGCTGGAAGATGGTGTATCGCTATTGTAAGTCTTTTGAAGGTCTTAGCAGAACCCTTCAACATAGCTTATTATTGTGTGGCCGGTGTTGGCAGGACGGTTGCAGGAAGTTCTCCCCCTGTTAAAAAACACGTCCGTTGTCCTGTATGGCAGGCTGCTTCTATCTGGTCAACTTGTAGGAGGAGAGCATCTTTATCGCAGTCTACTGATACTGACTTAACATATTGGTAGTGTCCTGAGGTGTCACCTTTGCGCCAGTATTGTTGGCGAGAGCGAGACCAGAACGTGACCCGTCCTTCGTTTAGTGTCCGTCGTAAAGCTTCTTGGTTCATCCACCCCAACATCAGTACTTCGCCGGTGTCATATTGTTGGATAATTGCGGCAATGAGACCTTGATCGTTATAGCTTAGGTTCGCTATATATTCTTCAGGTACAGTTTTTTCAGATGAGTATGAGCTGTCCATTATTCAGTTTTCCTAACCTCATTTTTTAGCGAACATCATATCCGGCGTCTCGAATAGCATCTTTAACTTCAGCGATGCTCACCTCACCAAAATGGAAGATGGACGCCGCAAGAACAGCATTTGCACCAGCTTCAATTGCGGGTGGGAAATGCTCCGGTGCACCAGCCCCGCCAGAAGCAATGAGCGGAAGTTTTGTCACGGATCGAACAGCTTGAATCATAGGAATGTCAAAGCCTGTTTTCGTTCCGTCAGCGTCAATAGAGTTCAATAAGATTTCTCCAACACCACGTTTTTCAGCTTCGGCAACCCATTCTAAGGCGTCAATTCCGGTACTTGTTTTACCACCGTGAGTGGTAATTTCGTATCCAGAAGGAGTGTTTTCTGTTCGTTTAGCATCTACCGATAAAACAAGCACCTGAGAGCCAAAACGTTCAGCAATGTCGTTAATAAGTTGGGGATTATTAATGGCTGCAGTGTTAATAGATACTTTATCTGCGCCAGTACGCAGGAGCTTATCGATATCGTCTACGCTTCGGACTCCCCCGCCAACGGTCAGAGGAATAAAAACAGTTTCTGCTGTTTTTTGTACAACGTCAAATGTTGTTTCTCTATCAGCAGTTGAGGCCGTAACATCTAAGAATGTGAGTTCATCGGCACCTGCTTCATTATATTGGGCGCCTAATTCGACGGGGTCGCCAGCATCGCGTAGCCCCTCAAAGTTAACCCCTTTAACCACTCGTCCTTGATCGACGTCAAGACATGGAATCACGCGAATAGCAACGCCCATAGAATTATTTGTTCCTTTACCTTGTTCTGTTACCTACTATGAAGGGTTGAAGCTTTCAGCTTACGAAGAAGAGCGTCCTCAACATTGTGTAGGGTGGGTTAGAGACGTGCCGCCTGTACCGGAGAGACGAGAATAGCGCGCGCACCAATATCGTATAGCTGGTCCATGATGTTATTGGTTTCTTGACGCAAAACCATAGATCGCACAGCAACCCACCCTTCTCGTTCAAGAGGCGAGATAGTCGGGGCTTCTAAACCTGGTGTGAGAGCGGATGCTTGCGGTAATAATGCTTCAGGGATGTCATAGTCGACAAGAGCATATTGGCGTGCAATGAGAACTCCACGAAGACGGCTAATGAGCCGTTCAAGTCCGTGTGTATCTTCAACTTCTTGACGGCGAATCAGTAAAGCTTCGCTGTGCATCAGCGGTTCACCAAAAGGTTCAAGACCAGCGGCCCTCATAGTGTTTCCTGTTTCAACAACATCTGCGATAGCGTCAGCTACACCTAACCGAATTGAAGATTCGATGGCTCCATCCAAACGGATTATGTTAGCTTCAATACCTTGTTCGTGTAGATATTGACGAACAAGCTGAGCGTAAGACGTTGCGATACGCTTACCAGCAAGTTCTTGAATATTCTGGAATTGTCCTTGTGGCCCAGCAAAACGGAATGTTGATTTTGCAAAGTCGAGGGCAAGACTCTCAATCGCTGATGCTTGAGAATCTTGTAGTAGGTCACGTCCGGTAATACCGACGTCGAGGGTTCCTTTACCGACGTACACTGCAATATCGCGAGGTCGTAGGTAGAAAAATTCAATGTGATGTTCTTGGTCAACGATGACGAGTTCTCTGCTGTCACGACGTTGCAGGTAGCCGGCTTCTTTGAGCATACGGCTCGCCGCTTCAGATAAAGATCCTTTATTGGGTACAGCTACACGTAACATGGAACATCCTTATGAATGGTTTTAGAGGTATTTATAGACATCTTCGAGGGTGAGGCCTTTGGCAATCATCATCACCTGAAGGTGATAAATCAGCTGAGATGCTTCTTCTGCAAATTCTGCATCGCTTTGGTACTCAGCAGCCATCCACACTTCAGCAGCTTCTTCAACAATTTTTTTGCCAATACCATGCACACCACGGTCTAACTCTTCAACGGTTTTAGAGCCTTCTGGGCGCATACGAGCTTTTTCGGTGAGTTCAGCAAAGAGAGATTCAAAGTTTTTCACCTTTCCCACTCTAAGACAGTTTGTCTCAGAAGAGGCGCACCCGCGACTATAGAACAGTATGATGACCATTACTATTTTATTCACATCAGAACTAGGCAGTTTTCTGATGTGGTTACTTTGTCATAAGAGTTGAGGGTGGTAGCTTCCAACGCTGTGGAAGCGACCACCCTCAACCTCTAAAAGTATAGAACGAGCAAGTTCTTGACTTTAGGTGCGGATTCTATCGACAGTTGGGTCAGGAAATTGTGTTTCCAACGCGATTTGAGCTGCTTCACGGTTGCGAGCGCGCCACCAAACGAAGAATCCCATGAGAGTGAATCCACCGTAAAAGACATACATGAGCGCTGTTGCGTAGTATCCGGCAGACCAAAGAAGTGGGACACCGACGATGTCTACGGCTACCCAGATGAGCCAGAATTCAACCCATCCTTTGGCCATACCATAGGTGGCAAGGAGGGAACCTGTGAAGATCCATGCATCAGACCACACGGGTTCGTATGAGCCTAGTGCCCTAAAGATAGGGGTAAGGGCTGCTGTCCCTGCAAGCATACCAATGATAAGCAGAGTACGTTCTTTTGCTGTCGCCCAGGTGGGGATGACAGCAGAAGAGCCGTTGTCTTTTGATGTTTTCCACCGGTACCATCCCCAGATAGAGACGATGATGAACATGACTTGTCGTCCGGCTTGTCCTAGCATGTTGATGGTGTTGATGGAGCCGAAGAATGTTCCAAGGAATACGGTAAAGAGTAAGAGATTACCCGCTATTCCAACCGGCCATGCCCAGACTTTACGGCGCATACCGCCCAAGGCTGAGGCTAGACCAAAAATGTTACCGAGGACTTCGCGCACTAGAAGCGTTTGATCGCCAATGTGAAGTTGTGCGTCGAAGAGCCACCGCAGAAAATCCATGTTTTTCCCTTTCGCGGAGGCTCCGGGAAGAACAAAGCGGGGTTTACCTCGTATCGAATACACCATTGATGTGATGAGGGCGTATTTACATAGAGTTCTTGTAGAGGCACTTTGGATATAGGAGTGTCTCTACGCCGTTTTGCTCGTGCTACCTTCCATCCAGACTGTACTGTCGGTATTGGAATTTCACCAATCAGGCTTATCTCAAAAATGATCTTTGAGGTAAGTTAGCGGACTATCACCGCCGGTTCGGATTTTCACCGGGTCCCGGAGCACGATGTTATTATTGCGCCTTCGATTATTGCACAGTTTCGCTAGGAAAAACATCCGCAACTCACACGATGTTAGATATTTATCATCTGGCGTCATATTAATTTATGTATCGTCATTTTGATGTTGTCTGCATAAATCTTCGATGGCTATTTGCACGGCTTGATAGTTGATACGAGCACGTAGCGCGTCTTCTCTAAACCCGTGCTGTTGAAAAACGTCGAGCGCTGTTTTTGCGTGAACAACAGCCACGTGAGGAGCACCAGTACTATATTCTGCGATAGCTAGCCCTTCGTAGCAGGTTCCGACCTCCCAATACGACTGGTATCGTTCAAAGATTTCGAGAGCTTCTGTGTAGAGCAGTTTTGAAGCGTCGTAGTCTCCGCTCAGTTTTTCAAGGAAAGCAAGCTGCATCAACGCTATAGCTTGTGTATGTTCCACAGCTTCTCGTGGCACTTGATAATACAACCCAATTGCTCGATGAAAATGACGTCGCGCTTGGTCGAGTTCTTGTCGATGTGCCAGCATATTAGCTAAGGTGTGCGCGTTACGCCCTGCTTCTTCAAAATATTTGATATTTTCAAAGTCGTCGATAACTTGACGGTAGCATTGTTCAGCTTGTTCTGTTTGTTCGCAACCTAAATAGATGAGTGCAAGACTCTGACGTTGAGAGGCAACTTTTTCTTGCCGCCCTAGTAGGTCAAAGAGGCTAATAGCTCGTTGAGCAAAAGGTAAAGCGAATTCGTACATGTTGTTATTGCCGTAGGCTGCAGCTAGGGCTGAGCAACAGGTGGCTTCGCCTTCTTGATCTGTTAGTTGGACAAAGTCGTTGAGAGCGTTTTCAAAGCAGAGAATTGCTTTTGGATAATCTTGTATGCGGAAGAATCTTTGTCCGTTATGGTATTTTTCCCAGGCGTAACCTAAAGGGGTATGTGCTGCTCGTTGTGCGCCGCGTTTTCCCACTGGAGAACTCCTGCCTCTGTTGTCATCTCTGAGCTGGTTCCTAGCACCCTCAAGAAATAAGGATAACCATATTTTATGGTTAGGGTAACCTGTTTTCAAGACGTGAAAGAGTCCAATATCTTTTGAGGACAACAATCGCTCAAGAGTTGTTCAAGTCATAACATGCCCTATCGACGCGTCCCAAGGGCTATACGGTACGAGCCTTCTCTCGTAGAGCACTAATAGCAGCGGACAGGTCTTCTGCCCCGAAGACAGAAGAACCAGCAACAAAAGTATCAGCGCCAGCTTCTGCCGCGCGCACAATCGTTTCTTCGGTAATACCACCATCAACTTGTAAACGCAGCTGAGCACCAGAACCGGCAATTGCTTCTGCCGCTCGACGAATCTTAGGAAGCGTGACCTCTAAGAACGCCTGCCCACCAAAACCAGGTTCAACCGTCATTATCAGCAACATATCTAGCTCGCTCAACATATCCAGATACGGCTCAACTGCGGTAGCCGGACGTAACGCCATACCAGTTTGTGCCCCTTCTGCGCGCAAAGAACGAGCTAAGCGAATAGGCGCTTGAGCGGCTTCAGCATGAAAGGTAACAGATTCACAACCCATCTGCGCGTATTCTGGCGCCCACCGGTCAGCATCTTCAATCATGAGGTGTACATCAAACGGCAACGGTGAAACCTCACGAAGACGTTTAACGACAGCAGGACCCCAGCTAAGGTTCGGAACAAAATGATTATCCATCACATCAATGTGAACAGCGTCTGCTGAGCTAATACGCTGTAAGTCACGTTCAAAGTTCGCAAAATCTGCACTCAAAATAGAGGGGTGAATATGACAGTCCATGGTTCTTTCTTCCGTTCCAAAAGCTCTGAGCGTTCTCTGAAAAACGCCTTCAACACTACTCTATCCCACACCAGCGAGAAGCATTTTTCCGAAACTCCTGCAGCTCATCGAAGCAATGCACAAACTCGGTGTCTTCTCCCACCACAAAAGATTTTCCAGCACCTTCAGGAATAGCACCGAGCACGGGGCACCCTAAACGCACCAAAAAATCAAGGTTACTTCGATGTATCTCTGTTGGAGATGACGGCATAGCCCCAATCAAAACCCCCGCCACGTTAAGCGAACGAACACGAAGATACTCATAGGTCAAAAGTGTGTGGTTAAGAGTTCCCAATCCAATACGTGCCACAATTACGGCACAAGAATCATGAACATCTTCAGCTATCAAGGACATTAAATCAGCTTGATGCCCCCACCCTCTCGAATTCACGGCAGTGCCAATATCAACACTTACTCCCCCAGAACCCTCAACAATCACCACATCATAGCTATCTCGCAGTTGATGAATTGTTTTTGCGTACTCATCGAGAGAAGGCAAAACGCAACCATTTTTTTCTGCTGCCGCCACAGGAGCCATCGCATCAGGTAGACGCACCCCCTCATAGGAATCAGCACCACTAAGATACGCTGCTAGTTGAGCATCTGCCGGCATATTGGGCTGAACCCCCGTTTGAGCAGGCTTATAGACTGCTACAGTTTTACCATGAGCAATGAGCGCAGCCGCGCAAGCTGCTGTAGCGATAGTCTTACCAACATCTGTATCAGTACCCACAATATGCACGACAGAACACTCATACCAAGGTCGGTGTCGTTCATCATTCACATGTTCTAGTAACTCAAACATTATTCTTACTCTCCATGCACCTCTGCAACAGATTCAACGAGGGCACGACCAATATGCTGTACCTCTTCTTCCGTAGCAATATAAGGAGGCATCGTGTAAACCAAATTACGAAAAGGTCGCACCCACACGCCTCTCCGAAGAGCTGCTTGCGTAAGCTCAAAAATACGAACATCCTCGTAAAGTTCAATCACACCGATACCGCCAAGGACTCTCACATCACGCACAGATGTTAAAGATCGTGCTGGCGCTAAAGAACAGTTAAGGGTTTGTTCAAGGCGAGGAATGCTCTGCTCCCAACACGACAGCGGGTATCCTTCAAGAGCTCCCGTCAACAAATCTAAGGAAGTACAAGAAGCGGCACTTGCTAACGGGTTACCCATAAAGGTTGGCCCATGCAAAAGAGCACGATGTTCAGAATCACTAATTGTTGAAGCGACGTTAGTGCTCACGAGCACTGCTGCTTGAGTCAGATACCCTCCGGTGAGTGCTTTACCGACGGTCATAACATCGGGAACAATGTCGCTCCATTCGGTAGCGAAAAATTTTCCAGTGCGTCCAAAACCTGTTGCAATCTCATCAAAAATGAGAAGGAGCTCATAACGGTCGGCAAGCTCACGCAAAGTATTCAACGTATGGGGGTGGTAAAAGTGCATGCCACCTGCCCCTTGAACAATAGGTTCAACCACAATAGCTGCTAAAGAATCATGTTCTTTGGCGATGATAGCTTCCGTCGTTTTCTGCCAATTATGCTGAGCTTGTTCGTTGACGGACCATTGTTGCTGCGCGTTATCGTAAGTTGCGCTAGGAGGTCGTGGCGCAAAGAGCTGTTCTGGGATAAACCCTCTGAACTCACTGTGCATACCTCCGATAGGGTCGCATACGCTCATTGCACCGATAGTGTCCCCATGATATCCGCCTTCTAGAGCAAGAAAACGATTTTTGGTGGGGCGTCCTAACGCACGCTGATATTGCACAGCAAGTTTGAGCGCTACTTCTACCGACACAGACCCAGAATCAGCTAAGAAAACGTGGTTGAGTTCCCCTGGTGCAAGACGAACAAGACGTTCTGCAAGATTAATTGCAGGCTCGTGTGTTAGACCGCCAAACATCACATGAGAAAATTTTTCTATTTGTTCTCTCAATGCCTGGTTTAATGCTGGATGAGAGTAGCCGTGAACTTGACACCACCATGAACTCATCGCATCAAGAGCGGTATGAGTAAAGCCCTCTTCGTCTTGTAGTTGCAGTTGAGTACCTTGGGCAGATAACACTCCGTAGAGAGGTTTAGTCTCTAACGGGGCGTAAGGGTGCCAAAGCATTCCACGATCGCGATGAGCCAGAATATTCTTCAGATTATTGGCACTATTCTCGGTATCAGAAGTATTATTGAACACTGTTCAATTCTGCCTTGATAGCACACCCAAAACAAGCACGACAACCGAAAAGATACCCAAAATACCCCTGAGAGAACCCTGCCAGCTCAAGTCAGAGAAAAGAAAAATCTATTTCTTCTGAAAGAGAGCAAAGAACATCGCATCCGTTCCATGCACATGAGGCCACAGCTGAGCGGTTGTTGCCGTAGCGCCGCTCCCCTCTACAGCACAACCAACAGCACGTTCACCCGAAAGCAAAGATTGCCCTTGAGCATCTGTTAACGCAACCTCAGCTAAAGCCTGAGCCGAGTCAAGAAGCTGCACATCGTGAGCACGCAGAATATCCTGAACAATATTACGAGTTTCTGCCATATGAGGAGAACACGTCACATACGCAATCAGCCCACCAGAGCGTGTCTGTTGCACGGCAGCGTCAAAAAGCTGTTTCTGCAATGTCAAAAGTTCCGCTATATCACGGGGACTTTTACGCCATCGTGCCTCTGGGCGACGACGTAAAGCACCAAGCCCTGAACAGGGCACATCAACCATGACACGATCAAAAAGCATACTTGAACGCAGCTGCTCTGGCACATGTGGCTGAGCCTTAAGAGTCTGAGCGATAGCGCGTCCATCTCCAGTAAGCACTCGATACCGTTGAGAATCAAGAGGCTTAAGAGATTTCTCAACAAGAGTTGCTCGATGTGGTGCTGATTCATTAGCAATCAGGACACCACCACGTTCTTGAACCAAAGCACCCAACAGAGCCGCTTTACCGCCCGGCCCTGCACAAAGGTCTAACCACGCCTCATCTTTTCCAGATAATGGAGCCTGCGCTAAAGCACGAGCAACAAGCTGAGATCCAACGTCTTGAGCACGCACTGTACCTTGTCGAACACTCTCTAAACGCCCTAAATCGCCTTGAGAGTAAAGAGCAGAGCCCTCAACAAGTTCACCTTTTTGAGCACCTTTTGCTAAGGCTTCGTCTAAAGAACCTAACTGTGGTAAAGCAACAAGATTCACAACGGGAGCGAGATTATCAGCTTCTAAAAGTTTGGTAATCTCGTGAACGTCACGCCCATGAGCGACTAACGCTTGACGGAAAGCTCGCACAATCCACGTCGGATGCGAATAACTCACCGATAATTGATGCAGTTCATCCTTCGCTTCTGAAACTAAAAGTTCTTCCCATTGTTCTGGAGTTTTTTCGGAGGCTCGACGGAGTACCGCATTAATGAAGTGTGCAGGTCCGCTTCCAATTTCGGCACGGGCTAACGCCACGGTAGAGTTCAACGCCGCATGCGCCGAAACACGCATCGCTAATAGCTGGTGCACCCCCATACGCAAACACGTCAGAATCTGAGCGCCTGTTTTTTCTAAAGGGCGGTCTACACAATGAGTTAAAATTGCGTCATAACGCCCCTGATAACGCAACGTTCCGTAGGTGAGCTCTGTGGCAAAGCCAGCGTCACGTTGGTCTAGGCGATGTTTACGAATAGTTTGAGGTAGCACAAGGTTAGCGTAAGAATCTGAAAGCGCCACGGAATTAATGACCTCAAACGCTGTTTTTCGTGCGGGGTCTGAGGTGCGACGGCGAGCCCTTGGCGCGCTAGCGGAGAAAGCACGTTCGTGCTGAGCACGTCGGTTACGTTCACGTCCCTGGGCGTTACGGCGGGTTTGACCGCCCCCGCCACGTTTTAATTCAGTGTTTTCTCCTTGACGAGAAGAACGAATTGAGTATTTTTTCTGGCGAGGTTTTTCTGCGCTCATGACAGCACTACTTTCTGTTCGTTGAGAGCTTTTCCAAGTCCACGTGCCCAATCGGCAGCGTTCATCATTTTCTTTCCTGCCGGCTGCACTTGAGTCAGTTCTACACAACCATCAGAACAGCTAACAACAACTTTTTTAGCAAGGACACGTACCGTCCCGTATTCGCCTGCTGCTTTTTCGAGACTAGGTCGAACCATAGCTATTTTAATACGGTTCTGTTCTAGCATGCACCAAGCTCCCGGCTCAGGGATAACACCTCGACAGCGGGAAATAATCTCTGCGGTGGTATCCGACCACGTAATTTTTCCATCACTCACATCTAATTTTGCTGCGTGCGTGGGCTGACCTTGCTGAGGCTGCGGAGCAATATTTTGTTCAATCTTCCCAAAAGTTTGGGAGAGGAGGGAGCCCCCGCTCAGAGCAAGACGGTGCAGAATATCTGCTGCGGTGTCATCTCCTTGAACACGGGTAGATTCTTGCATGAAAATTGGGCCCGTATCTAACCCCGCTTCAAGGAGGAAAGTACACGAGAAAATTTCATCTTCTCCCGCCATCAAGGCACGTTGAACAGGCGCAGCACCGCGCCACAAAGGAAGATTCGAAAAGTGAAGGTTAACCCACCCATGTTCGAGTGTATCTAGTGCAGATTGAGGAAGTATTGTTCCATACGCTACTACTGCGGCAACCTGAGGTTTAAGTGCTTGCACTTGCTCTTGAACCTCTAGACTCCAACGATTTGCCTTGATGATGGGAAGCCCTAGCTCTTCGGCACGGCGGGCAACAGGTGAGGGCGTTAGCACACGTTTACGTCCTTGCGGAGCGTCTTCTCTGGTCAGCACTCCAACGATTTCGTGCGGTGATGTCAAAAGCCCTTCTAAGGCTGTTGCCGCAGTCTCTGGTGTTCCAGCGAATAACACTTTCATACTCATACCTTATTTTTTCAGGAAAGAACTGCCAAAGGCACTACTGCTAGGTTGGGTGTTAGTGCCGAATCCGGAGGAAACTCGTGTGGCTCGTTCTCGTTGGGTACGTTCAGTAACATGGTCAAAGTTAGAACTACGTATTGCACGCATCACGGTTTTACGTTCTTCTCCAACGAGTCGATCGATATAAAGATGTCCGTCGAGGTGGTCTGTTTCGTGTTGCAACATTCTGGCGAACAGTCCTTCGCCTTCTAAGACGATTGGACGGTTATTGTAATCCACGCCTGTTACACGCGCCCAGTTGGTGCGTGGTGTTGGCGAGGAAAGACCGGGTACTGATAGGCAGCCTTCTGACCCTTCTTGAGGTTCTTCTCCGATTTCTAGAACAGGATTGATGATGTGTCCTTCTTGTCCATCAATATTTCCGTAGGTGAAGAGACGTTTGGTGTTGCCAATTTGTGGTGCAGCAAGCCCCACTCCGTTGACTTCGTACATGGTATCTAGCATCGAGTGAATTAAAGTTTTGAGGTCTTTGTCAAAAACTGTTACGGGGTCGCAAACGGTACGTAGTACGGGGTCTCCGACGGTGCGGATGCTAAGAATCGGCATGTGTCTTCTTTCTAGCCTAGGTGTGTTATAGGTGTAGTGGTTGGTGTGGCAGGTGGTGGCACAACGGGCATTAGAGCTTCTGCCCCGTTTTCTGCCAGATCGCGGGTGCAGTCCCAGACGCGTTTGAGAGCGCAGAATCTATACCAGTTTTTTTCTAAGGTTACCGGATTCGCTTGTTGTGGAACGACTTGTGTTTGCCCCAGGGCAACTCCCATGAGGATAGGTGCTTTTGAGTATTCCCACGGCTTCCAGAGGTTATCTGTTTCATCACTGATATATTCTTCAGCTTTGAGTCCTGCTACGAGTTGCATGACGACTTTAGGGTCGAGAGCTTTGACTCGTCCTTTGCGGTCGGTTCCTTTAGTTTTGTAGTCGATGATACATACGTGTCCGGCGATTTCAGCGACGAGGTCGAGTGTTCCGGCGTATCCGACGCTATGGTTCCAAATAGTTACTTCAGTTGCTAGTGGGCGGGGGTTGTATATATCCCACCATTCATCGAAACGGTCTGCGTAGGCTTGTTCTCCGTTGCTAACAAGTATTTCACGGCATTCTTCGGTGTGGTGTTCTTTGCCCATTTTTGCTAATGCAACATTTTCGGCGTAGTTGTGGACGCGGTCTCCGCGGGCGGCGGCTTCGTCTCTATATCTTTCTGAGGCTTGTGCGGCATCGCGTATGATGGCGAATTTTAGTCCTGAGGATTGTGATACTCGATAGGAACGACGGTCTTCTAGGGCTGCTTTTGCTGCCATGTATCCGTGCCATCCGCTCAAATCTGTAGCTTGTTGCCCGATGATAGTGGTAATGGAAGGAACTTCGAGAGCTCCGCCTTCAGTTCGTGCATACATTCTGCCGTGGTCGGTGTCAGATGCTAGTTTCGGCGATGTCACGTTATACCTTAGGTGTTCAAGTGATTTGATAGCTCATGGTGCAAGTTGCAAGACTTGAGAGGGGTATTTTCTGTAGGTTCAACTACTCAGATTACCCTGCAAAACTCTACTCTTTTGGAGTTGAAGCGGTCAAATTTTTGATGGTGAATAAAAGATAAGACCTCCAGATGTTTCTGGAGGTCTTATCTGCTTTGGAGCGGTTGACGAGACTTGAACTCGCGACATCCACCTTGGCAAGGTGGTGCTCTACCAACTGAGCTACAACCGCGCAACGAGTAAACACTATACACACAAAAAACGTATTATGCAAGCTGTTCTATCAATCAACCGAGCCGACTAGTAGAACAATATTTCCTATGAACTGCTCCAATTACACATTTATCTGTAGGTTCTAATGTGAAAACATAAAATGCCTATTTGTATCCTCTAGCAGTTTCCCAGAGTGGGGGGTGGACCAGGTGGAGAGAGTTAGGGTTGCGATTAGAATCTGGGCACATTAGCAAACCCCGATTAATAATCAGATAAAATTGTCAAAGCTGCTCAGCATAACATTTGTATACAAGAGCTAAAATACTTACAAATCCCATAAACGACCCTACAGTAGCCAGCCTCTATACATCATCCGCGTTTTTTTGACAATCACACCTAAGGCAGATTCTACGCTTTACAAATAAAGACATTTGCACCATCTATATTCTGAAAAGAGTTATAGAATATTCAAGCGTTTTGTCAGCAGCATGAATCACCGGCATTCCAGCGATAGACCTATTTATTTCTATTTTAAGAATAGTTATCCACTTCTTCTCACACCAAGTGTTGCCACTATACACAGTTGCTTATATTTTTCTCCACAAGATTTTGAACGACAAGAGCAACTCCCCCTCACACCACTCGCTTAGCCAGCCAGCCAGATTTTGACAAAAAAATTGAGCAGAAGGCTTGAAAACGTTGAAGACGACGTATAGAATCACAACATAATCTATTATGATTATAGTCACATCTATAGAAATGAGGAGACATGAGCAAAGTCGCTCTACTATTCTCTGGAGGCCCAGACTCGACCAGCCTTCTGTATGATTTATTAGATCAGGGTCACGAAGTAATTACTTTTACCTTCAACGCTGGTGAGTTTGAAGCCGAAGCGGAACGGCGTCACGCAAAGGCAACAGCAGAAAAGCTTGGGGTAGAGAATCATTTTGTCGACATTCTACCTACCCTTCAAGCACTGTACAACGATTCCGCACCTGTGGTTATGCGGAAGGTTGTATTTAACACTGTCAAACCATTTGGGTCGGGGATAGCTATCGCCTTAGCAGCATCAGCCGCAATCTGCAAAGGTGCAGAAAAGCTATATTATGCCGTACACAAAGGGGACTCATATCCCGACAATAAGCCCCAGTATTTCGAACTGCTTTCTAAAGCAATCACAATGGAGCAGGGCGGCAAAAAATTCGAAGTTGTCGCTCCCTATCTTGAGATGAGCAAAGCAGAGGTCATGCAACGCGGCATCGATCTCGGCATGGACGTTGATGCAACTTGGAGTTGCGCCGTAAGCTCATCTGCTGAATGCGGAGCATGCGAACCTTGCAAAGATCGGGTAGAAGCCAAACGACTAATTAAAGTCCCCGCATAAGTTACTGATTAGTTAGGTGGAGTTCACTCGTGGGCTTCACCTAACTAGGTTATATGGAAAATGAATCATAAAAATAAATCATTCTTGTCATGGATTGGAGAATCCGCAGGTAAAGAGATTTTTACAGTGGCTTCATTATTCACTGTACTCCACTCTGTTAAAGTTAATTCAATGGAATTCTCAATATTGAGAATCGTTCCAGAAATTGTGATTTTATTAGTTTCAGTAACTTTTACTAAAATAGCATACCCAAAAAAAGTCGAATTAACACTATTTCAAGGCTATACTCTAACTGGCATATCTTATATGCTAATTTTTATACTATATGTATATAATATTCTTAGCTTTTACAGTTATCTTCTATTATTAATTTTTGCAGTTATAGGTAGGGCATTTGTTAATTTCTCACGAGAATCTTATATTCAACAGGTAATAGACCATGATAATATTGGTAAACACTACTCAGTTTTATACAGGATATCGACTATTTGCGAAATAGTAGTCCCACTATCTGCAGGATATATTGTATCTCAGACATCGGGACCGTTTGGTTTGGTTATTTCCGGATTAACTATATTTCTGTTTGGAGCACTCCCCTTTTCATACAAGAAAGTAGTAACAAAACGCGACAAAGAGGCAAGTTCCCTAAATAAAGCTTCAATAGCGACAGGCATACAAGAAATCTTAAGTAATCGACCTTTACTAGTCCTAACAATTATAACTATTACGTTTTCTTCTATAACTGCAGCATATGGCACTGGATACTATATTTTAATTGCGAATATATATAATATATCGGCAGAGATAATTGGTATGCTAATATCATCTGGAGCAGTATCAACTTTATTTTTTACATACTTAATCGAAAATAAGGTTGACAAAAAGTTCGATATTATTATTCTAATATCTTCTTTGTTATTACCACTAACTTTAATAACCGCTTTATTACCAAATATATTAAATTCAGGGTACATATTTTTTATTTTAGTTCATGAAATACTCCTAGGAGCAATAGTTGTTGCGTTATCCGTTGCGAGCTATACTTTACGATCAAAAATCATTAGGCACGAAGACATGCAAGGCGTTACTATAGCTCGCTCTTTTCTCGGATCCTTGTTTGTCCCACTTACCATCTTGGGATACGGTACGCTATCCCTTTGGATAGGCATTATACCTTCTTTGGTATTCTTATCTACGATATCATTAGTTATAATTCCAATTGCAATATACGGATATAGGATATCAATTCGATGAATATACGTGACACAATTCCACTTTTTTATATTTTTGAATCGCTACGATTATCAATAGCTGAAAAGCGAAAATGGCCTTTCGACCCGTACGACATGTACGCTGAGCCTAATGGTTCCGTATTTGGTGAGTACAGAATTGCGGTACACAACAATAGCAAAACCTATTTCCTATATCCTTGGCAAGTAATTCCTCTCGAAACTTTTCGTGCTACTGCATTTATTAACTCGATATGTTGCCCTGAAGTTAATTTAGATGAAAAAAAGATTCTTTTTAATAAGACTATTCAATACTGGATATTGAACAAGTGGCACAAGAAAGGACAAGTACGAAACAGATTCTGGGATAAAGATTTCTCTGGTGAAATAAAAATAGATTTACTTGTTGTAAAAATAGATTTAGAGCAAAATTCTCCTTATGACCAATCCTCATGGGAGGATTCTAAAACTTTACTATCCACGAAGGTCTACTACGATGCAAAAAATAATAACGTTATCTTTAATTGATTATTTTTTAACTCAGCCAT
>NZ_JBLXXV010000012.1:0-41051 GCF_048512995.1 Rothia sp. P6271 | reverse complement strand
GTTTCTCATCATTAAGATGATAGAGACCTAGGTAATAAAAGAGCACCCCTCCGCAGAGGGGTGCTCTTTTATTTTAATAACCTTCTTAGAAGTTATTTTTATGGGAATGTATACTCGCGTTCTCAGTGGAGATATTTCCGCCTACATGCTTATTGACTGTATTGAGGGATGATTCCTTGTGATACTTCTAAGAGCTATCCTTGCCTCTAAAAATCAATAGATAAAATTACGAAGCTGTATACGCACTTCGATAAATATTACGAATAAGCACTTGTTGACGTAGGCGAATAAATACCTGTTCAAGAAAATCATGCATATAACGTTCGTCGGTGCTTGTTGAAGCAGCAAAGCTAAGTCCCGAAAACGCTCCAAGTACAATGGATACTTTCACCAGAACAGAGCTTATAGGAAGTTCTACTCCAAACAATAAAAAGTTCTCTGGAACATGGTTGACCCAAGATGCAGCAGCTTCTGTTGGGATAGCAAAACTGCCAAACCATATGAAAAAGAGAAAAACAAAGATAGAAAACATGAAAGTTTGGATGCACTGAACCGTAGCTGGGACAAGAATAAAATTAATACGTTCACTTAGTCCTAAAGGTTTAGCAGAAACAGAACCTTCTATACGTTCTGTAACTGTGTTCCAAAAGATCCTAGAGTCAGCTGATACTCTCTGATAATCTTCTGCATTAAAGCGGATTTCCTTGCCTTGATGATCTCCTAGAACCTCTTTAGAACGTTCAATAACAGTTGTTGTGATAATAAAAAGTGCAAGAGTAAACATTACGGCTGATACACCAAAGGTTTTTGTATAACTGAGAGTGTCTGCTACTTTCCATATTTCTGCGTTAACAAAGAAAAACAAGACTGCAACCATCAACATCGGCAAAACCTTTGCAATCATAATCATTGCCGATCCAAGCTGTACAAGAGTTTCTTTAAACGCCCACCATAAAATTGAATCTAACCCTAGAAAAAGTGCTAATAGTATAGCTACCACGCAAAGAATAACCTCAATGGAAGAGCTAAAGAAGAGAGGCTCCCCAATACCCATTCGATAGCTTAGGCTGGGGGATAAAAGATACATGATGGAGAGAATGCTCGTAGATCCGGTAATAACAAAAAGTGTTTGCGGTATTTTTCTTTTAAAACGAAGAACTAGCCACGGGATAACAAATGCTACTAGCGGTCCACCAAACAAGAGAACGAAAGCTCCAATGCCTTTGATAATTTCTAGTTGGATATCATCACTGGTATCTTCTTGAACAAAAATTTTATCGTCTAGATGAGCCAAAATAGCCACAGAAATCGTCACAATGAATAAGGTGACTGATAGCCATAACCCTAAAGGAGTAATTCTCACGAACATTTCTTTAAGGCGCTCCTGTGGAAGAATAACTAAAGGAAGGCCATTCGCCCTAAACCAACGTGATGCCTCATGATGTTCTGAAGAAGATAAGCTCATAGTTGCTATTCTAGAGTATACAATTTTGTCTTTTTCTAGCGTAGTAGAGACTGAATAAACTCAAGTATGCAGATAGGATTCGCCGATGACTCGTTTTACTAATGAACAATTGCGTACTTTTACTTTAGTCGTTGATGAAGGTACCTTTGAAGCTGCAGCAGAAATTTTAGGTGTTAGTGCTTCGGCGATCTCTCAACGCATTAAAACAATGGAAACGAGTGCCGGTCGTATCCTTTTACAACGTACCAATCCTGTACGTCCAACAGATTCCGGTGAAGTAGTTCTCAGAGTTGCCCGACAAAATGAGTACCTCAACGCAGAATTAGAACAAGAACTCGGTGAGCGTTCCGGACAAGGTAGCATAACCATTGCTGTAAACTCTGATTCTTTGGCTACCTGGTTGCTCTCTGCTGTAGGGGAACTATCCCGATGCGATAAAATCTTTTGCGATCTCAGAAGAGAAGGAGAACAGCATTCCTCAGCTCTTCTCCGTTCTGGGGAAGTCATGGCGGCAATTACGTCTCATCCAGAACCCATTAATGGTTGTGAGGTTGAAGAACTTGGCCAAGCGCGGTACTGGTGTGTTGCCTCACAAGAATTTGTCGATGAACATTTTAAAAGTTGGCCACACCATATAACAGCAGAAGAACTCAACACCGCACCCGTTATTGAGTTTGATAGAAAAGATCACGGACAGCGTTCTTCTCGTCATCTGATTCTCAAAGCCCACAATATTGAAGATAACGGAGGAGAATCACCGAGTATTTATATTCCCTCATCCCCTGACTATGCTCGAGCAGTAGAAGACGGTATTGGTTGGGGGCTTGTTCCAGAAGCTCAGTGCCGTCAAGGTCTTGAATCTGGCACAATAATATCTCTAGCGGGGGAGAAACCCCTAGAATTTCCTCTTTATTGGCAACGCTGGAAAATATCTTCACGTATTCTTGACCGTGTTACTGAGCGTATTTATGAGGCTGCTCAAAAATATTTAGAACCCAAAAATAACGCTTGAAAAATCTATAATAATAGTTTTGACAAGTGTATATTCTGTTTTGAGAATATACTTATCGTATTCCCTGCCATACAAAATACACGACAGCGGCAAAAATAAAACCAGCTAAAGCTAAACGACGTAACTTTGTCTCAAAAATGGCAGCACGAATATCCTCCCTCTTCTGGCGAGGCTCATGAGGATTCACCGGCGCCAAATTCGACGGATTCGTCACCTCAGGTTTATCAGATAAAGACCCCGTATCTTTCTCAGACATAACATCCACTAACGCCAACGAGTCATCATCAAAAGACCAGCCATCATCAAACCAACACCAATAGCAACATTCCACATTGAAAGACCCGGAATTGGCAGAGTTGTCTCACTAATATAGAAAACCATAATCCATAAAATACCGAGAACAACAAGACCAAACATAATAACCTGATACCACAGAGGAGTAGGAGAAGCGAAATCATCAGTAACCATTTCTTTAGCTATCCGACGAAAAGTCTCCTCCTCATGCAAATCACTATCCGTCATTACTTTCTTATCTTCTGCCATCTTTCCTCCAAATACTTATTTACCCATATGCCATATCAGGTACGGTTGAACATATACCTAATAAATCAACAGATTCATCGCTTAGAATTTTATCTGCTCAGACCCTAACAAACATAGCAGACACCTAAAAACACCCTCAAGAAAACCGACGAACCCGTACAACAGAAAATCTATGAAAAACACCTCCACCAGACCAGAAAAAAATACATCCCCTCATACAAAAGGGCGCATGGTCATACAAATTATCGGAGAAATACTCATCACCCTAGGGCTCATCTTGCTCCTCTTCGTCGGATGGCAACTTTGGTGGACCAACATCTCTGCTTCACAAACACAATCACAAGCAGTGCACACCCTCGCCGAAGAATTTAAACAAGCTGCAGAATCTGAGAAAACATCACCACAACAACCAACAACACCCGATACAACCACACCACAACAAGACCCGAATACAACGTCACAACCCCCAGAAACACAACCTCATGAACCACTAACACCGCACCCTACAGAATCCCCAACAACACCAGAAAAACATGAGAACATAACGCCCGAAGAAGAAAAAACCTCAGAACAGCCAACACACAACAATGCAGACTCCCATAACCCACCTGTAGGACACGAACCAGAATACGGAAAAGCCTACGGCATCGTCTACATTCCACGATTCGGTGCACACTACCAGCGCCCCATCGCAGAAGGCACCGGAACAGACGTCCTCGACACTCTCGGACTAGGACACTACGAAAATACCGCAATGCCCGGAGAAATTGGAAACTTCGCTCTTGCCGGACATCGCCAAACCAATGGAGCAGTGCTCGATTACATCGACCAGCTCCGTATCGGCGACAGAATATATGTACAAACCATCAACGGCTACTACACCTACACCATCTACGAAACATCAATCGTATACCCCGAAGACATCTACGTTATTGCACCGAATCCTCAACACCCCAACGAACAACCCACTGAACGCATCATGACACTCACAACTTGTCACCCCCGCTTCGGAGACACCCAACGATATATCGTTCACGCACGCTACGAACACTGGCAACCACTCTCTGCCGGAGCACCCCAAGAACTTCAAATAGCGCAATAAACACCGCAAAAAAACCAAAGGTATAAGAAAATATGTACGCATGGATCTTTAGACACCTACCCGGGCCGCTCTGGGTACGTATCATCATCGCCATAGCACTAGTGCTCCTCATCATTTGGAGCCTCATGGAATACGTATTCCCAGCTATCGCAGAGTATAGCCCCCTATACCGTGACGTGACCGTAGACCACTAGCCTCCATCCAAAGAAGGAACTATGACCAAAATCCTTGTTATCGACAACTACGACAGCTTCGTCTTCACCCTAGTTGGCTACCTAGAACAACTAGGTGCTCATGTCACCGTCATCCGTAACGATGAAGCATCCTTAGAAACCGTCATCGCCCAAGCCCAAGAACATGATGGCATCATGATCTCCCCCGGCCCAGGAGCGCCCCATGAAGCTGGCTGTATTATCGAGCTGATACAGTGGGCGGCACAACACCACAAACCGCTTCTCGGCGTATGCCTAGGACATCAAGCCATTGCAGAAGCGTTCGGGGCCGTAGTCCACCATGCACCAGAAATTATGCATGGGAAAATATCTCACATCACACACAACGAACAATCCGTATTCAACGGATTACCTAGCCCACTACGAGTAACGCGCTACCACTCACTAGCTGTAGACCCAACAACAATGCCCGAAGAACTTGAAGCCACCGCAACCAGCGAAAACGGCATCATCATGGCACTACAACATAAAACATGCCCCATCCACGGAGTTCAATTCCACCCAGAATCAGTGCTAACAGAAGGCGGATATAGCATGCTTGGAACATGGCTAGAAGAAGTCGGACTCAGCGGCGCCCAAGAAAAAGCACAAAAACTTAGCCCTCACATCAACTCATAAACCCATAAAAAATGCTGGTGTAAAACTCATAGCGAGTTCTACACCAGCATTTTTTTACTAAAGATATACCAGCTACAACATATCTGCTAATAGCACCTAGCTATCTGACTTCTCATCAGCGGCAGGAGCAGAAGGCGCAGGGGCCTGTGAAGAACGCTCCGGTGCCGGACGGCGCTGATTATTGCCCTCAGTATCGCCTGACGCAGGAGCAGAAGGCGCCGTAGAACGCGAAGGCTGAGGAGCAACCGTCGGACGAGGACGAGGAGCGACCGTCGGAGTAGGAGGAGCAGCAGCAACACGAATAGTCACAGTGCTTCCCTGACCAATAGTCGTACCAGCAGCTGAACTCTGAGAAAGAACCGTACCTGCTGGAGCAGCATTGGTCTGAACCGTCTCAATATTCGTACTCAACAAAACATCAGGAGCACTCAATGCAGCAATCGCCTGATCACGGCTTAGCCCAATCAACTCAGGAACTGTCACTTTACCGTCTGAAAGAACAATATCAATGGTAGAACCAGCCGCAACCTTACTTCCGGGCTCCTTCGACAACGACACAACCATGCCAGCAGGAATCGTTGCACTATTGACCGTAGACGTACGTCCAGGAACAAACCCAGCATCCTGCAAAGCAGAACGAACATAAGCCTCAGACTGGCCCTCGACATTATCCGGTATCGCCAACTGAGAAGGACCCTTAGAGAGCGTCAGAAGAACCTCGCTGCCTTCCTCAACCTCAGTACCTGTCACCGGCGTACTCTTAATAACATCGTTCTTAGCCACCGCATCAGAGAACTCTTCATCCCACTTAACCGTCAGATTAAGATTACGGACTGCCGTTTCAGCATCATTCTTTGACAGCCCCTGAACAGCAGGAACCGGATGAACAGGAACCTTCTTCAACTCATTCTGGTAATACAACACCGTTGTCACCGAGAAAAGAGCCAAAGCAACAATAATCATGCCCGTAATGACACGAGTCCATGCCTGACGACGACGACGCTTCTTTGCTAAAGCTTCATTTCGCTCATAATCATAAAGCTCTTCATCAGTATATTCAGCCTGAGCATTATCGAACCAGCCACCTAAACCAGCTGCCTCATCGGAAGAAGGCTGAGCATGAGCACTCGTATTCAACGAAGAATACGCGGCAGAACCACCAGCAACACCTGTCGCAGCTGCTGCACTCAGCGCAGTTGTAGAACCAGTCTCAACATCCTCAAACGTTGCAGAAGGAACACCCTGAACAACATTTTTCAACGCCGAACGGAACTCATCTGCAGACTGAAAACGATCTGAACGAGACTTACTCAAAGCCTTAAGCAGAACACCATCTAAAGCCGGAGCAAACTTTACCGAAGCATAAGAACTCGGGTCAGCAGGGGTCTCACTAAGTTGTTGACGCGCTAAATCCTTTGCTGACTGAGCCATAAATGGAGTGCGACCACATAACATCTGATAAATGACGCAGGCTACAGAATAGATATCACTACGAGAATCTACGGTCTCACCGCGAACCTGCTCTGGGGCAATATACGCATTAAAATGGTCTGCCTGATCAGAGTCTTCGGAGGAACTTCCCACATTCTCTAACGCTCGAGCTAAACCAAAATCTAAAACCTTCACCTGACCAAATTGGTTCTTTGAACGGTCTTCTTCAGTGCAAGGTAACACCATAATATTGGTTGGACGTATACTACGATGGGCAATGCCCCGATCCTGAGCATACTGAAGAGCCTCAAGAATCTGCGCACCGTAAGAAACTGCCTCATCAACTGGAAATTCGCCACGCTCTTCCAACAATGTTGCAAGGGACTTTCCTGAAACTAATTCCATCACAAGATACGGAATCTGATGTAGAGGAGTACCATCTTCACCCTCTACTGTAATTGTTCCGGTGTCGTAGACTGCCACGATAGCAGGATGGTTCAAAACAGCAGCAGATTCTGCTTCACGTTGAAAACGTGCGCAGAAAAGTGGATCCGCGGCAAGCTCTGGATGCACCACTTTAAGTGCAACCTGACGCCCTAACCGCGCATCTTCGGCAGAATACACGGTAGCCATCGCACCGGAACCAAGAACATCTTGAATCCGGTAACGTTTATCAATCATTTCAGGAAGCTGAAATTCCATTCAATTCACCCGTTATTCGAAGCAGTTGGAGTAGTAGATGGATTAGTTGAAGGCTGAGAATCTTCAGGCTGTTCTTGAGAACCAGCACTAGGAGAATCTGTAGCCGTTGGCGAAGCTGTTGACTTCGGTGAAGTCGCAACGTAAATATCTACGCTACTACCAACTTCAACTTTAGTCCCAGAAGAAGGGTTAGTTCGGAGTATCGTGTTTGGCTCCGCGCTATGAGACTCCTCCTGATGAACTTTCACATTAACACCAAGTTTAGTAATTTCACTAATAGCTGTGTCGGTATTCATTCCCTCTAAATTAGAGGGAAGCGTCACAGAACGAGGACCAGTCGAGTATGTCACCGTCACCGTAGAACCTGGACTTAACGGACCCTCAGGTGATACCGACAATACCGTATCTGCTGGTTGATCAGAAGTTCTTCCCGCCGTTTTTGTAGATAACCCCTGTGCGACAAGATCATTAACAACTACCTCAAGTTTCTGCCCCTCAAAAGCGGAGGAGACCACCTCAATAGTTGCCGGAGAATCATCAGCAGGAGCCTTCACCTCAGGAGAAGCCTCAACCGTTGAAACCGTACCAGATGCCGTTGGAACAGGAACATCCTCAGAAGAACCAGGTGTTCTCTGAGAACCCTCAAGAACAACAAACCAAACTACCAAAGCAACCACAATAGCTGCCAACACCAAAGACACCCAAACCCACGGTGACTTCTTCTCCGGTCTTGCCGGATAAGAACGATACGTAGACTCAGCGACAGCCGGTATTGGAGCCGTCGTAGACTGCGGAACATGACGTTGACCAGAACCAAAACGAGGACGTTGAGGAGTAACAGCAGTAGGCGCAGTAATTACCTCGGTCGTAGAAGTACCATCAGGCGACAAGAAATTAGCTAATGTCGGCACACTCTTAATCGCAGCTTTAATATCCTTACGGCGGATAGCATCAATAGCAGAAGCTAAAGCTGTCGCATTTTTGGGACGCTGAGCAGGATCCTTCGACAACAAACACATAATCAACGCGGCCGCTGGCGCCGGAACAGATGATGGCAACGGAGGAGGCGGATCATTCACCTGAGCTAAAGCAATAGCAATCTGAGACTCCCCAGTAAAAGGACGTTTCCCAGCTAAACACTCATAACCAATAATGCCTAAAGAATACATGTCAGAAGACGGAGTTGCCTGCTGACCAGTAGCTTGCTCAGGAGCAAGATACTGAGCAGTGCCCATCACCTGACCAGTAGCCGTTAACGGAACCTGATCAGCAAGACGAGCAATACCAAAATCTGTCACCTTAACACGATCGCCAGGAGCAATAATCAAATTTCCAGGTTTCACATCTCGATGAACAAGACCCTGATCATGAGCAACAGCAAGAGCACGCGCAGTCTGAGCAATAATGCTCAAAATACGATCTGAATCTAAGGTACGTTCCTTCTCGATAATGTTCGATAACGGATCCCCAGGAACAAGCTCCATCACCAAAAAGGCAGAGCCTTCTTCTTCACCATAATCAAAAACATTTGCCACACCAGGATGATTTAATAAAGCAGTATGGCGAGCTTCCGCACGAAAACGTTCCAAAAAACCAGGATCGCCAGTGTACTCCTCTTTAAGGATTTTGACCGCAACAATACGACCAAGTACCTTATCGCGAGCCTTCCACACCTCACCCATACCGCCAATAGCAATACGTTCGGTCAGGTTATAACGGCCACCTAACGACGTCTCAGTTGAAGGTCTCACTTATTCAACACCGCCTCAAAGAGTTTTTTAGCTGCGGGGGCAGTAAGCTGAGTGCCCTCAATGGTACTAACATCTTCATACATGACTGCAAGAGCAACCTGCGGATCATCTGCTGGTGCAAAACCAGTAAACCACGAATTATTCTGACCATTTACACCAGTCTCCGCAGTACCCGTCTTGCCCGCTACCTTCACGCCACTAACTGCAGCACCAGAGGCAATGCCGTTATCCACGTCGTTAACCATCCAATCACGAATTTGTTGCGAAATCTTTGGCGACGTAGAAGTACGCAACTCCTTCGCCGAAAATTCATAAAGAGAACTCAAATTATGAGACTTTACAGAGCGAATCAGATTCGGCTTCATCTGAACACCATTATTGGCAATAGCCGCAGACATCATCGCCACCTGCAAAGGCGTCGTTCTCACGTCATACTGGCCAATAGCCGATAACGCCAAAGTACTATCCGACAAATCTGACGGAAAGACCGACTCCGAAACAGGTAAAGGAATCCTCAACGAATCATCCTGATACCCAAAGTTCTTAGCCGTACGAGCAATAGCATCCTGCCCCAAATCTATCGCAATCTGAGCAAAAGGCGTATTACACGATTGAGCTAAAGCCCATTCTATAGTCGCCTCTTGAGAAGATGAACAATGACCATTGACATAATTAGGTAATGCCGTATTCGTCCCAGGAAGAACATACTCTTGAGGATTAGGAATAACACTCTTAGCAGAATATTTTCCCGACTCTAAAGCAGCCACCGCATCAATAATTTTAAACGTTGAACCAGGAGCATACGTCTTACCCGCAATAGCACGGTTATACAGAGGTGCACTCTTATCATTATTGAGCTTCTGATACTGAGCCAACACCGACTCATTCTGAGCAGAAGACAAAAGATTAGGATCATAAGACGGGCTCGTTGCCATCGCAAGAACCTCACCCGTCTTCGGATTCAACGCCACAATAGCGCCTTTATGTCCCTCTAAAAGCTGATACGCCAAAGTCTGCAACTGAGAATCAATAGTCAACTCAACCGTCGCACCCTGAGCAGAACCACCCGTAAAAAGATGCGCAAGACGATCATAGAACTGGCTGTCAGAATTTCCTGACAACTCATCATTCATAGCATTTTCTAAACCAGTTGAACCATAAATAGACGAGAAATAACCGGTCAACGGAGCATAAACATACGGGTCCGAATAAACACGCTGGTACTCATAACCATTATGAGAAGGAATTGAAGAAGCAATCTCCTTACCGTCAACCACAATAGAACCACGCTGAGAACCATAATTCTCATATAACGTCCGAGAATTCCACGGATTATCAGCTAAAGCCTTAGCGTCAAAAAACTGGATATATGTCAGGGAACAAAACAAAAGAACAAAAATGCAACCAGAAGCAATCCACACCTTACGAATGGCCTTATCCACGGGGTGAACCTCCTAACCGGTCACGCATTGTCATTTTAGAAATAAAACGAGTCACACCGCTCTCTTGAGAACCAGCATCTAATGTCCCATCAACGCCTGCTGAAGAATCAACAACATGTGGGGCACGTGCAGAATGTGAAACTGAAAGTAAAAGCGCAATAATAATCCAGTTTGCCAGAAGAGAAGACCCACCAGCAGATAGGAAAGGTGTCGTCAAACCAGTGAGAGGAATCAAACGAGTCACACCGCCAACGACCACAAAAAGCTGAATCACAATGGCAGCAGACAAGCCGCCACTGAGCAACTTACCAAAAGCGTCACGAGTTCCTAAAGCAGCACGGAAACCACGAGTAACCAACAAAAAATACAACAATAAAATCGCTGATAACCCAACCAGCCCAAGTTCTTCACCCAAAGAGGTGACAATCATGTCCGAATTAGAGAACGCCACCAAATCAGGGCGTCCCTTACCCCAGCCACGACCAAAAAGACCTCCGGCGCCTAAACCAAAAATCCCCTGAATAATCTGGCCTGAACCGCCATAAGCACGGTTATAAATATCTGGATCAAATGCATGCATCCAACCATAAATACGAGCATTCACATGTCCGATAAACTGGTACGCCAAGACGCCACCTAAAGCGACAAAACCCAGACCAAGGAAGACCCATGTAGAACGCCCCGTTGCAAGATACAACATCGAGACGAACAAGCCGAAGAACAAGATAGCTGAACCTAAATCCCGCTGGAAAATAAGAACGCCGATACTCGCCAGCCACGCAATAAACATGGGGGCTAAATCTCTAAAACGAGGAAAACGAAGTGGACCTAGCTTGCGACCAGCAACCAAAATCAAATCACGATGAGTTGAAAGATACCCGGCAAAAAATATCGCCAGAGTAATCTTTGCCAGCTCACCAGGCTGGAATGTACGACCCGCAACTGAAATCCAAATGCGAGCACCATAAATCTCAACACCCAAAAACGGAACTAGAGGCAACAGCAACAACACTAACGAAACCAGCAAAGAAACATAAGTTACTCGACGAAGAACACGATGATCTTTCAACATCAAAAGCGTTACTGCCGCAACAACCATCCCTAACGCTGTCCACATAATCTGCGTTGCCCCAGCATTAGCAGGGGTCGTCAAATCAATACGATAAATCATCGCCAGACCAAGACCGTTCAACAGCACCACAATAGGTAAAATCAACGGATCAGCATACCGCGCTCGCATGTAAAGAACACCATGAATGAGCAACGCACCACCACCAAGGACAGCTGTTGCAAGAACCCAAGTATTATCATGATTGAGCATAATATTCTCAGGGTCTATAAGCCACATGCTGATAGGGCAGAACGCTATAGCAATAACCGTCAAACATAGTTCTGTGAAACGACGAGAACGAGGCCTGTCTGAAGGCTTAAACAACTTAGCCACGGGTAGCCTCCTCGGACGCACTTGGTGAAGGTGAAACACTGGTCAGCTCTGGAACAGGAGTAGCAGATGCTGAAGGCTTCTGTTGGTCTTTCTTCTCCTGAGCAGAATCAACCTGCTGCCGTAAATCTGAGACAATTCGTGTAGCGTCGGATAAATCATGAGCAGAAATAGTGCTACGAACTAAAGATTGCGAATACTCCGGAAGCTCTGCAACCTCAAGAGAAGTTTCTTCAACAACCTTATAAAAATGAATGGCACCTAAAGACTGTGGAACCCCATTAAAAACGGCAACTTTCTCGTTATTGATGCCGACATAATATTGGTTCGATACCCAAGACACGAAAGTCAAAACACTAGCAAAAAGAGTCCCCGCAACTAATAAAGCAGTGAAAATTCGAACACCCCACCGAGAACGCACTGAAGGCTCTGGCGTGGTAATAGCTGCCTGAAATTCTTGAGGTAATTCAACTTCTTCTACCGGCACCAGCATCGTAGGCGTAGTAACTAAAGTTGCCCGCTGTGCTACCGTACGCTTCGTGACGGTAGGAATCATTCCGGTGTTAGTTGCATTTGCTGCTGCACCGACTAGCTGATGTGGGCGCTCCGCCAATTCTTCACGAAGCACTGCTGCAGATGAATCCTCAATATTTTCTGGACGTTCATCTACCCCAGAGGTCTCAGTCATCATATTAAAAACACCGTCGGAGAAAGATTCTCCACGCCACTTACCATGGGTCAGGGCGTTACGAATCTTTGTCTCTACCGGAAGGCGACGGCGCCACGGAGCACGATGTGAAGAATGATCCTGTTTGGCTTCTTCTTGCTCTGATGATACTGACTCGATAGGAGCATCTTCATCCAGCGTATGAGGATTTTTAACAACACCAAGAAACTCGCCTTCGTCAGAATACTGGCGTAAAGGAATAATCGGTTGAGGTGAGGTAACAGTAGAAGAAAGGGAATCTTCTTCGATGACAGAAAGAGCAACCACCGTTACGTTATCTGGTGCACCACGGTCTAAGGTTAAATCCACAAGAGAATCCACAATATGCTTGAGGTCCTCCGTGGAGCGCATCAACTCTTCAATTTCCTCAACGCTGACAACAGCGTCAAGACCATCTGAACTTAGAACCCATTTCTCACCACATTCTGCGTCTAGGGTCAATAGTTCTAGCTCAGGGGAGGCGTCGACATCACCGAGGACACGCATAATAACGTTCTTATGAGGATGAGTCAGAGCCTGTTCAGGGGTGATACGCCCCTCTTCTAAAAGACGTTGTACAAAGGTGTGATCTGTTGTGATCTGTTCAAAAACATTATTTCGTAGACGATAAGCTCGCGAATCTCCGATATGTGCAAGCTCAATTTTTTCACCGTCAACTAAAAGAGCTGTGCACGTTGTTCCCATACCAGAAAGGCTTGGGTTTAAATCAACGAGTTCATTCATGATGATATTAGCGGTTTGAATTTCATCCGCTAAGTACACTCCCGCAGAGCCCTCATAATTATTGTGATCTAAGGGGGTGAGGTCAAGAACTGTTGTTGCGGAAGCTACGTCACCGCCGACATTCCCACCCATACCGTCGGCGACAACGGCTAGATAATGTCCGGCGTATCCTGAGTCATCATTCTTAGAGCGCACACGACCAACATCAGACCGTGCCGCAAAACGAAATGCAATTCCCATAGGTTTTATGCCTTCAACTGCATATTTGTATGGCCGACACGAAATTGCATGCCTGTCTCCAACAAGGTAGCCCTCGTCAAACGCTGACCATTAACAAAAGTGCCATTTGTCGATGAAAGATCCTCAATGAACCAACGAGACCCCTGTGGAAACAGTCGTGCGTGTTGACCCGAAGCATAATCATCTTCAATCTGCACGTCAGCATGAGCACCTCGACCAATTACTAGAGGCGTATCGGATAGGCGGAAAACCTGACCTGCATACGCGCCGTCCGTAATAAGAAGCTGCTGAGCGCGCGCGGGTGGCTTAGGCTTAGCTGGAGTAGCTGATTGTGGGCCTGTTATCGGGGCTGACCCCTCAGAAATATATTCCCGTTGTTCTATCCGGTAATTTTTCCCGATTGCTAAGTCTTTACGCAAGGCAGCAACAACACCATAAATGAACAACCACAAAATTACTAAAAACGCATAACGAAGGATAAAAAGTGTAAGTTCTGAAGCCATTAACGTGCACTCCTTGGAACCATAAGACGGAAAATAATTCGTGCACGACCCATCTTAAGGATTGAGCCATGAGTAAGTTCTCTACGACCTCGAAGTTTTTGGCCATTGAGATAGCTACCATTAGTGGATCCTAAATCAACGGCAAGATACGTTCCGTCTTGTTCCATAATTTCTAGATGATATCGAGAGACCCCAGCATCCTCGACCGTAATATCAGCTTGAGCCCCGCGACCAAGAACTACGGGGAAAGAGTCAATAGAATAGTTCTGACCATTAATATTCAAAACTACCTGAGTTTTTTCGACAGCTTCGTCCGATAACTGATGATCCCACGACGGAGAATGTTCGTGAGCGCTATACGAACCCTGAGATGTTCCAGCACTATTTTGACGATATATATCTTGGTGATGAGGACGAGGAACTGACGGGCGAGATTGTTGAGAAGGAACCTCTCCGGTTGAAATTTTCTCTTGAGCAGAAGAAATCTTAAAATCTCCAGCATGAAGAGAATCCTCACGAATAAAAGTCACGCGTACCGCCCCACGCAAAGAATACCCCTGAGCACGTGCTTGCCGAATTGCAACATCACATAACTCTTCAGCTAACGGAGTACCCCAACTTTTAACGCGCGGAAAATCTTCAGTAGCAAAATATAACGTAAAGACATTAGGCGCTAAAGTGTGCCCAGATTCTATGGAATATGAACGGTCATCCATCTCCGTACGAATCCGATTAGCCAAGTCGGCAGGCTCAAAACGGCTATTCCCGCCACTAAACGTTCCACGAACAGCTTTCTCTAGGCCTTGCTCAAGTTTGTTGATAAAACCCATGCTTGCCTCCTTGAGAATTTATATGTCCTTGACCGCAGATAACAGTAAAAACACCTAATAATGACTTTCAGAGTGATAATCTACGTTCCTTATACGTAAACACACTACAATGCCAGTCTAATAGATGATTGAGAGAAACCTGTAGGAATTAGGGTTTTCTCTCCCTAGGAAGTTTTTTAGAAGTTAAAGGACTGATCAATCTTTTGCCCTGAAGCTGAATGATATTTCGTCCGAAGCTTCCGAAGATGAATATGGCGAGTAATGCGGATAGAAAGACGAATCAACATCAACATTGAACCAACAACAAAAAGCCACGTTCCAGCAGTAACCGTCTTAGGTGAGAAAAAAGAAAAGAACCAATGAGGAAAATAACACCGATTAAAATGTCATTCAAAATGGATAGCGTCTCATATCATTGGCGAATAATGAGCTCTTCATTGCCCCAACGTATCTCTAAGGAAGTATCTGTTTGAGGTTTTTTCATGAAAACATCATGTCATGATTACGAATAAGTATGTACCATCGGGTGACTGAAGACATGATATTTTTTGCAAAGAACACCGTTTATAGGTGTATAATAATTTCTCGTTGTCGTCATTAAAACGACTCTAGCGCAAGTGGCGGAATTGGCAGACGCGCAGGCTTCAGGTGCCTGTGCCCGCAAGGGCGTGGGGGTTCAAGTCCCCCCTTGCGCACCAACAGAGGTGCTTCCCTATTCACCTATGAATAGGGAAGCACCTCTTTTATTAAACGCATCATACAACGCGGCTAAGAACTACGAGATTCCTGATACTTCTTCTCATGATGGGCTCGAACCATCCAAGAAATCGGACCAAAAACAGGAAAAGCTAACGCCACAAAAAGCCACCCAAGCTTCTGACCACGAGAAAAATAAGGGTTTCTATGAATGGTCAAAAGGCAATACGCCGCAAGAACAGAACCTACACAGATACCTCCTAAAATAACCCAACTTAACACCGTCGGATCAGACGTATTTCTCTGCGAGGCCTCCAAAACCTCAGCACTTCGCCACACCATAAACACTCCCACCTCCATAAACCGAATAAAACTCAAATAGCATATACGAAGACGTCGGCTCCCTCGACACAAGAGAACCGACGCCTTATCTCACGACATTACCAATCGTCGAAGAAAACTACACCTTAACGGCGAGTCTTCTCTCGATCGACCTGTTCCCAGAACTCACGAGTACATACCTCATCAGTACCGTCCCAAGCAGCAAGATTCTTAATCTCGGGCATGTCTGAGGCCTTAAAAATAGGCTCAAGACCAGCCTTACGCTGAACCTCATAGTTACGAAGCAACTTCATGACCTTCGGCATCAGCAAGCATACAGCCGTCAAGTTCACAACAACCATGCCAGCATTCAACAAATCTGCCAAGTTCCATACGAGCTTCAACGAAGAAATCGCACCAAAGAATACGAAGAACAAGACAAGAACACGGAAAATAAACATCGGGGTCTTGCTCTCGGTCAAGAAACGAAGGTTTGACTCACCATAGTAGTAGTTACCAACGATGGAAGAGAACGCAAACAACGCAATAGCAATGGTCAAGAAGTTAATAGACCATCCACCCAACTGCTCAGAAAGTGCAGACTGAGTCAATGCCGCACCCTTAGCGTCACTACCATATTCTGGGTTTGAGAGTAGAACAATAAACGCAGTCACCGAGCAAACCAACATCGTATCGAAGTAAACACCGAGAGTCTGCACAAAACCTTGTTTAGCAGGATGAGAAATTGTTGCGGTCGCACCGGCGTTAGGTGCAGTACCCATACCAGCCTCGTTAGAGAGCAAACCACGACGCATACCCAGAGTAATTGCCCCAATCAAACCACCAGTGGTGAATTCTTTAAGACCAAAAGCACCCTGAAGGATTTCTCCAAGAATATGAGGAATCTCGGTAAGATTCATCAGCACTACCGCAAGACCAAGCAACAGATACAGCACCGCCATAATAGGTACAAGCCATTCAGTTACAGAAGAAATAGCGCGAATACCACCAAAAATAATGCTTGCAGCAAGCACCATAACGATGACACCAATAGCAACACGCAAACCAAGAGAATCATCAGACGCAGAATCAAAACCAAAAGAAGTCGCTGCCGCATCAACAATAGAGTTCGTTTGCAAAGCCACAAAAACGAAAGCGTAAGTGACGATAATAAACGCCACGAAAATGAGGCTCAACCAGCGCGCGTTCAAACCACGCTGCATATAGTATGCGGGGCCACCAATATAAGAATCTTGACCATGCTGTTTATATAGCTGTCCGAGGAGAGACTCTGCAAAAGCAGAAGCCGCACCAATAGCAGCAATAACCCACATCCAAAAGACAGCACCAGGGCCACCGAGAGAAATTGCAATCGCAACACCAGCAATATTTCCAGTACCTACACGCGAAGCCGCAGACACCGTAAAAGCACGGAAAGAGGAAATACCCTTACGCCCATCGCTCTCTTTACCAGACGGTTCAACTATGGAGCGGAACATCTCAGGAAGGGCACGCCACTGCACCGCACGAGTAGCAATAGTAATGCCAAGACCAACAACGATTAAGACAATAAATAAAACATTCCAGACACTATCTGAAATGGATGTAATAACTTCTGCCGCGGAGGCAGTAGCATCATTGATGTTATTAATGACATCAATAAAAGCATTCATAAAATGCTCCTTTACTGAGGAACGCACCGCACTATCTTACGGGGATAAGATGTGCTGAGCTGGATGATTATGTGCCTCTGAACGACAGAAACGCAGTGTGTTACCGAGCAAGATAGAAAACGATGAAACCATCGGCAACATCCGAAAACCCAATGAGGGTAGCCAAAAAGTCTATAAGGCACGGCTGTAGATATTACTTAACTGGGTTATACACTAAGGGAAAAATGTTTCATCGGTGTAACACCAAAACGCGAAATAGTCTCAAAAAAGCCCAAAGCCTAAGAAAAATCTCTAGATAACCATAGTTCAAAAGGCCAGAGCTGTACGCTATTGAAAGAGCTCCGACAACGGTAAGAATCGACACCATTATGGTTGTGTAAGAAAGAGTGCTGCGAACGTGAAGAATAATTCAAAGACCCAACACATCACAACGCTGTGGGAAAAACTTACCTCACGTGCAGAACGCACCGCTCGCTGGGTCATTGGTATCTATACTATTAGTTTCGCATTATCATTCGTCTCATGGGTCCTAACGCCCTTCCATAAAAACCACGTAGGGTACCCCTGGTGGGAAATACTACTTGGCGCCATGAACATACCAGTAGACCACACACTGGTGTCAGCCGTCGTCCTACTCCTCATCACCACAGCTTTAATTCGCAGACGTCGAGTTGGTCTATACGCCGTAGTGTTCTTCCAATACGCTGGCATTCTCGTCAGTATCCCTGGTGTATTGCAAGTCATAGGAAATAGCCAAGAATTCAAACATCTCTTTGACGTTTATAGCTCTGTTGCCAACGGACTCTCCCTCATCTTTGCTTTATGCGCGCTAATTCTCCTGTACTCATGTAAAAGCGCATTCCCTGCACACACTCTGCGCTCGCGGTGGAAACAAGCCGCAGTATCTTTGATAATCGGCACTTTTATGACATGGTGTATTGCATTCTCCATGGGCTATATCCAAGAAAGAATGGGCTCTGGAACGCTCTGGAAAAACACTCTTGAATATGGGCTTTCTGTGGTAAATATTTCCCCGCTGGGCACCCCTGATGGGTCTCATCGACTAATCCACTTTTTTAAAGCGCTGATTGACCTCTGCTATGCAACAACCCTTATTGTCACTATCGCTGTAGCACTTAGAACACCTGCTGATAGAAAAAGTTGGACTCCCGATAATGAACTAGAACTTCGAGCGCTCATTTGGGAATATGGTGATAAAGACTCCCTCGCATATTTCGCAACTCGACGTGAAAAATCCATGATTTTTTCTGATGATCGCCGAGCTGTTATTACGTACCGTCTTATCCACTCCGTAACGTTAGCCTCTGGAGACCCCATCGGAGCACCTAGCTCATGGGACAGTGCTATCAGAAACTGGATGAAACACGCCAGAACCTACGGCTGGACACCTGGAGTCATCAGTGCCAGTGAACGCGGGGCGAAAGCCTACGCTCGGGCAGGATTAGCGATCACCTATATGGGAGATGAAGCGATACTTAATGCTGAACGATTCCGCATTAACAACACCTCTTTAGCAGAAGTACGTCACGCAACGAGAAAACTATCTCACGACGGGTACACTCTCAACATTCGACGCCACGTAGACGTCCCTGCGGATGAGATGGAATCTGTAACAAAGTTGGTCAACCAGTGGCGCCATGGTGCAGAAGAACGTGGATTCTCTATGGCATTAAACCGGCTTGGAGACCCCTCAGACGGTAAATGCGTACTGATGACCGCCTCTTCTCCCAGCGGAGATATTGTAGGAATCTTATCTTTTGTTCCTTGGGGAAAAAAAGGAATTTCACTAGACGTGATGCGTCGTTCTCCACAGGCTCCCAACGGTTTGATGGAGTTCATGATCGCAACGATGATGCAAACCCTGCCAACACTTGGAATTACAAAAGTTTCATTGAATTTTGCGATGTTTCGAAAAACTTTTGTGGAAGCCGATCATTTTGGTGCAAGCCCTTGGACACGTCTAACATCATCGACTTTGGGAATCCTTAACAGATTCTTGCAACTTGAAAGACTCTATCGTTTTAACCAAAAATTTGAGCCTATATGGGAGCCTCGCTACCTTGCAGCAGATTCTATGTTGACGCTTTTCCAAGTTTGCATATCTTCAGGAGTAGCAGAAGGATTCTTACCACCATTGCTCGTGCAAGAAGAACGAAACTTACCCACACTAGATAATGAGCATCTGCATCAACTTCATGAAATCGAAAATAATGCAGAAACACTCACCTCGGTCGCTCATCGATACACTGGCCACACAAGAGACCGTATTCGTCATCTTGAGATGCTTAGGGAATACGGTATAAACCCCTACCCTCTAGGCGTCAAAGCACAATATACTGTCGGACAACTTGCAGATTTTTTGACCTCTAATGGAGGGAAACCCACAGACCATATAACCGTCGCCGGGAGAGTTCGAGCTATCCGAACGCACGGAGCTGTTGTGTTCTTAACGCTCATAGACGGTTTTAAACAAGCTCAAGCAATTTGCGAACAACAATTTCTTAACGATTTCCGCATATTTCGCACCACAATAGATCGCGGCGATATTCTCATCCTTACAGGAACTTTAGGTTTTTCACGTAACGGAACGCCCTCCTTCATCGTTCATCATTGGATTCTTGGTGCAAAAGCTCTACACGATATTCCGTTTGAACACTTTAGCGATGCTGAAGCACGGTTGCATCGCCGTTCAACAGACTTGCTAGTTCACCCAAAACAACGTGAATACCTCAGAATGCGCAGCACGGTTATCACTTCTTTACGTAAAACCTTAGATGCATCAGGATTTCTTGAAGTGGAGACACCCATACTGCATACCATCCATGGCGGAGCAAATGCACGACCATTTAAAACATTTATCAATGCGTATGGCTCAGACCTATATTTACGTATTGCCCCGGAACTATATCTCAAACGTCTCGTTGTAGGAGATATGGGCGCTGTCTATGAGATTGGGCGTAACTTCCGTAATGAAGGTGCAGATGCTACTCATAATCCAGAATTTACAGTCCTAGAAGCTTATAAACCATATGCTGATTACAGGGTGATGCTTGCATTTACTCAGACTCTTATTAAGAACGTCGCATATAGTGTTTTTGGCAGTGAATCTCTACCTTTAGGAGAACAGAAGAACGGACAACGACAGCTTATCGATGTCTCTGCACCATGGCCCGTCAAGACGGTGTGCGAAGCACTATCTGAGGTGCTTAAAGAGCCTGTTTCTTTAGACACTGACTTTGAAGTTTTGCTTGCTCACGCTCGAACTCACGGTATCTATGTGCGAGATGATATGGGCTCTGGTGCCATTATTGAGGAGCTCTATAGTGAGCTCATAGAACCGTATACGATATACCCCACGTTCTATATTGACTTTCCGCAAGAAACGTCTCCTTTAGCGAGTGCTCACCGAAAGATACCTGGATTAGCTGAGAGATGGGATTTAGTAGTTGATGGTATGGAGTTAGGAACTGCGTATTCAGAGATGGCTGATGCGATAGAACAGCGTCAGCGGTTTAATGAACAATCTCTTAAAGCTGCTGCTGGAGACGTTGAAGCAATGGAAGTTGACGAAGACTTCCTTTACGCTTTAGAAGTTGGTTTACCGCCGACTGGTGGTTTGGGTATTGGAGTAGATCGTTTAATCATGTTGTTAGCAGGGCAGAATATTCGAGGCGTTTTGAGTTTTCCTTTTGTTAAACCAACACGCTGATAAGAATAATCGGTGTTTATGAGTGTTTTGAATTATCTGGGGCTGTTATTACCTTTAGGTATCGCTGGTTTTGATCCGACGCCAGCATTATTAGCGGTGTATTATCTTTCAGTTCGCCCAGGAAAGCGTTCACGTAGAGCCGTCTTTGTTTTCTGCCTGTCAATTATTTTAGGCATTGTAGTGTGGGGTCTTTTGCTCACTGCTGTCTTGGGGGAGACTCTAAATCATTTACCGTGGAAACAGATTCTTTCGTGGATTGTCAGTAGCCGTCAGGTTCCTGTTCTTGTGGGTAAATTGGTGTGTGCATTGCTATTGGTCACTTACGGAATATATTCCATTATGAGAATACGTTTTCATGCTCACCGCTTAGATGGCAATGAAATGCACACCAAAAAAATGCGTTTCACAAGCCCCGTGGGGTTAGCTCTTTTTACACTAGGTTTCCTTGCCATCATTACTTTCGAAATTTCTTTCACCACATATATTGCGTTATCAGCACAACAACCACTACCTATCCGTAGCCTTGGATTATTAGGGTGGGCTACTATCTCCCAACTTCCACTTGTCTTGCTGCTACTGTTAATGTTGTACCGACGAGAAGCAATATTTGGGGTCATGATCGATGCGATACGTCGTCGATGTGGGCGTTTATTCGCATATATTGTCCCTGCACTCTGCTTTAGCTTGGGTGCTATCTTATGTGCAGATGTGTTCATCTATCCAGTACTACAAGCAATTCTTGAGATATTCCTGAAAACAGCGTAAAGAGGACTTTGGCTAACTCGTTTTCCGATGTGATGCTGCTTTAATTTTGTCAATATCGTCGCTAAACACATCAGGAATGCCGTCAGCGTTCTGATCAACATTCTCTTTAGCTTCAATATCGCGATATTTTTTATTGCGGAGAGAAAGTAACGTCCCGCTCATACATGCTGCGGTAACGGAACCAACAAGAATTGCAATTTTAGCGTTTTCTGTATGGATAGAATGAGCCGGAAACGACAACTCAGAGATTAACAGTGAGACGGTGAAACCGATACCTCCAGTGATAGAAATACACAGAATATCTATCCATTGAATATCGGGGTCAAGGTGAGCATTTTTGAGTCGAGTAATCAGCCATGTTGTTAACGTGATACCTATACTCTTGCCGAGGACTAGGCCTCCAATAATTCCTAAAGATACGGGGTCACGTAGAGCTTTGAGGAGCCCGTCAACTCCACCGAAAGATACTCCTGCAGCGAAGAACGCAAAAAGCGGGATACAAAAGAGAGAAGAAATCGGCCGCATTCTTTTTTCGAGGACTTCTGCCAGCCCAGCATCGGCCTGAACCGCGCGAGCTTGTGGTGTATATTTGACAGGCACACAAAAACCTAAAATAACACCTGAGATTGTTGCATGGATACCAGATTCGAGAAATAGCGCCCATGTTATGACGCCTAGAGGTAATAAAATCACCCATGCCGCCCAATCCCGAGTATGAAAGAAATACTCAAAACGATGAGCAATCCACAAATATGCAACTATCGGAATAATCGCTAGTAGAAGGTACATTACCTTAAAATTATGGGTATAGAAAATAGCAATAATAAAAATCGCAATGAGGTCGTCTACCACTGCCAGCGTCAGAAGAAAAGTTCTTAACGCTGAAGGTAAATGAGAACCAACTGCCGTAATAACAGCTACAGCAAATGCAATATCTGTTGCTGTAGGAATAGCCCACCCATGGACTGCTGTTGAACTGGAATGATTAACAGCAAAAAATATAAGTGCTGGTGCAATAACGCCACCAAAAGCTGCTGCTACGGGGACAATAGCTCGTTGAGGGTCTCGCAAATCTCCAAGAACAAATTCCTTTTTAAGCTCTAGACCCGTCAGGAAGAAAAAGACTACTAATAGCCCGTCTGCTGCCCACTCGCTAACAGACATCATCAGGTGACTAAACCCTGGAATATGCACCCCTAGTTCCGCTTCTTTGACTCCAAAATACCAAGAGGATGTAGGGCTATTTGAGAGAACCAAAGCTAGTACTGTTGCAATAAGTAAGATAAATCCGCCAGTGGATTCTCGTTTGAGAATATCTGCAACACGAGAAGACTCTGCATAGGTCCCACGGGAGAAAACAGCGTTAGGTTGTTCGTCGTTTTCATCGTGAGCTAAATGTGCCATGGCAAGAAGAATCCTTTAAATGTGTTGGTGTGTTGTTATGTACTTTAGCTAATAAAGACTAAAAATAGTATGTTTGCTGATTAGTTGATGGATAGTGTGCACTATCTCATGACAATAAAGTTAATACATGACAGACATAAAAAACCCACGCTATAGACAAAATGCTATAACGTGGGCTCATAGAAAACTTCTACAGAAGAGTAACTTTATCCGTCTGAATCATCGGTGAAAACGTCAGGGACACCATCACCATCAGCATCAACGGATTCTTTTGCTTCAAGGTTCTTATAGTATTTATTGCGAGAACCAAGAATAAAAGCACCAATACATGCTGCCAAGACAGAACCTGTAAGAATCGCAATTTTAGCGTGGTCATTGTGCTCTGAACCAATGCCGAAAGATAACTCTGCAATGAGTAGCGATACGGTGAACCCAATACCGCCCAGAGCCGCTAGCCCTAAAACATCCACCCACTTAATATCAGGATCAAGGTTTGCATGACGCAATCGAGTGATGAGCCATGTAGAACCAAAAATGCCGATAATTTTACCGCCAACGAGAGCGACAATAATACCGAGAGCAATAGGATCTTTGAGAGAACTCGTAAAACCGTTAAAACCGCCGATAGCAACACCTGCGGAGAAGAACGCAAAGACTGGAACGCAGAACCCTGCAGAGAATGGGCGAACTCGATGCTCCATGACTTCTGCTAGCCCGTGATCTGCATCAGCTGCATGGGTATGCGAGGTATGCTTTACAGGAATAGTGAACGCAAGGATAACACCAGCGATAGTAGCGTGAATACCAGAATTAAGGAATAACGCCCATACGATAGCTCCGATTGGAAGAAGCACAAGCCACGAAGTGGCCGGCTTGAGGTGGAACATTTTTTCACCTTTACGAGCAATGAGCGCATAAATGATGATGGGCACAATAGAGATTGCTAGGTAATGAATTTTCAACTCTGAGGTGTAGAAAATAGCAATAATGATAATTGCTATCAAATCATCTACGACTGCAAGAGTTAAAAGGAACGTTCGTAGAGCCGCTGGTAAATGAGTGCCAATAACGGCAAGAACAGCTACCGCAAAAGCAATGTCGGTCGCAGCAGGAATAGCCCATCCGCCGAGAGCTTCAGCACCTGAATTGAGGTTGATAAGCGTATAAATGATGGCTGGAAGTGCCACGCCGCCTGCTGCTGCAGCAACGGGAACAAGAGCTTTTCCGGGGTTGCGTAAATCGCCAATAACAAATTCTTTTTTGAGTTCAAGACCTGCAAGAAAGAAGAACACTGCAAGCAGTGCATCTGCAGCCCAGTGCCCTAACGACAATTTGAGGTGAAAATCCCCAATATCTTGACCTAATTTAGTGTCTCGTAGGTTGAAATAGAAATCTGCAGCCGAAGTATTAGCGAGTATGAGAGCGAGGACTGTTGCCCCGAGTAGGATGAATCCACCAACAGATTCTTTGCGTAGAATCTCAGTAATGCGCTGTGACTCTTTATATGAGCCGCGCGAAAGGACGGTCTGAGAAGACATATAGCTCCTTGTGCGTGTGTGGTGTGACTTTGATATATTCCGTTTCGACAGGGGTTATATAGAAACGAGCCGACCAGACTTCCCGGCACACCATACTCTCGGGTGGACAGTTACGATACGCTTTTCCATCGGTATTATCCACATAGAGTATTAGGTAGCAAGCTTATCATAGGAGAGAAAGCGTCATAAATGATGACTTCTGTTAGTCTAGGCACCACTACTATGAGAAAAGTCCATATATATGTCCTCAAATATTTATGAAACAGACATAATGTCTTAACTAATCACTAAAATAGAAAAGGTTAGATTTTTTAGACTGCGGACATTAGAAAGAACGGAGGCTTGAGCGTGAGTACACCCTCATCTGAAGTATCTTCTCAGGATACTGATACCGTAGCGTGGCTATCTGAAGAAGAACGCGAAGGATGGCTGTTTCTCGCCTCCGTGATGTTTAGCTTGCCTGGAAAACTTGAAGCGCAACTCCAACGAGATTCTGGTTTGAGCTTTGTCGAATATATGGTTTTAGCAGTGTTATCAGAAGCTTCTGAACAATGCCTGACCATGACTGAGCTGGCACATCAAACGAATACGTTATTGCCGAGACTCTCTCGAGTTGTAACTCGCCTTGAAAAAAATGGTTATGTCACCCGCGCCTTGTGGAGTAAAGACCGCCGAGTGTCGATGTGCAGGTTAGAGAGTAAAGGTCTGACGAAGGTCCAAGAGGCTGCTCCGGGGCATGTCACAGAAGTTCGTCAGCAGATTTTTGATAATTTAGGCGCTCGCCAAGTTAAACAATTAGCAAAAATTGGTGAAGCAGTTTTAGGAGATAAGCCTTCTGAAGTTATTACGGTTAAACGTTCTATGCTCTTGGGCTAGCCTTAGTCGGGTATGGGTGCTTTAGACTGGGATATAAATAGCTCGGTTTTAAGGATTTAGCGTTGTTGAGTCTTTATGAGGAAGCTATTGATATTGCAGATTAACATGTATTTTTTTCTGCACATAAAAACATGCCTATCTGCATGTGAGCCAATATATAAGGAGAACACCTAATGGCTAAGAACTTCTATGAGCTTCTCAGCGAACAAATTGGACATGAGTTCCATGCGTCTCACCAATATTTAGCGATGGCAGTGTGGCTCGACTCTGAGGATCTTCCTCAGCTTGCTCGCCATTTCTATCGTCAGTCGTTAGAAGAGCGCGGACATGCTCTGATGATGGTCCAGTATCAGCTCGATCGGGGCCAAGAAATTCAGATTCCAGGTATTCCTCATGTTGAAAACAATTTTTCAAGTGTTCTAGAAATTGCTGAGCTTTCTTTACAGCAAGAGAAGACTGTGACTGAGCAGATTGAGGCTCTTTTTGAAGCTGCTCGTGCTGAGAACTATGCTTTGGGTGAGCAGTTTATGTTGTGGTTCCTCAAAGAGCAGGTGGAGGAAGTTGCTTCAATGGAAACTTTGGTAACTATCTGTAAGCGTACCGATAACCTCTTTGATATCGAGAACTTTGTTGCTCGTGAGTTTGGCGATGACCACGGTGTTGATGATTCTGCACCGACACCCGCGGGTTCCTAAAGTGTGTAATATTTGAGCTTCTTATAGAGTCTCAAGAGTGACGGGGTGTGGCATTATCTTTGAGCTGCGCCCCGTTGCTCTTTAAACACCCTTTTGAGCCATAGTGTGATAAATCACCATAAAAAGGCATGATAAATATTACTTTATACGTCTAGGAACTTGTAATGGAAAGTATTTCTAGACGAAGATAAAGTTATGGATATTTTAAGAAATACACCTTCATCTTCTGTAGGGCTTTTGGTTCTACGTCTTGGGCTAGGTATTGCAATGATGTTGCACGGCTGGCAGAAATACAGCGAAAAGACCATCAGTGGTGTTACCGCGGGATTCGAGAAGTTAGGGATTCCAGCTCCTGAAATCTCAGCAAACTTTACCACCTATGTTGAGCTTGTTGGTGGCTTGCTCATTGTTCTCGGTCTAGCAACTCGTTTAGCGGCGCTTCTTACGAGCATTGCTATGTTTGGCGCTATCGCTTTTGTTCACATTTCACATGGATTCTTCGCAAGCGGTAGTGGCTTTGAGCTTCCTCTTAGCTACGCAGTCATGGCGGTTGCCCTTGTTCTTACTGGGCCTGGAGCTTACGCTGTTGACCGTATCTTCTCTCGAGGGAAAGTAGCTGCTTAGTCTTCACGCTAAATTCTTCTAAGGAAGGTTCGTCGTTGATATCAACGACGAACCTTCCTTTTTTATCGTCTCTTATAGCGATGAGTTATGCACAGCTTTTATCCACAGGGGTGGAAAACTTACAACTATGTGATTACACCAGTGTGAGGATGTGGGTCATAGCGGATTCTAGGGTTGGGTGTTCAGCGATAAGCTTTTGACATGCTGTTTCTTTGGCTTCTAGAGGTGTTTTTTGAGCACTGGTAGAAAACATCACGGGGGCTTACCTATCTAAAGTATTTGACTATCCCCACTTGTGGATAACTATGTGCACAATTTCCACTTAATGGCGGAACAATCTGCTCTAGGTGTGGAAATATCGGAAAAATGTATGGTTGAGACCTCAGGGGAAGACTGTTTTAGGCTAGTTATGCACAGGTTTTATCCACAAGGGTGGAAAACTTACACCACTGTCATTATCGAAGATTAATACGATGATTTCTGAAATTATTCGAATTGCATAGAAAAATAAGCAATTTTTATTCAAAATAAGCCAATACAATCGCTGATATTCGAACATTCCACATGTTTATCCACGAGTTGTGGAAAACTTTGTTCACATTATTCACAATATTTTCTTGAGAAAACAATGTGGGGGAGTGAATCTCTAAAGCTCCCCTAAAACCCACTTAAAGTGTCTCTGACATGAATAAATGTATTCTCAATAGAACAAATACAAGAGCTTGAAAGTACTCAAAAAACCTCAACGACAAGTCGAACTGTAGTTCCCCTTGGAAGACAACCCTACTTTCAATGCGTAAACTGTACATGAAACCAAAAAATCACGATACAAAACAACACAACTTGTGAAAGGAACTCTCCTGATGGCAGAGAAATACGTTCTTCCAGACCTACCCTACGACTATGCGGCACTTGAGCCACATATCTCAGCACGCATTATGGAACTGCACCACGACAAGCACCACGCAGCTTACGTCGCTGGCGCTAACGCAGCGCTAGAGCAGCTCCATGAAGCACGCGAAAACAACTCCTTTGGTACCGTCTCAAAACTGTCCAAAGACCTCGCATTCAATCTCGGTGGACACACCAACCACTCCATCTTCTGGCAAAACCTCTCCCCAGAAGGCGGCGACAAACCTACCGGCGAACTCGCTGCTGCAATCGATGAATTCTTCGGCTCCTTCGACGGATTCCGCAACCACTTCACGAACGTTGCCACCACCATCCAAGGCTCAGGATGGGCTATTCTCGCATGGGATACCGTTGGTGAACGCCTCATCATCGAACAGCTCTACGACCAGCAAGGCAACATCTCTGTCGGTCTTATCCCACTACTACAACTAGACATGTGGGAGCACGCTTTCTACCTCGACTACCAAAACGTCAAAGGTGAATACGTCAACGCATTCTGGAACATCGTTAACTGGGCAGACGTCCAAGACCGATTCTCCCGTGCGGTATCCCAAACTAAAGGACTCATCATCCCTAACGTATAAACCTGCATTAAGACATCAATCTTAAATGCTGGTGGGGCAACACGTACGTGTTGCCCCACCAGCATTTAACGGTTATAAAATCAGCTAAAACTAGCTGCCAGGACGAACCGGCTCATTCGCCTCAGACTGCTTTTCTTGTTCAGTTTTACCTTGAAGGTCATAATAGTTCTTGCCGAGAGCGTTCTTAAGTTCTTTGAGCTGATCCTTGACCGCATCAAGAGTCACAATAGAACCAATCCACGTATTTGGAGATTTCGCCGTAGACATTAACGTGTTATAAAATCTTGACGCAGCTTTATAAGAGCTTATGCGTGCATCCTCATCATCAGACTCGTTTGCTTGATGAACTCGATCGATATGGAGCTGGATAGCATGAGGAAGAGCGCACTCAACATCTTTAGAATAAATGCCGTGCCCCTCACGAGCAGCTTCTTGCTGAGCCTCAGAAACAGGGGCATAATGCTCATCCCGTTCAGAAAGGAACGTTGTTGTCGCAAATCCCTCACGGACAACGTCAGCATTAATCAAATCATCACCAACATAGACTGCAGCTTCAAGATAACCGGAAGAACCTACTCGTGAGTTATCAAAGTCCAACGTTACTTCAGTACCTTCAGGAAGCTTCTGCCTTAAAAAGTCTGTGGACTCAGGTATTAAACATGACCCTGAAAACTCATTATTATGTTCGGTTGGTGCAACAACATTCAGCAGACGGACTTCCTTAGTCTGTCCATCAATATCAACGCTAATCGTATTTGCTGTTTCTACAGAAAGAACTTTAGCGTGCACCCCATCCGCATAAGAAACTTTGCTTGAAGACGGTGAAGGCTCAGCCTCCGGGGCAGCAGAAGAACAACCTGAAAGCGCCAAGAGAGCTACCCCTGAGAGAACAAAAGTGCGAGTGATTTTCATAAAATTCCTTAGAGGTTAAAAAGGTTAAAGGTTATTTGCTGCATGCTCTGCAGCACGATACATACCCAACGGCCCTTGATCAGCAAAAGCCTTGGAATGATCATAACGATACAAACGCGGAGGACGATGACGAGTTCCCTCAACTCGTTTACCCGTATCAATAATAGATTTAGATGCAGCAATCTGGCGACGGAAATTCGCCGGATCCAAAGGACGCCCCAAAATCGCTTCGTACACCTCACGCAATTGAGCTAAAGTGAATTCCTCACCCAAGAAAGAATGAGCAATACGAGAATATTCCACCTTATTCTGCAGACGATACAACGCATACTCAATAATCTCGTTATGGTCAAAAGCCAACAACGGTAACTCATCAGCAGGGAACCAGCGGATATTCTCATGGATTCGGGTATGGCTGACTTCCGTCGCAGGAATAGACGCCCAATACACAACGGACACAGTGCGTGGGGTATTTTGAGTATCCGTCGATGGAACAGGTAAGGACCCACCATCACGGTGTACGCGATAATCTGGTGTCCGATGAACATCACCAAAAGCATAAAGTTGCTCAAGATAACCCGGAACAAGCCCCGTCGCACGTTTAAGGGTAGAACCTGCTGCCTGTTCCAAAGACATATCGTAAGGCAACGGGCCACCAGGCAACGCCCACTGTCCCTTATAAGGTTCGCGTAAACGACGTACTAATGGGAGCCATAGAGAATGTTGCGATTCCCCCTCCTTAGCACGCAAAGCAAGAATAACAGTAGACACCGCAAGCTGAGTAGAAGGGCAATTCACTCCCTCTGCAGTATTGTTTTCTGTTTCCTGTGGGTTCACAGTCATTAAGGAATCTCCCATAGTCGGTTATATATAGACGGGTTTACACTATCCATACTTATTCTAGTGAAAATTACCCACACTAGAACCGAGAAGACTCAGAGAAAACGCTATTACTCTTAGAGGTGAGAAAATAACACCCGTATTCCCTGAGTCTCCCCGCAAGAAAACTCATGTTAAAGCCGTTTAGCCCTCGACTTTAAGCTCTCCCATCTCATCCCAATCATGCCCCTCAATAACACGAGAAATAATCTGAGGAGTACGAGTGAGAAGTGGTTGCAACGTTTTCATTGCCTCACGGAAATGATCAGAATTAACGTGAGCTTCTGCTGCGTCCTCTTCAAAAGCTTCAACAAGGACAAACTCACAAGGATCTTCTACGCTACGAGACCACTGGAACCACTTATTACCAGGTTCTGCACGAGTCGCCTCGGTAAACGGAGTAAGCTTCTCAACGAAGTTCTCAGCTTCTTCAGGCTTAACAGGGAACTTAACAACAATAAAAATCATGGGAAGTACCTCTCGAGGATTTAAACTATTTAGAGTACAAACCACTGTAAAAGTAGATACTCTTATTTTGACACGTCAGCATAACAGCCCCAAACGCACAGTAAGAAATATTTCCCACGAAGATAAAAACCTAGGATAGAGTACAGCATATGACTCAACCTTTGGTGCAATTCGTCGATACTAACGCCGCTGTTATCTGCGCAGAAACAACACTGAACGCAAACGTCCAAGAGCTCTACACCTTCATTGCCAACCCCGCAAAACATTGCGAGCTCGATGGTGGGGGAAGCGTCCAAAAACTGCTTTCACAACAAACTCCAGAACTCACAACAGGAGACCGTTTTACAGAGAAAATGTTCTTGTTGCTTCCCTATCAGATGACGCTCACCGTAACCCGTGCCCAAAAAAATCAATTCATCACATGGCGTCACCCCGCAGGGCACGAATGGGGCTGGGAACTTATCGACCACCACGACGGGTCTGTAACAGTACGAGAAACCTTTGATGCCCGAGAAGCACGATGGGGGAGATACTCTCTTCACCCAATATATAAAGCACTAGGCATGTATCGCAGGAACCGGAAAAATATTGCTCTATCCCTTGCCAAACTGCATCGAACCTTCAAATAGGAGAATCCTTAGATAACTCGTGAAAACTGCCCCCAACACCATCGTTTCTGAACACCAACTGATAAGCAGCTCACGTCGTCGCTGGTCTGCTCTAGCTGTGCTGATGCTACCGGTACTACTCGTATCCGTAGACAACACTGTACTTGCTTTTGCAATGCCCTCTATCTCTCAAGCGCTACAACCTACTGGGGTGCAACAACTATGGATGATTGACGTATATTCTCTTGTCCTTGCCGGCCTATTAGTTCCGATGGGAAGTCTCGGAGACAGAATCGGCCGTAAAAAACTTCTATTGATCGGTTCAACAGGGTTTGCGCTCGCTTCCGCCTTAGCCGCTTTCTCGCCAAATGCCACGTGGCTCATCATCGGGCGGGCAACTATCGGGTTCTTTGGCGCAATGCTCATGCCGTCAACCCTTTCGCTCATTCGTAACATCTTTACCCGCGCTAGTGAACGAAGGACTGCAATAGCTATTTGGGCAGCAATGTTTTCTGGTGGTGCCGCATTGGGACCTATCGTTGGAGGGTTCCTGCTAGAACACTTCCCCTGGGGCTCCATCTTTCTGATGGGGCTTGTGGTTCTCCTACCATTTCTTGCGTTAGCGCCATGGATTCTTCCAGAATCTCAAGACCCCAACCCCGGAGAAATAGACGTTACCTCCATTTTTCTTGCAATATCAACGATGACCCCCATCGTCTACGCCATCAAAGCGGTTGCAGAATCAGGGTTAACACCCTTGACCATTCTGACAGGAATCACCGGAATAATGTGCGGTGTACTTTTCGTTCGTAGACAGCTCAAGCGTCCTATCCCGATGCTCGATGTACGGTTGTTTACCAACCCAACCTTTACCGGCGCTATCGTCGGAAATCTCTTAGCAATTTTCTCCTTAGCGGGGTTCATTTTCTTTGTCTCACAGCATCTTCAGCTAGTTCGGGGAATGTCGCCCATGGGTGCTGGTATCTTTCTCTTACCAGGTCTAACTATTACCGTTCTGGCAGGTTTAGCTGTCGTAAAAATCGTACCTAAAATTGCTCCTGGGACGGTCGTTGCTGGTTCTTTGATGCTCAGTGCTATCGCCTATGTCGTAGTAGCAGTTTCTGATAACGCTGTCACGAACTTAGGGCTGATGATTGCGTTCCTCATGCTTGGTTCTGCCTCCGGAGCAGGTGAAACTATCGCTAATGATCTCATGCTCTCGAGCGTGCCATCTGAAAAATCTGGGGCTGCCTCAGCTATTTCAGAAGCCTCGTATGAGTTAGGTGCACTCTTAGGAACAACAGTATTAGGTGGAATCATCACCGCAATATACCGGTCACAGATTCAGCTACCCCAAGGACTTAACGCTGAGGATGCACATCATGCACAAGAAACCTTAGGAGGTGCTGTCGCTGTGGCACAACATATGGGACACGGTGCACAGTTACTTTCCTCAGCTCAACATGCTTTCGACGCTGGGGTTGTGTGGACGGCTATTATCTCAGCAATACTGATGGCTTCAGCTTCCGTTGTTGTGCATCGTCTCTTGCGTAGAGCATAAAACCTATGACATAACGCAAAAGAGTGTTTTTTGAAACCAGCGTGGTTTCAAAAAACACTCTTTTAATGAGCTGAACTCTACAATGCGCGACGTGTTTTCACAGATGAGAACACCCACGCGACTAAGAATCCCGCAATCATGGTCAAAACAATTGTTCCACCTACGGGTAAAACACAAGACCACGAAAGATACAACCCAATCGTTGAACATATAGCACCAAAAATAGGGGAGAAGAACATCATCCCTCGTAACGTAGAACATAACATGCGAGCAGCAGACGCTGGTACAACAATCAACGAAAGAACCAGAACGTTACCTACCGTCTGTAAAGAGATAACCACGGAAACAGTAACCAGAACGTAGAGAACAATATCCATCAGTAAAACAGGAATGCCAAGAGCTCGAGCGGACTCTTTATCAAGACTTACCGTGACGATGGGGCGATGAAAAATAGCTAAAACGAGAAGGACAACAGCACCAATTAATGCAGCCGTTGCAACGTCTTGTGCCGAGATACCAACAATAGATCCAAAAAGGAAATCTTGGACAGACCCCGAATACCCTGGCTGCAAGGAAATAATGACAATACCGAGTGCAAAAGACCCCGCAAAGAAAATGCCGATGACCGAATCTTCACGTAACTTTTGGTTCTGACTAAAAATAGCCACCAAAATAGCAGTCACAACACCGGCAACCATCCCGCCAAGCATCAGATTAGAACCGATGACAAAGGCGACCGCTAAACCAGGGAAAACTGAGTGGGCAACAGCATCACCGATAAAGACCATCCCCCGTAAGACAACATGGTTACCAATAATTCCTGTGACAACCGAGGCGATAACAACAGCACCAAGCGCACGAAGAAGAAAACTCAGATGAGGGTTCAAAAGATCTTGAATAAAATCCAAAGGGGTAATCAATTACGCCTCCCTAAGCCAATGATGAAGTTCTTCCACACTGAGCTGATGCGCAGGAGCATCTAAGGCAAGGCTCCCACGAACACCACAAATACGAGAACAATGCGTTAGCGCCGAGAGCATATCGTGAGTAGACATCACAATACCTAAACCCTCTTCGGCTAACGACGTATATAACTCATTGAGAGAATCTTGCGTGGGCGCATCAACGCCGGTGAACGGTTCATCAAGGAGCAATAAAGAAGGATCTGAAGCTAAAGCTCGGGCAAGCAAAACCCTTTGACGTTGACCACCAGATAGCTCCCCGACCACCCGATCTTGCAGATGAGTAATTCCCGAACGCTCAATAGCACGGAACACGCTCACCCAATCATCCGTTGACGGGCGGCGAAACCACCCAATAGCACGAGTCCTACCCGTAAGAACAGCATCTTTGACAGTAATGGGAAAAGACCACTCAAAGTAATGTTTCTGAGGGACATAACCAATCTTTTCACGTGCCGCTATCGGCGACCGACCCAAAATAGATACGGTACCCGAACTTGGAGAAATCAAGCCCATCAGAGTTCTTAAAAGAGTAGTTTTTCCGGCACCATTTGCACCAACTAAGGCAATAAACTCTCCCGGTGAAACTTTCATATCAAGACCCGAGATAATCTCCCGATGCCCGTAATGAACTCGAACATCTTGAGCTAACACAAGGGGCGTTTGCACAGCAGAATCCTGAATAGAAGAAGTAAAAGAATATCTCAATGAAGACGCTCCTGCGCTTCTTGTTGAGCACGTTTACTTTTACGAGAGAAAACATACAGGAGAACAACAAGAATCACTCCCACACCAGCAAATAATGCGATGGGAAGAATAGAAGAACCTGAACTTTGAGAATCTTGTGCTGAAACTGCTTGAGCTGATGATGCTGACTGAGGAGCTACCGGTGAAGAAGACGCTTGAGCATCATCTGGTGAAGAAGATTCTGCCGGTTCTGACTCTGCTTGTGTAAAAAGCTCTTGCGGATTTAACACATTGCCAACAGCGAATTGTAGTCGTTCAGTATCTGAGACCTTTGTGCCATCTGCGAGAGTCCCATGAGCCTTAACCGTCACAAAATATGCACCAGGTTTCGTGAAAACCCAGTTTGCGTGAACGTGGCTATTATTGTCGACCCAAATATCTTGAGCTTGAGTATCTGCAGAGTTCCACAGTACCTGCGGGGCACTGAAATTACCGTTTTCGAGGTAGAGGCTCATCTGGCCTGGGCCCTCAACCTTCTCTAGGGTGAGCGTCATACCCTCACCAAGACGTGAAACTACCTCTGGGTCTTGACTGTTCCATCCAGGCCAAACAACACCAGAACGTTCGGTTTGAGGAATAACATAAACATCATCACCAGCAGAAGCGTGCACAAAAGCATAGCGCGGGTCATCTGGTACCGGAAGCTTAGCGTCATCATTACCGTGAAGAACAACATCAGATAGATGACGCCATACAGGGGATTGACCATGATCGTCGTGAAGCATCAAACGCCACTGCCCATCAACAAACTTTGGTCCCATATCAACATGGCCTTGGGAAATGACAACATGTTCTGTACCAATTGGGGCATCAGAACTTAGAGTTTGCTCTAACGCTCTTTCTTGAACTGAAATATTTGCATCGTGATGCTCTGAACCAGACTCATCTGCTATTGCTGGAGCAATAGAAGAACTCATCCCCACAAATAATAGAGTGCATATAGCGGCGGTTAAACGAGGAAATTTTTTCATAGAATTTTCTTCTCCCAACATGTCATCTGTGAATTATTTTCCTGATGAACAGGTTCGTATCATGTTTGCGTTAGCTAACATCATGTCTAAATAATGAGGGGCTTGATCATCGAGCGTGTCTGAATACAGCTCGCATACTCTTGTACCAGTATCTGAGGCAACTTCTGCAAGAACACTTGTCCGCTGAAGTATTCCACGCTCTAAATAAAGTGCTGGAACATTGAGATCTTCAATGGTTCGACGCAGACGCGCTCGCTGTTGCGCACTTGGTTCTGAGCCGGCGGCAGGAGTAACAAAACCTGCCACTTTGAGCTGATATGTATCGGCTAGATACCGGTAACCGTCATGAGTGGTGATGATATTTCGTTCAGACTCATTGAGGGCCCCATATATTTCCTGTAACTTTTGGTGCCCTTTTGAGAGTTCCTTAACGTATTCAGAAGCATTGCGTGCGTACTCGGTAGCACCTTGAGGGTCTGCTGCGCTCATGACATCACGAATAACAGAGACAGCAGCTTGAACATTGGGAATAGAATGCCAAAAATGAGGGTCAGTATCCCCATGAACGTGTTTTCCAAGAACAGCTTGAGCTAAGAGATACACCTGTCCCGTATCGTTATGCAAAAAACGGTAGTGACTACCTGAAGGTATTTCTTGCAAGGTGCGGGTCGGAACTTCTATAAGGGTCTTGTCGGGGTCTAAGTACTCGATATTTTCGTGTGAATCGGTACGTAGAGAAATCTTGCCGGTATCAATATTTGCAGTAATATCTGCGTGTCCTGCATCGAGAACTTTCACCTCTGAACCAAGTTTTTGAGCAAGCTGGGCAGAATCAACACCAACAGCAAAACGAACAACTTGTTCTTGTGTGGTTTTTCCTTGATGGTCTGCTGCTTGGACCGTTATCTCATAGAGCCCAGGTTTTGCAAAACTCCACGAAAGGTGGGTATGAGCTTGTGCCGGCAATTCTACTGATCCTAAAACACCAGTCGAGACTTCTTGCCCATTTAAATCTTTGCGAGTTGCTTGGGAAGAATGAGAATCTGAAACAGTGTCAACGGCACCGAAAGTTTCTGTAATAAAACTTGCGGATTGTCCGGGGCCTACCATCTTTGTTGTGTTCAGATGAACTGGCTCACCAGCATGTCCACCTTCAATACGTACACCGAGCCAGAGGGAATCTAAGGATGCGTCTTCGACAATACGTTGGAGTTGCCCACCGTATTGAGAGATATGTTCTGCAACGGGAACGGCTTTTACCGGTTCGGGGAGGTTCGCGTCAATAGTCCGAATGAGCTTATTTTGTTCTAATAAAAGACCGTTAGTTAACGCGACATGGGCGTAGGCGATATCTCGAATATCGCGTAGAGAAGGCTCATATGAGTGGGGGTTAGCACCGGGGGGAACGAGTGAGGTAACGTGCGCGCGTGAGCCTCCAACAGTTTGTGCTAAATCTGCCAGGATAGGCGTGGAAGCCACCACCTGCAATGGTTGGTTGCTGGTGGTGGCTGCAGGGGGCGTACACCCGGTCAGTGCAAGAGCAAAGACCGGGATGTACGCCAATATGCGCGCTATGCGCGATTTACGCATTCTTGCGACGAGCGATAGTCAACGCGCCCGCGCCAGCTACGAGAAGCAAAGCTGCGAAACCGAGATATGTTCCGGTTTGCGAACCTGTGTATGCAAGTTTGCCGGCTGCAGATTCTTTCTGTGCTTGTGCAAGTTCTTGCTGAGGTAGTGCGCAATCTTCTCCATCAGCGGTTTTTCCAACGATGCGAACTTTCGCCCCATCAGGACGTGTGACGATACCTGTTGCGGTATCAATAGTGCCTCGTTGGGTTTCTTGTGATTCTTGTTGTGGAGTTTTTTGAGGAGTCTGTGCCTTAGGGGCAGAAGCTTTTTCTTCTGCTTGGCTCTTATCCTCTTGAACGTCTCCTACTTGGAAGTTGAGGTCGGCAGAAGTTGTGACTTTCTGTCCATTTTTCAACGTTGCGGTGAAGGAGATGTTTGCGGTGTAGTTGCCGGGTTCGGTAAATACCCAGTTGCCGTGTTGGTGGGTGTTTACTGGAACGTCAAATGAACCTAATGTGTTGGAGTCAAAGACCTTCTGCCCAGCAGAACCGAAGTTTCCGGAGAGGAATACTGCCATTTTTCCTGGACCTTTGAGGCTGTTGAGCTTCATGGTGACAGGACCTTGAGCGTTCTTGACAAGTTCTGGATCTTGAGTGTTCCAACCTAACCATGGAACTCCAGCTTCTTGGGTTGCGCCAATCAAGTACACCTCGCTACCGGCTGGAGCGATGTCACTCATGCCAGCAGGGAGTTTTTTCTGTGCGGCGTTACCCAAGACGAATTGCAATGAGGTAGGTGCAACCCATCGAGATGGGCTAACGCGATCGTCCTTGACGGAGGCTGAGAGTTTTCCTCCGCTAAGTAGCGCACCGAAGTCAAAGTGTCCTTCGTGAACTTGGTCAGCTGAAGTATTGACGACGGTGCTCGTCTGAACAGCTCGCTTGATAGCCGGTACAAATGAAGCGTTAGTAGCATGATGCGCGTGATCATTGTGAGATGCGTGGGCAATCACTTGCTCTTTGGGGTAACACTTCTTCTGTGCTGGGGCTGTTGCTTTAGCGTGTTGAGCAGATGATGGTGCTTGGGCAGTCGGTGCTGGAGCTACACCGTGGGTGTGCCCATGTTCATGGTGCCCATGATGGTCACCGTGCTCAGCCTGTTCAGGGACAACAACCTCAACGACAGGGTCTGTGACTTCTGGAGCTGGGGTGTCTTCTTCTGAAGACGGTGGCATCGTTGCTTCGGGAGCTTTATCCTCTACTTCAGGAGCTTCAGGAGCTTCAGGAGCTTCAGGAGCTTCAGGAGCTTCAGGAGCTTCAGGAGCTTCAGGAGCCTTATCCTCGACTTCAGCTGCAGTCATGCAAGAAGTAATAGCTTCTTCTCCAACAGCAAAAGAAAGCTGCTGTTTTTCGCTGCTTACTTCAGTTCCATCCTTGAGAGTGGCAGTGTAATACGTCGTAAATGCATAGTTACCTGCTGTAGAGAAAATCCAGTTCGTATGGGTATGCGTTGCATAGGAAATATCGATAGCATTGAGGTTCTTTGTTGAGTCTAAAAGAACTCGATTCTGACCGAAAGCATCGCTAAGGTACATACCAAAAGTAGCGTCTTGAGGCATCATCGTCGGTTCAATGTGCAATTTAACGCTGCCGTCAATCTTTGAATAATCAATTTCTTGAGTGTTGTACCCTGGCCAGATGGTTCCTTGAATTTGAGTCTGTGGCAAAGCGTAGAACATTGATCCTTCTTTACCGACGAAGCTATCAAGTTCTTCTCCACCCATGAGCGCTGTGCGGGTATGACGAGCATGGTCACCAACAGTAAAGACAATATCATTGAGGTTTCTATCGACAGCTTTTGAATCGATTTGGCCAGTTTCGTCTTTGAGAGCTAAGCCGAGGCTTTTTTCTGAAAGGTTGAGCGTGCCTTTAATGTCGACGTGTCCATCACTTAGGATTTTTTTACCAATAAATGGTGTTGCCACACATTGGTCTTTAGTAGGCTCGGCTGGAGCGGGATCAACAGGCTCAGCCGGAGCAGGATCAACAGGCTCAGCCGGAGCAGGATCAACAGGCTCAGCCGGAGCAGGAGAAGCTACGGAACTCAGCTTAATTTCTGAATCAGCAGCATAAGAAGTACCACTCTTATACTTATCGCTTAGTACAAGAGATGATGCATAAGCATCAATATCTGGATGAGGAAAAATCTTAACAATCAAGTGATCGTTGTTAATCCAAGAACCATCATCGCTATAGTAAGCCGTTGCTTCACCATTAACAAAAGGCGCATCAAAAGCTGTATCTGGGTACGGAGAATCAGCCTTAAAGTAGAAACCTCCGCCTAAGACTCCTCGGAAATTAGGGTCATCAAATTTAACTTTGACTTTCCCGTATCCTTCAATATCTGAAGGAAGAACCTCAACGGAATATTTACCGGAAGTCATAGAGTAATTCTCGGTTTTAAGGGTCAAATTATCGGGGTCTGACACCTTTTCAGGCCAAGAGCTCTCACCCTCGGCGCTAGTGACACTACCAGAGCCACCTTGAGTGTAAGACAGAGGTTGTGAAATCCAGCGAACACCCTCAGAACCTTCATGTGGAGTGAATACTGCCTGAATATTTGTAGCTGATGTTCCAAAGAGCTCATCCCATTGAGCCTGTCCATCGACAACATCTAAATCAGTCAGGAAATAACCATTATTGAACAAGGTAAGTTTTCCGTTAACCTTGCTGTCGGCATGGAATGTAAGAGTTGTGAGTAAATCATCTCCATCACGTTCAACTTTTTCCTTCGGAGCATAGGAGAGCTCGTACTGAGCCGTCGTTACATCACCAGAAGGCGCGGCATCGTAGCGGTTTTGAGTGTCATTCTCGTTCGCTTGAGATGCTCCGCTACCGGAGAGTGGGCGTTGACCGCCTACCTGCCATGTAACGGTTGTTGGCTTGGACTGAATAATCGTTCCATCTGTTGCACGAGCAACAGTGCGATAGGTGAACTTATAACGTCCAGGAGTGGTGAAACTCGTGTAATTGTGAGTGTGGCTTCCTTGACGCAAGAGGGAAGACTGATAACCGTTTTCTGTTGAACTAAGAAGACGGCGGAAAGCGGTGGGGGAGTTGCTTCCACTGTACCCAAAAAGCTGAACCTCTCCGGGGCCGTCTACGTGGAGTAAATCAAGGTAGAACGTTGCATCACGGAACTTTTCAACAGGAATATCAGAGTCTGCACCAAAGCCAACCCACGCAGGATCATGGTTGAAGTTTGGAAGCTGGGGTGCTGCATAGAGAACATCGCCAGGATTACCTAAAAAGCGTGCTGCTTCAGAATCTGGCACCACGAAAGCGTACTGATTGGCCTGTCTAAAGTCTGAGCCCCAGCCTTTGCCAACCCAAATAACAGCATCATTTGGGTCATAGTTTGCTGGCCCCGTGCCGTCTTGTGAAGGTGCTTCAGCATAGATGGCGAAGGTGTTTTGATCTTCATCCCAGAAACTCTTGGGGGTGTCGATATGTGCTTGAGTGGCAACAATTTTGCCATCATCAGGTCCAGCCTGTGCTGCTGGTAGAGCGGCGAAGAGAGAGCTAAATGCTAAACCTGCTGCTAGCGTGCAACGGGTAATAGGGTGCTTTGATGCACCAGATGTGGGTGTAAACATCATTGCCTTTCTAGTGATATGCATTCAGCATCATAACTTAATAATGAGAATCGTTATCAGTATATGGTTAAAAAATTTTCTTTACATGTCGTTCCAAAAAACAGCACCTCACAATAAAGAGTCGTGTGGGTGTTT